>DATAXG010000139.1:0-68482 GCA_036273055.1 Acidimicrobiales bacterium | reverse complement strand
CTTCACGACCTCCTCGCCCTCGAAGCCGAAGTGGACCGACTTGGAGTACGAGAGCGGCACGAAGCCGGGGGTCACGAAGCTCTTCCCGTGGTTATTGATGGCGTCGAGCAGGCTCTGCCGGGTGAGGTTCTTCCCCGCCTTCTGGAGAGCCTGGACGAAGGTGTAGGCCAGCGCAATGCCGTATTGCGTGTTCCCGTCGAGTCCCGACTTGGCGTAGAGCGACGGCGCGTACTTCTCGAGGAGCTTCTTCTCGGCCTGGACCCAGGCGTTGGACGTGTCCGACTCGGGGGCGAAGTAGGCCGTCGTGATCAGCCCGTTGAGGAGCCCTCCGGCCGCGGCCGCCTGCGCCGCCGTGCCCCCACCCTTCTGGGTGAACGAGGCGAGCAGCGGTCCGACCGTCGGTGGGTCAGCACCGACGTTGTCCGCGACGTACTGCGGCGCGTAGCCGATGGCCGCGGCGGGCAGCATGGCCAGCGCCGTGGCGGCCGGGATGGTGGCGAGCACGACCACTTGGGCGCCCGCCGCCTTCAGGGCCGCCACCTGGTTGGACAGGGGACCGGCCAGCGTGGCCGCGTCGTAGGTCTGGCGCGAGACGACGTCGGACGAGGGGATCTCCATGTCGAGGCCCTTGACGACGTCCTGCCCGAATTCGTCGTCCTGGGACAGGTAGCCGATCTTCTTGCCGGCGAAGTTCGCCTTGATGTAGGCGCCCAGGATCTTGCCGTCCACGGTGTAGGGAGGCTGCCATCCGAGGCTGTAGGGGTACTTCGAGTTGCTCCAGCAGTTGCAGCCGGACTCAATGAACAGCTGCGGCACCTTCTGCGCGTTCAAGAATCCTTGTACCGCGGACTGGGTGGGTGTCCCCAGCGAGCCGACGTCGGCGAAGATGTTGTCCTGCAGCACCAGCTTCCGGGTGAGGGTGGCCGTGTTGGCCGGGTTGTAGCCGTCGTCGAGGTACGTGTAGTGGATCTTGCGGCCATCGATGCCACCGTGCGCGTTGACCGAGCTGAACACCGCGTTCATCGCAGGCGCGATCTCGTCGTAGCCCGGCGCGGCCGGCCCGGTCAGGGGTACGGTCGCACCGATTGTGATCGATGTCGACGTCACACCCGGCGTGCTCTCTGCGTTCGCGGTCGCCGGTAACAGCGTGACTCCCAACATCACCCCTATGGAACCCGCAACGAACACGCGGGCCCATCGGGCCCACCATTCACGCTTCCACGGTCGTTTTGGCATCGCTCCTCCTTATCCTTTCCGTTGCATTGCTCTCGTCATCTGTGGAGACCTCGTCAGGCGGTTGCCGCGACCCCGCGCCCGGGCGCGGCCGGTGGGCCCACAGCCAGCGGAGGCCGCCCTGAATGCCGTTGGGCGCCGCCAGCATCGCCACGATCAGCACCACCCCGAAGATGATCGTGGCCAGGTAGGCGTTCCCCCCGCTCCCGAGGTTGAAGCCGTTGGACAGCGACGTCGACCACTGGGGCAGGTACACCAAGAGGATCCCGCCCCACACCATGCCGATCAACGTGCCGGTGCCGCCGAGGACCATGGCTGCCAGCAACTGAATGGAGAGGGTCAAGGGGAATTCCCCTGTGTTGACGACGCCCGTCGAGAGGGCGAGCAATGCGCCGCCCAGGCCGGCACAGCCCGCGCTGATCGTGAACGCCATGGTCTTCGTGCGCACGAGGTGGATTCCCGCCAGCGCGGCGGCGATCTCGTCGTCCCGTACCGCCCGGAAGCCGCGGCCGTAACGGCTCCAGAGCAGGTTCGCGAGGAGGACCATGACGATCAGCGCACCGAGGATCTGAATCTGGGTCAGCCATTGCTCCGCGGTCAGGGAGCCGGGTGCCGTCGGGACAGTTGTCGTGAGCCCCTGGTCGCCGCCGAACGTATTCGGCCACTTGTCTGCGATGGAGGGCACGGCCAGCGCGAAAAGCAGGGTCATCCCCGCGAGGTAGGGCCCCTTCAGCCGGGTGGCGGGGAGGCCGATGACCAGACCGGCCGCCGCGGCGACGCCGGTCGCCGCCACCAGCTCCAGGACGAAGTTGCCCGCGGTGTGGTTCATCAACAGGCCCATGGTGTAGGCACCGACCGCCATGAACGCGCCGTGCCCCAGGGAGATCTGCCCGTTCACCCCGGTCAGCAGGCTCAGGCCGGCCAGCGCGACGACGTACGAGGCGATCTCCCCGACCTGATAGTCGTCGTACGAGCTCAGGTGCAGGGTGACCTCGTAGAGCACCACTCCGGCCACCAGCGCGACGGGGAGATGACGGAGGAGCGGCTGACGTGGGAGGCGCAGCCAGCGGAGGGCCGTCTGAGCGTGCACGGTCACACCCGCCGCGCCGCCGGCCGGGCGAAGATGCCCTCCGGCCGGGCCATCAGGGCGACGAGGAGCAGCACCAGCGCGCCGATCGGTTCGAGGCCGGAGCCGAAGTACCCGCCGACGTAGGAGATGACCAGCCCCGAGATCAGCCCGCCCACCAGCGCGCCCACCGGGCTCTCGAGGCCGCCGATGACGGCGGCGGTGAAGCCGTAGACGAGGATCAGGTCCATGTAATAAGGCCCGAAGGCGCTCGTCGGCGCCACGAGCAGCCCCGCCAGCGAGCCGGCGATGCCCGCCAGGCCCCAGCCGAGTGTCAGTAGGATGCCGACGCGGACCCCGAGGAGCTGGGCGATCTCCCGATGGAAGGCCGACGCCCGCATGCGGAGCCCCAGCGCCGTGTAACGGAACAGCACCAAGGTCGCCGCCATCAAGGCCAGGACGGCGATGAGGATGAAGACGTCGAAGTGGGAGAAGGCGAGCGTGGTGCTGCCCACCCGTAGGCCGCGTTGGGAAAAGGCGGCCGGGAAGCCACGGCTGGCGTTGCCGTAAATGGTGCCGGCCAGGCCCTCGAAGACGACGAGCAACCCGATGGTGACGATCACGGGGTTCAGCTCGGACTTGCCGTGCAGCGGCCGGATCAGCAACCGCTCCGTCACCGCACCGATGGCGAAACCGATGACGAGCACCAGCACGAAGGCCCACCAGTAGCCGAGTCCGCGCGACAAGAGGCTGAAGGCAATGAACGTCGTCAGCATGCCCGCGGCCCCCTGGGCGAAGTTGATGATCCGCGTCGCCCGGTAGATCAGGACCAGCGCGAGGGCCAGGGCGGCGTAGACCATGCCGTTGGCAATGCCGTCGAGCGTGTAGTCGAAGAACAGGCTCACGGCGCTAGAACCCGAGGTAGTGGTGACGCAGCGCGTCGTCGGCGGCCAGCGTGGCGGCGTCGTCCGAGACGACTACCTGGCCGAGGTTGAGTATGACGGCGCGGTGCGAGACGGAGAGCGCGCTGCGGGCGTTCTGCTCCACGAGCACGACGGTGATGCCCTTGGTCTCTGTCTGCTCCCGTAGCAGCGCCATCAACGAGGCGGTTACCAGCGGGGCCAGACCGAGGCTCGGCTCGTCCAACAGCAGGAGGCGAGGCCGGGAGATCAGAGCCCGGCCCAGGACGAGCATCTGGCGTTCGCCTCCCGAGAGCATGGAGGCATGGCGGCGCCGGAACGGCTGCAGGCGGGGGAAGAGCTCCAGGATCTCTGCAATGGCGTCCTGGCGTTCCCGCTTGTGGAGGCACCAGAGCGTGGCCAGCCGGAGGTTCTCCTCGACCGTGAGCTCCTCAATGACGCCGCGCCCCTCGGGCACATGGGCCACGCCGAGTCGGGCGATGGACTCCACCCGCCGCCCCAGCAGCGCATCGCCCTCGAAACGCACAGAGCCCTTGAGCGGCTTCACGAGTCCCGAGAGGGTGCGCAGCAGGGTGGTCTTGCCGGCGCCGTTGGCCCCGAGCACCGCCGTCACCGCGCCCGCTTCGGCGTCGAAGGAGACCGAGCGCAGGGCCTGCACCGCCCCGAAGGAGACGCTCAGGTCGCGCACCTCAAGCATGGCCACCCTCGCGGGGCTGGGACGGTCCGTCCCCGTTGACGGGGTCTCCCAGGTATGCGATCGCCACCTCGGGATTGGATCGGATGACCGCCGGGGTGCCCTCCGCAATGACCTGTCCGAAATTCAGGACGACGAGACGGTCGCACACGGACATCACGAGGTCCATGTGGTGTTCGACCAGGAGCACGGACATGCGTGCGGCCAGCCCGCGGATCCGCTCCCCCAACTCGTCCATCTCGCTTTCGGAGAGCCCGCTCGCCGGCTCGTCGAGGAGCAGAAGCTGCGGCTCGGCCATCAACGCCCGCGCCAGCGCCGTGCGCTTCTGCACGGCGTAGGGAAGCGCGGCCGGAAGCCGGTGGGCGTACTCGACGGCGTCGAGCTCATTGAGCATGGCCATGGCCCGGGCGCCCACGGTGCGCTCCTCCCGGCTGGAGCGCCAGATGCCGAGGAAGGAGGAGGCCAGGTCGCTGTGCAGCGTCGGCTCTGCGCCGAGCATGACGTTCTCGTGCACGGTGAGGCCGGGACAGAGGCCGATCCCCTGCAGGGTGCGCGCAATCCCGAGCTTGGCCAGGTCGTGCGGATGGTGCCGGCGCAGGACGGCGCCGCGGTACGAGATCGTGCCCGAGCTGGGGTGCGCGAACCCGCTGATCACGTTGAAGAGGGTGGTCTTGCCGGCCCCGTTGGGGCCGATGACCCCCACGACCTCGCCGTGGCCGACCGCCATGGAGACCTCGTCGAGTGCCAGCACGCCACCGAACCCGACGGTGATCTGGTCGGCCGCGAGCAGAGGCTCTGCTGAATCGGGAGCGCGCACCCCTTCGGCTGGGGTCGGCGCAACGCCGGTGACGGCGGCCACCGGCGTCTACCCGGAGCGGGGGAGGGTACGTGCCCGCACCGGGCGCGTCCACTGCAACGTCATGCCTTCAAGCCCCCCGGCATCGTTGCGGACGTTACAGCGTCCGACACGGGAGCGCCGGGAAAATGCAAAGGAGAGAGGAATCGTGCGCGCTGCTTCTTTGTGAATCAGTTCACGCGTGCCGTGTGTCGGATCCGGGTGTCAGATGTAGTCGCTGCGTCGCATCCACACCAGCGTGGCCCAGCCCCAGATCGGCGGCAGGTACGCCGTACAGAAACGTTCGATGAAGACGGCGGCGACGGCCTGGTCCTGGGGGATTCCCGCCGCGGTCAGACCGGCGATCAGCCCGACTTCGATGACGCCGGCGCCACCCGGGACGGGGACGGCGCCGCCGATCATGGCGGCCAGGGTCAGCACCACAATGAGGGTGGCGAAGGAGGTGTGCTCGCCCACCGCGTGGAGGGACGCCCCGAGACAGAGTGCGATGAGGACCTGGCTCCCCAGGGATCCGCCGAGCACGTAGGCGATCTTGCGCGGCTCTCCGGCAATGACCTTCACGTTGCTCCAGATCGTGACGAGGTGCGGCCGGGCCTTCTCGTTCGCCAGCCGCCGCACCCGGGGGACCAGGGCCACCACCGCCACGAGGACGGCGACGGCCAGGATGACGATGAGGATCACCCACACGAGGCCCCCATGGCTTCCGCTGTCGCCCGAGGTGGGCTTGTGGAAGTCGCCCGCGGCGAAGGGAAGGCAGATCAGGAACAAGGCGCCCTTGACCACCCAGCTGGCGGTGCCGGCGATCGCCCCGGAGCTGATGGCGGCCGGCGTGTCCGAGCCCTGGCGTTGGAAGAAGCGCACGCGGACGGCGAAGACGGCGGCGTCGCCGCCGACGAACGACGTGAACATGTTGGAGATCTCCAGGGCGACGCACCGACCGAAGGGCAGCGGGCTCATGACCGCACCGGTCAGCGCCCAGGCGCCGGTGACCGCTGGAAGTTGGCCCAGGATGAATGCGCCCGCCACCCAGCCCCAGGCGGCACCGCGGATCACGCTCAGGGAGCCCGATGCATTGGTGAGGACGCCGATGATGAGCCACAGGCCGACCAGGCTGCCTACGACCATCAACAGGTTGGGCCAGCTGATGCGCTTGGCCTCGACCAGCTTCGGCGCCTCCACCCCGGCCTCGGAGGCCAACGCCTCGCGCAGCGACTTGAGAAAACCTTTCTGCGGCCGCGCCATCCTCTCGGTCTCGGAACCGAGCGCGGAGCGTTGCAGCCGGGTCAGGACCGCCTGCACCGTCTCGGTGTCGAGGACGCGGCACGTGGACGCCACGGTGCGATCGATGCCCACCACGACGGCGGTGGCCGCGACCGCCGCGGCCAGGTCCCCGTCGGTCCGCAGCGGCGGCGCTGACGAGGAGGCGCAGCGGAAGTCGCGCAACAGCGGGCCCTGCGCCGTGATCAGGACGGTTTCCGGGCTTAGCGCGCCGTGCGAGATCCCGGCCTGGCGCAGCACCAGCACGGAGCGGAGGAACGCGTCGACGTCGTCGTCGCTGACGGCGTCCCCTTCCATCTCCGAGAGACGCCTTCCTTCGGGCAGGCGTGTGACGAGGGCGGCGTCGTGGGAAGGCCCGCACCGCCCGGCCGCCACGATCTCGGGGACCGGGGTGCCGGCATGGCCGGCGAGGAATGTCAGGTAGGCCTCGTGCTCCACCTGCTGCAGCCGGTTGAGGACCAGCGTCGGGCCCGAGTCGCGGTAGATGCAGAAACGCCACAACTTGCGCAGCCACTGCGCGTCGGCGGCGTCGCGCCCGTAGACCGCCAGTTCAATGGGGCGGCCCGCCGCATCCGTGCCGGCGAATGACGCCACGCCCCACTCCTGGCGCGCCATGGAGCTGAGCCCGTGCACCTCGACCTGCAGGTCGCGTACGGCATCGGTCACTTCCGCGGCCGACGGCAGGCCGTTCGGCGTGCCCATCGCGAGGTGGCAGGCGGCCGCGGTGCCCCACCCGACGAGCACCGCGGCGATCACCCCGAGCGGCAGCCCGTAGGCGCCGACCACCGCGCAGAGGGCGGCCAGCGTGATGGCGCCGATCACGATCCGGTGCATCGGCCGGCTCAGATAGGGGATCCCGGCCAATGCGACGGCGGTGGCGATGGCGAGCTGGAGGATGGGGAAGCGCGGGTCGAACCCGGAGAAATCGGGGATCGGCGGGCGTCCCGCAGCGGGCCCCAAGAGCGCGTCGAGCAGGATGCAGACGAGGAGCGCCGCCACGCCGGCAACAGCCATTTGCCGCACCGCTGTCAGCCGCGGTACGAGCAGGCCGATGAGGACGAGGGCGACCGTGACACCGACGGAGCCGACGAACCAGATGGCGGTGATCAGCCATTGGATGCCCGTGGGCGGGGGAGAGAGCAGCTCGGTGACATGGATCTCCACCGACGTGTTGGCCTGCACCAGTGGCACGCAGATCACGAGCAGGACGGTGGCGACGCCCACGCGCACCGCGTCCGAGGCGCGCCGCCGCGTCGTGCCGCCGCCGTGCGGCCCCAGGACGAGCGAGCGGACACGCTCGTTCCAAGGGGTACGACCGACCTCACGCGGTGCCGGCGGGGGGTCGGTACCGGCAGGCGCGGCGGTCCCCATGACCTTCATGTCGGAAAGACGGGCCGCGGCCTTGCGGCGAGGGCCCGGACGGAAGGATGCATCGCCGCCATCTTGGCCCTTCCGGCCGCCCCCGCCAGGGACGGAGGTAAAAAGTCACTAAATACGATTGACTTAGTCGGGATTAGGACCTAGCCTCTCCCGGATGGTCCCCCGCCCCCGCGTCGACGCGCACGAGGTGGCCAGCCGGCTCGCCCCCGCCGTGCACTGGCCGGGTGCGCTCGACATCCACCGCCGCGCCTGGCGGCTGATGGCTCGGACGCCCGACTTCGATGCCTGGCTGATCGCCTGGCCGAGTGGTGGGAAAGTGGACCTCCATGACCACGGCACGTCGACCGGCGCGGTGAGCGTGATCAGCGGTGCCCTGGTGGAGGCGGTGCCGTGGCGCGACGACACCGGGCGGCTGTCCCTCGTGTGCCACGAACTGCAGGCGGGCGCCACCCTCGCCTTCGGTGCCGGGCACGTGCACGACGTCACGAACGAGTCGGATCACCCTGCGCTCAGTCTGCACGTCTACAGCCCGGCCCTGACCTCCATGACGTTCTACGACATGGCCGACGAGCAACTCGTGGAGCGCGAGGTGGCGTGGACCGACGACGGCAGCGGCGAGTTCGAGGACGAGAGGCGGCAGCCCGGTTGGACAGGAACTGTGACAGATGGAATGGCAGCGGCCGCGCGGTGACCGCGCTGTGACCATCCGGTGACGGCCCGCAGCACCGACGATCTCCTCGCTGAGGCTCGCAGCCGCATCCGGCGGGTCGAGCCCGACGAGCTCGAGCGGCTCCGTACCGAGGGCGCTCTGGTGGTCGACATCCGGCCTGCCGCCCAGCGCGCCGTCGAGGGCGAGCTCGGGTTCGGGCTCATTGTGGAACGGAACGTGCTCGAGTGGCGCTTCGACCTCGCGGGGAGCCACACGCTGCCCGAGGTCACCGGCTACGACCAGCCCGTCGTCGTGGTGTGCTCCGAGGGATACGCCTCCAGCCTGGCCGCCGACTCGCTGCGCCGGCTGGGCTTCACCGGAGCCGGGGACCTGGCCGGTGGGTACCGGGCCTGGCGCCGCTGGCGTGCCGGGGAGGCCGGCCGGGCGGCGCCCGACGTGATGCCCTAGCAACCGGGGGGAATCCCGGGCCGCGCGCCGCCCGTACATCCCATGGACGGCGGCCTCCCGCGGCGGGACTCGTCACGACGGTTGGAGCCCACAGCCAGACCATGGACAGCATGTGACCACCATCAATGCCGAGCTGGCGACGAGGGAGGCAACGGCCCCTCGCCGCCGCGCCGCGCTCGACTCGCGGGGGCCGCTCGGCGTTGCGGCCGCCACCGGCCTCGTCCTCTTCGAGGCACTGGACGCGCTCCTGGGCTCGCACGGGCTCGGTGCCACCCTCGCCGCCGGATGGGCCCAGCTCGTGGCGCCCGGCTTCGTCGTGCTCGTGCTCGTCGCCGTGGCCTGCGAGCGGCGGTGGCCCGCCGAACGGCGGCCCTTCCTGGCCCGTGGCCACGTGCAGGACGCGTCGTACTTCCTCTTGTACCTCGTGGCCATCGCACCGTTCATGACGCTGCTCAGTGTCGGCAGTGCCGTCATCCTGCGCGGCCATGCCTCTTGGTTGCAGGCGAATTGGACGGCGCAGTGGCCGCACTGGTCCGTCGTCGTGGCGACGCTGCTGGCCATGGACCTGTGCAACTGGCTGGCCCACTGGAGCGACCACCGCGTCGGGGCGCTGTGGCGCATCCACGCGCTGCACCACTCCCAGGAGGAGTTGAGCGTCCTCACGTCGTTCCGCGCCCACCCGCTCATGCACACCAACGGCTTCCTCCTGGCCACCGTCCCCGTGCTCCTCATCACCGGCGCCCATCCGCTGGCGCCTGTCCTGATCACGGTCTACGTCTGCCTCGGCACCCTGCCGCACGCCAACGTCCGCTGGTCCTACGGGCCGCTCGGCCGCGTGCTCGTCAGCCCCGCCTACCACCGGCTGCACCACGCGGTCGACTCGCGCCCGGAGGCGAACCTCGGCATCGTCCTCACCGTGTGGGACGTGCTCGCCGGCATGGCGCGCTTCCCGACGAGGGGCGCCACCCCGTACCGGACCGGACTGGCCGGCCGTCCCGTAGTGGTGGAGCAGGCCGACGAAGCCACGGGGCCCACCGCTCCGGCCCGCCGGATGGCGCGCCAACTGGCCCAGCCGTTCAGCGGTGCGTGAAGCGGGGCGCCGCCGCGCCGCGCAGACGACCCGGCGGCAGCAGCCGTCCACAGGCCACCAGCGCGAGGGCCTGCGCCGGGCCCGTCACGAGCGCACCCGAGCCCGAGGACCAGCCCACATCGTCCGCCCGCAGCTCCACGGCGCTGAGGTCAACCCCGAACACGTTCGTCGCGCCCTCCGGTCCTGCCGCCGTCACGATCCCGAGCACGGAGCGGATGCAACCTTCGGGCACCCGCCGCTCCAGCGGCACCGCCTCCACGATGTCGAGCTCGTGGATGACGCAATGCACGAGCGCGCCCTCCTCGCCGCCGCCCGGCGGTTGCCATTCGTGCAGCACAGCGGAACGGAGGTCGGCCAGCAGCGCGGCGACGGGAAGCGCACCGTCGCGTGACGCCACAGTGTTGGAGAACGTCGTGAAGTCGCCGCCTGCTGCGGCGATCTCCGCCATGAAGGCAGGACCGTCGTAGCGGGCCGGCATCGTCATGTGCGCCACGACCTCGCGCGTGCGCCAGCCCTCGCAGAGCGACGGTGCATCCCACACCGCGGGAGCGGCCGCCTCCAACAGGTTGGCCAGCGCGCCGTACTCGTCGGCGGTGTCCGCCGCCATCCTCATGCGGTCAGCCCGGCGAGATACGCCTCGAAGCGGTCGAGGGAGGAGCGGAACCCGGCCTGAGCCTCGGACGCCAGGAACGCCTCGGGCACAAATGTCTGGTGGATCCTGACCTCGGTGCGTGACGGTCCGAGCTCCACGAATTCGGAACGCACCCGCATGCCCGAATGCGACTCGGTCCACACCAGCAGCTCGGGTGGCCGCACCTCGTCGTAGACGGCCCGGGTCGGGTACTCGCTCCCGTCGGCCTCGTTGACCATCACGGTCTCGAAGACGCCGCCCGGCCGGGCGTCGATCGTGATCCGATGGCGCGGTGCGCTCACGCCCGTCGGTCCCCAGAAGTGGGCGAGATGGTCGGGATCGGTCATGCAGGCGAAGACGAGCGCGCGCGGCGCGTCGAATACCCGGTTGATGTGCAGCTCGCCGTGCTCAGCCACGGGCGCGACCCGCTCGCTTCTTGGCCGGCTGCAGGTCGTCCAGCAGCGCGTCGAGCTTGTCGAAGCGCTCGTTCCACACCCGCCGGTTCGTTGTGATCCAGTCCAGCGCTCCGTCGAGCGCGTCGGCCTCCAGATGGCAGGGCCGGAACTGCGCGTCGCGCCGCCGCGAGATCAAGCCGCCGTGCTCCAGCACTTTGAGGTGCTTGGAGATCCCCGGCAGCGACATGGCGAACGGCGCCGCCAGCTCCGTCACCGTGGCGTCACCGCGGGCCAGCCGGGTCACGATGGCGCGCCGGGTGGGATCCGCCAGCGCGGCGAACGCGGCATCGAGGGTGTCATCGGCCCGTGTCGTCATCGGCCCGTGTCGTCATGGAATATATTTAACTCTTTGGTTAGTTAGCTGTCAAGTTAACTACCGGCCGGATCCTGCTACCGTTGGTTCCGGCGGGGATCACTGCTCCGCCCCGGATCACGAGGGAATGGGAAGGCGCACGTGCTCTTGCAGGTCATCACCGGGACCACCCGGGAGGGTCGGTTCAGCGCGCGGGTGGCAGCCTGGGTCATGGGCCGCCTGGAGCGCCACGACGCGTTCGCGCTCGAGCTGGTCGACCTGGCGGACCACCCGCTGCCCTTCTTCGATGGCGACCCGCCGGCGAAGACCGGGCGCGACTACGCCGACGAGGCGGTCGTCCGCTTCAGCCGTGCCATCGACCGGGCCGACGGTTATGTGATCCTCACCGGCGAGTACAACCACGGATATCCCGCCGTCTTGAAGAACGCGCTCGATTCCACGTTCGTCGAGTGGCGGCGCAAGCCCGTGGCCTATGTCGGGTGGGGGAACACGGGCGGTGCGCGGGCGATCGAGCAGCTGCGGGCCGTGGCGGTCGAGTTCGAGATGGCACCGCTGCGCCACGCCGTGCACGTGCTGCCCGATGTGCTCATCGCGGCGCGCTCGGCGCCGGACCCGGATGATCCGTCGCTCTTCGCGCCGCTCGACACTCGTCTGGACCTGTTGGCCGACGATCTGGCGTGGTGGATGCGCGCCCTCGCGTCGGCGCGGGCCGCCGACGGGTAGACCGTCCTCATGGACACTCCCGTCGGCGCGTTGCGCGCCTCAGTCGACCGCTTGCACGAGCTCGCCGGCGCCCTGGACGACGCGCAGATTGCGTCGCCGTCCTACTGCGACGACTGGTCGATCGCCCAGGTCCTCTCCCACCTCGGATCGGGAGCGGTCATCTCACTGCGGGGCCTGCAGGATGCGCGAGCGGGAACCGCTCCACCCGAGGGGTTCAACCAGTCGGTCTGGGACGGATGGAACGCCAAGGCGCCCCGGGCCCAGACCGGCGACGCGCTGGCGGCCGACGAGGCGCTGGTGGCGGCCTATGAGGCGGTCGACGAGGCCGAGCGGGCAGGGCTGACCTTCTCCATGGGGCCACTCAGCCTCGGCTTCGACCAGCTCGTGGGCCTGCGGCTGAACGAGCACACCTTCCACTCCTGGGACATCGCGGTCATGTTGGATGCCGGCGCCCGCCTGCCCGCCGATGCGACGGCGCTGGTGGTCGACAACCTCTCGCTCATTGTGCGCTTCAGCGGGCGCCCGGACGGCGAGGAGCGCACCATCGCCGTGCGCACCACCGAGCCCGGGCGGGACCTCGCGCTGCGTCTCTCGGCCGACGGGGCGGAGTTGGTGGCGGGGGAGCCGGGGCAGTCGCCCGACCTCGAGTTGCCGGCCGAGGCCTTCAGCCGGCTCGTCTACGGGCGGCTCGACTCCGACCACACACCCGCCTTCACGGGTGACGGCGCGCTGCTGGCGTCGCTGCGGGACGTCTTCCCCGGCCCCTGAGCCGGCCGACTCAGACGGCAGACTCAGGGGCACCCGCGCCCAGCCGGGCGCGACGTGGCCAGCCGGGCGCGACGTGGCCAGCCGGGCGCGACGTGGCCAGGACACGGCGTGGCGGGCCCGGGTGCCGACGCGGTGCCCCGAGGCGAGGAGCACCAGGAGGATCTTGAGGCGTTGCGCCCGGGCGTCGGTCAGCGCGTAGTTGAGGTGGTAGCCGGGGAGCTCCAGGTGGTTCAGCGGCCAGGTGACCGACAGCAGGCGGTCCATGGCCACGCCGCGCCAGCCCCGGGTGGGCACCGGGAAGAGGCCGGCGGGCGGTTCGACGCCGACGCGACCGGCCAAGGCCAGGGCGGCGGCCACCACGGTGAGGCAGCGGGCGCCGGTGGCGACGGCGCGCACCCGCTCCCAGTCGACGGGCGTGCCGCGCTCGGCGGCGTCGCCCACAATCATGGCCAGGTCGGCGATCCAGGCCAACCGGACGAAGCCGTGGTGCGGCTTGCCGGCGTGCGCCGCGAGCACGACCAGCTCGTCGGTCAGCGGCAGCCCGAAGGCGGGCGTGCCGGCGCAGGCGATCGGCCGGCGGCGTTCCCAAAGCTCCTCGGGGTCCAGCGCCGTGACACGTTGTGAGGTCCCCTCCAGCCCGTAGTGCAGTTCCAGCGAGAGAGACGGCACCTCGGCATGGGTGAGGACGGTGTCGTAGTGGTCGCCACCGCCGGGGCGCACCACGCGCCAGCCCGCCGCGGCGAGGGCCGCCAGCGCGCGCAGGTGATCGCGGCGCGGCAGCAGGAGGTCGATGTCCTCCATCGGGCGGAGCCCGGGCTCGGGGTAGCGGGCCGCCACCGCCGGTCCCTTGAAGACCACCGGCTCCAGGCCGGCGTCGGTCAACGGGCGTACCGCCAGTGCCACCGCCCGCGGAATGAGGAGCAGCGCCTCCATGCGGAAGGCGTCGGCCATGCCGCAGAGGGGGGCGCGGCAGCCCCGGAGGTCCTCGCGGGCGTCGGCCGCGCCGAAGGCCCGCCAGAGCAGCGGGGCGATCCGGTGGTCGGTGGCGGCGGCCACGGCGCGGTCGATGTCGGCCCCGCCCGTGAGGGCACGCCGGAAGGCGGCCGGATCGGGATCGCGGCGGCAGGCCTCCCAGAGCAGCATGGCCGTTGCCTCGGTCACGGACGCCGAGCCGGCGGGGGGCGGCCCGCCGTGCGCAGGCGCGGAGCTGGTGGCCGTGGTCGCTGTCACGATGGGGAAACGGAGGTCCCGGCCGCTGCATGCGGTGGTTGTTTCACGGGGATTGCAGGATTCGTGGTTCCCGGCGGTAAGAAATCCGGGGTGGTGCCGTTACCAAGACACTCGGGACAGAACAGCCGCACGCTGCAGGGCGGCACAGGACGGTGGACGACATGCACGACGAACAGCCGCAAGGGAATGCCGGAGCGCAGGGCGACGGGATCACGGGCCGGCCCCGGATCTCGCGGCGCCAGGCCATGGGACGCATGTCCGCCGTGGCCACCGCCGGCGCGGTGGCCTGGGTGGTCCCCGAGATCCTGACGGCCAAGCCGGCCGCCGGCGCGGCCTTGTCCGGCACCAGCTCACCGGGCGTCTCGGGCAATGTCTCGACCAGTGCCTCCGTCGGGGGCGACCCGGGCACGGGCGCCTCGGTGGGCGCCAGCGGCACGGCCGACACCAACGGGCCCGAGGGCGTGACCACGGGGGCGAACACCTCGGCCGCCGTCGACCCACCCACCTCCCTCGCCTTCACCGGCCTCGACATCAAGCGGGACGCCGAGGTCGGCGCGGCGCTGGTGGCCGGTGGCTGGGCCATGCAGCACTGGGCCAGCCGTGCCGCCAAGCCCGCCACGGCCGGACCGTCCGACGGGCACCAGGCGGGGAGCGCCGCCGGCGGCATTTAGGGCCGTGCCCGGAGCGCGCGTCGCCGTGCGGTCCAGTGCCAGCCTGCGCGGTCTGTCCTTTCGCTTCGCCGTGCACTGCGAGGACGAGCGCCTGCGACACCAGGTCGACGTCCTGTTCGCCGGGCTGCGCGAGCCCGGGGCGGCGCCCGTCGACCACTGGTACGCACTGACGGACGCGGCCGGTGGCGCCGGCTCCTTCGACGTCACGCGGGACGGCGAGCCGCTGGCGCAGGGCCAGCGTCCCGGCGACGCCTTGGGCTGGGTCGTGTGGGACGTCAACCGCTCCGCCGCGGCGGCGAGCGGGGAGCACCTCCTCTTCCATGCCGGGGCCCTCGACGCGGGCGGGACCGGGATTCTGCTGCCGGGCACGTCGGGATCGGGCAAGTCGACGTTGACGGCCGGTCTGGCGCGCGCCGGTCTCGGCTATCTCACCGACGAGCTGGCCGCCCTCGACCTGGGCCGTGGGCACCTCCTGCCCTACGCCAAACCGGTCACGTTGAAGCACGGGAGCTTCGCCGTCCTGCCCGACCTGCACCCCGACCGGGTCGGCGGGCCCGGAGCCGGCCCGTGGGCCGGCGAGGAGTGGCAGGTGGCGATGGGCGGGGCCACCGGGCGGCGGGTGGGGCAGCCCTGCCCGCCGTCCCTGGTCATCGTGCCGCGCTACGCCCCCGGCGCGCCGACGGCGCTGACCCCGCTGTCCGACACCGAGGGCTTCCTCTCGCTGGCACTGCACGCCGTCAACCTGCTGCCGCACGGCGTCGCCGGGAGCGCCGCCCTCGGCCGGGTGGTGGCGCAGTCCTCGTGCTACGCCCTGACGATGTCGGACCTGGACGAGGCCTGCGCGCTGGTGCAGGAACTGGTGGCGCATCATGCCCACTGACGCGGCAAGCGAGGTGACGCTGCCGCTGCGCCGCACCGGTGCCTCGACGGTCGAGCTGGACGACAACCTTGCGGTCTACGACGACGTCGGACAGCTCCTCATCCTCCTCAATACGAGCGCGTCGGCGGTGTGGGAGCGCTGCGACGGCACCACGCCGGTCGACGACATGGTGCGCGAGCTGGCGGCGGCGCACGGGACCGACGCCACCGAGATTGCGCTGGACGTGCGCCAGACGGTGGACAAGCTGATGGAGCTGGGGCTGGTCGTCCAGGCGACCGGATCGGGCACGTCGTCCCCAGGCTGAACGAGTTGCCCGGCCGCCGGGCGTTGGGGAGGATGGGGCATGCCCATCGTCCACCTGACCAGCGACGCCGGCCCCGATGAGGTGGCCGCCGCGGTCGGGAGCGACGGCGCCGTCATCGTCGACGCGGTGGCACCCGAGGAATTGCTCCGGCGCATCGAGGCCGAGTTGCGCCCCTTTCTCGACGCCACCCCGACGGGGCCCGACGATTTCAGCGGCGACCGCACCCGCCGCACCGGCTCGCTCGTCGCCCGGTCGCCCGGCTGCCGCGAGCTCGTCATGCACCCCCTGGCGCTCGGCGCGGCCCGCACGTTCCTGGGGCATGCGACCAACATCCAGCTGCACCTGACCCAGGCCATCGCCATCGGCCCCGGCGAGACGCCCCAACCGATCCACCGTGACCAGTGGGCCTTCGACTTCTTCCCCTTCCCGGCAGGGTACGAGGTCCAGTGCAACACCCTCTGGGCACTGACCGACTTCAGCGAGGAGAACGGTGCCACCCGCGTGGTGGTGGGGAGCAACCTGAAGGAGGACCGCCTGGCCTTCGGCCCCGACGACACCGAGCCGGCGACCATGGCCCGCGGCTCGGTGCTCTTCTATTCGGGGAGCGTGTACCACGGCGGCGGGGCCAACCACTCCGACGCCACCCGCATCGGGCTGAACATCACCTACAACGTGGCCTGGCTGCGCCAGGAGGAGAACCAGTACCTCTCGGTGCCGCGCGAGGTGGCCGAGACGCTGCCGACCGACCTGCTGCGGGTGATGGGGTACGACCGGGGGGCCTACGCACTGGGCTACATCGACGACCTGCGCGATCCCATCGAAGCGGTGCGGCCGGGCATCGGGTCCTCGGGGTTCGGGGCCAACACATAACACCTGCGCATGCGGGTCCCCGCTCGCAGTGCGCCCCCAGTGCGATCAGTCGTCTCCCAGGTGGGCGGCACTACCGTGGGTGGGTGCCCGTAGAGATCCACCAGGCGGCGGCTGACGACCATGACGAGCTGTACACGGCATTCAGCCGCATCGTCGGCGCCGGAGAGGGGTTCCCGCAGCAGGCGCCGGTGACCCGGGAGGACTTCGACGAGTACTGGATCCGCCATTCCTCCGCCGTCTCGGTGGCGCGCTTCGGCGGCTACCTGATCGGCGCGTCGTACATCAAGGCCAACTTCGTCGGGCGGGCCGCCCACATCGCGAACGCCGGCTACTTCGTGCTGGCGCCGTACCGGGGCACGGGCGTGGGGCGGACGCTGGTGGAGCACTCGCTGCGCGAGGCGCGCCGCCTCGGCTTCGACGCCATGATGTTCAACCTGGTCTTCGACTCCAACCCCGCCCGCGCCATGTACCGCCGGCTCGGCTTCGACGAGCTGGGACGCATTCCCGATGCCGTGGCGGGCGAGGACGCGGTGATCTACTGGCGCAGCCTGCAGGACATCGACCCGGAGGGCGCGACCCGGTGAGCAGTCCCGACGTCACGGTCGAGCAACACGGCGCGCACGTCGGCGTCGTCTCCCTGCACCGGCCACCCAACAACTACTTCGACACGGGGCTGATCGAGGACGTGGCCGCGGCCTACGAGGAGCTCGACGGCTCGGGCTGGTGCCGGGCCGTCGTGCTGGCCGCGGAGGGGCGTCACTTCTGCGCCGGGCTGGACTTCGCCGGCAACGCGGGGCAGGACATCGCGGCGCTCTACGGGGCGGCGCTGCGCCTCTTCGCCGCGCCGCTGCCCGTGGTGGCGGCGGTGCAGGGTGCGGCCATCGGGGGTGGCTGCGGCCTGGCGCTGTCGGCCGACTTCCGCGTGGCCACGCCGCGGAGCCGCTTCAGTGCCAACTTCGCGCGCCTGGCCTTCCACCACGGCTTCGCCCTGACGGTGACCCTGCCGGCCGTGGTCGGGCGCCAGGCGGCAGCCGACCTGTTGCTCACCGGGCGACGCGTCGGCGGCGAGCAGGCACTGGCGCTCGGCCTGTGCGATCGCCTCGTGGACGAGGACGACCTGCTGGCGCAGGCCATCGCCTATGCCGACGAGCTGGCCGCGGCGGGACCGCTGGCCGTCCGCGCCATCCGGGCCACGCTGCGCCATGGTCTGGTGGAGGAAGCCCGGCTGGCCATGGAGCACGAGTGTGCCGAGCAGACCCGGCTGGGTGACACGGCCGACTTCGCCGAGGGCGTGCGGGCCACGGCGGAACGACGCGAGCCGTCCTTCCGCGGGGAGTGAGCATGGGCGCGCCGGCTGCGCACGAGCTCAACACGTCCTTCACCTGGCGCCCGCACCGCGGACCGTTCCGCGCCGTCACGGCGGCGCAGGCCCGCCAGTACGACGAGCGCGGGTTCTTCGTGCTTGAGGACGCGCTCGGGCGCGCCGAGGTGGACGCGCTGGTCGCCGCCATCGACCCCTTCGAAGCGCGCCAGGCCGATGCGCTGCGCGAGATGGAGGGAGGTCGCTTCTTCATTGCGCGGGCCGACGAGATCACGTTCACCACGCATCTCGTGCTGCAGTCGCCGGTGCTGCGGGACTTCACGTGCTCGCCCCTGTTGACCGACCTCTGCGCTGACCTGCTCGGCCCGGATGTCCGGCTCTACTGGGACCAGGCGGTCTACAAGAAGCCGGGCACCGAGTCCCCGTTTCCCTGGCACCAGGACAACGGCTACGCCTTCGTCGAGCCGCAGCAGTACCTGACGTGCTGGGTGGCGCTGACGGACGCCACAGTGGAGAACGGGTGCCCCTGGGTGGTGCCGGGCCTGCACGCCGGCGGCACGTTGGCGCACGAGTACTCCGACATCGGGTTCGTCTGCCTGCGCGACCCGGCCGGCGCGGTGCCTGTGCCCGTGCGGGCGGGCAGCATCGTGGTGTTCTCGTCGCTGACGCCGCACTCCACCGGGCCCAACCGGACCGACGACGTGCGCAAGGCCTACATCGTGCAGTACGCGCCGGACGGTGCCGCCGTGGTGCGGCCCGCGCCGGGCGGGCCCATGCAGCGCGTGCCGGCGACCGACGAAGGGCGCCAGTACGAGGTGCTGCGGGGCGGTCGCGCCGTCACGCACCCGGCGCGCCCGCGCCCGACGCCGAGGGCGCCCTCCCGCCCGTACCGGGGCGATGGCCGGCCGAGCCCCGGCCCATCCGGGGCGGCCGGCCGATCGTGATGGTCTTGGCGGTGAGGGTGCCGTCGCCGTCCCTGGTCCCCGTCACGCCGATGAAGCCGCCGACCTTCAGCGCGGACGCGCCGGACGTGGTGCCACCTCCGGGCCCCGGATTCGTGATGACGCTGGTGCTCGAGGTGGTCACGACGGTGACCGCGCTCTTGGCGGTCGTCACCACCGTGACGTCGTCCCCGTTCAGGGCGGTGATCGTGCCCGACACGGTGGGCCGGGCCATGGCGCCGGGGGGACGGCCGCGCGCGGCGGCCCCTGTCTGACCGGTTGTCGTGGCGGCACCGGCACCGGTGGTGACGCCGAGGCCGAGGACGGCGGCCAGGGCCCCTCCCGCGGCCAAGGCCCGGCCCGGCAGGGACCAGCGCCAGCGCGCACCCTGGCGCGGCCTGGGGAGCCCGGTCCGGTCGTCATCTGAGGGTGTCTGCGCCGTCATACCCGTCATGTCGTCTGCACTCCTGGTGTCCCCAACGCGGCGATCTGCCGTCCCGGCAGCGTGCGCGTCCCGCGTGTGTCCGCTCTGCGGGGCTGCTGAGGGCCGGGTGAGAATCCGGGGCGGCCAGCCGCCGGCAGCCCGCGGCGCCGGCAGTAGGGTGCAGTTATCCGGGTGGACTGAGACAGCACAAAGGGGGGTCCGATGTCACACACTGCGCCCGTGCAGGACTGGGCAACCGATTTCGATGTCCTCGATCCGCGCTACGTCAGTGACCCGTTCAGCATCTGGGACGACCTGCGCAAGAGCTGCCCCATCGCGCACACGGACCGGCGCAAGAGCAGTTGGCTGCCGACGCGCTACGACGACGTCACCGCGATCGCCCACGACATCGCGCACTTCAGCTCGCTCAAGGTGGCCGTGATCCCCGGCGACGAGGACGAGGACCCCAACGCCGACTTCGACGGGCCCAACCTCGAGTACGGCCTGCCCCCGATTTCGGCGGACCCGCCGCTGCACACGTGGACCCGCCGGCTCCTGTTGCCGTGGTTCTCGCACACGCGGGTCGACAGCTACGTGCCGCTCACCCGCGAGCTGTGCCGCGGCCTGCTCGACCGGTTCGCCGACGAGGGCCGGGCCGACGCGGCGGCCGACTACGCGCAGCAGATCCCGGTGCGGGTCATCGCCCGGATCCTGGGCGTCTCGACCGACCTGTCGGACACCTTCACGGGCTGGGTGCGCGACGTGCTCGAATTCGCCGATGATCCCGAGCGCCGCCAGCGCGGGGCCGAAGGCCTCCTCAACTACTTCCTCGGACAGCTCGAGGACCGGCGCCAGCACCCGGGTGACGACCTGCTGAGTGAGCTGCTGACGACCGAGGTCGACGGCACGCCGGTCGACGACGGCATCGTCCTCGGCATGGCGGCGCTCGTCCTGATTGCCGGCGTGGACACGACGTGGAGCGCCATCGGGTCCTCGTTGTGGCACCTGGCGGCGCACCCCGACGACCGCCGCCGCCTCGCCACCGAGCCAGACCTCATGGCGACCGCGGTCGAGGAGCTGCTGCGCGCCTACTCGCCGGTGACCATGGCCCGCGAGGTGACCGAGGACGTTGAGTACGGCGGCTGCCCCATGAAGGCGGGCGACAAGGTCCTCATGAACTTCCCGGCCGCCAACCGCGATCCGGAGGCGTTCGAGCAGCCCGACGAGGTGCAGCTCGACCGGGCCCACAACCGCCACGTGGCCTTCGGCTCGGGGATCCACCGCTGCGCCGGGTCCAACCTGGCCCGCATGGAGTTGCAGGTCGCCCTCGAGGAGTGGATGGCCCGGATCCCGGAGTTCTCGTTGGCCGAGGGGCAGGAGATCACGTGGGCGGGCGGGCAGGTGCGCGGGCCACGTATCCTGCCGGTGGTATTCCCATGAAGATCCGGGTCGACTCCGAGAAGTGCCAGGGCCACGCCCGCTGCTACGGCCTCGCGCCCGAGATCTTCGACGTCGACGACTACGGGCAGGCCTCCGTCCTCCTGGACGAGATCCCGCCGGAGCTGCAGGAGAAGGCCCGGCTCGCCGTGGCCAACTGCCCCGAGTACGCCATCGAGATCGTCAGCGACTGACGATCCGGCCACCCGAGCCGGCGCGCCGCGTCGGCGCGTCCAGCCCCGGTGGTTCGATCTTCTCAGGCGGCGGCCAGCACCAGCGGCTGCTCGTTGTCTGCTCCGACCTCGGCCTCGTCGGTGCCGGGACGGCCCCGACGGATGAGGGTGAAGGCGGTGACGGCGGCCACGGCCAGCACGATGGCGCTGAAGGTGAAGGCCGTCGTGTACCCGTGGATGGAGCCGGCCGTGAGCGAGGCCGCCGACTTCCCGTGGGCCGCCACGTAGGACACCGTGGCCGTGGTGGCGATGGTGTTGATGAGGGCGGCTCCCAGGGTCCCTCCGGTTTGCTGCGTCGAGTTGACCAGGGCGCTGGCCACGCCGGCGTCGCTCTGGTTCACCCCGATCAGGGCCGTGCTGCTCATGGCCACGAACGAGAGGCCCATGCCGAGGCTCACGATCACCTCGGCCGGCAACACCGTGCCGGCGTAGGCCGAGTGCACGTCGAGCGTGCTGAAGAGGAACAGTCCCGCCATGCCGAGCAGGAGACCGCCCGTCAGCAGCGCCCTGGGCCCGAAGCGGGGCAGGAGCCGGCTGGCCAACGTGGCCCCCGTGATGATGCCCAGCGAGAACGGCACGAAGGCGAAGCCCGTCTTCAAGGCCGAGTACCCCAGGGTGCCCTGGAAGTAGTACGTCAGTGACAAGAAGGTGCCGAGCATGGCGACGCCCACGAAGAGCGAGGCCAGGAAGGACCCGCCGCGGTTGCGGTCGAGGGCGACGCGCAGGGGGAGGAGGGGGTGGGCCACCCGCCGCTCAATGAGCACGAAGGTCCCGAGGAGCACGGCGGCGATGGCGAACAGGATGACCGTGGTGCTCGAGCCCCAGCCGTCCGTGCCGGCCTTGGTGAAGCCGTAGACCAGGGCCAGCAGGCCGCCGGTCACCGTGACGGCACCGGGCAGGTCGTAGCCGTGGTTGGCCGTGGCCCGGCTCTCGGTGACGTAGCGGAAGGCGGCCACGGCCGCCACGATGGCGATCGGCACGTTGATCAGGAGGGTCCAGCGCCAGGAGGCGAACTCGGTCAGGAAGCCGCCGAGGATCAGGCCGATGGCGGCGCCGGCTCCGGCGATGCCGCCGTAGACGGCGAAGGCCCGCGCCCGCTCCTTGGGCTCGGTGAAGGCCACTGTGAGCAGGGAGAGCGCGGCTGGTGCCATGACGGCGGCGAAGGCACCCTGCAGGGCCCGGGCGCTGAAGAGCATGGCTGCGTTCTGGGCCAGACCCCCGAGAGCAGAGGCGCCGGCGAAGCCGACCAGGCTGATCACGAACATCCGCTTGCGCCCGAAGTAGTCGGCGATCCGGCCGCCGAGGAGCAGGAGACTGGCGAAGGAGAGTGTGTAGGCCGTCAGCATCCACTGGCGATTGGCCGTCGAGATGTGGAGCGCACGCTGGGCGGACGGCAGGGCGATGATCACCACCGAGGCGTCGAGCACCACCATGAGCTGGGCCACCGCAATGATGGCAAGGGCCCGGAATCGCTTGGGGTCCAGATCGGGGCCGGATTCGGTTCCGCTGTCCTGGTCCGGGAGGTCGAGGGTTGTGGTCATGAGTGGTCTCCGTGTCCAACGAGGTCCGTTCCGAGGGTTCCGCCCCCGCCGCCCTGACCTGGAAAGGTCTAGTTTTCTCGGCTGAGATGGCCTACAATCGGAATCGGAGTTCTGGTTCCACTTAGACTATACGGAACCTGAGTTCCGTTTGTCAACGGGGGGAGGAGAGATTTCTGTGGACCGAGCCGAGAAGGGAGAAGCGGGCTGTGACCCGTCGGCCGACGCCGGAGCCCGCCCCCGGCGCGCCGACGCCCTGCGCAACCGGGCCCGGATCCTCGAGGCCGCCGAGAACGTCTTCGCCGTCGAGGGGATCGAGGTCCCGGTCGACCTGATCGCGGAGAAGGCGGGCGTGGGTGTGGGCACGCTCTACCGCCACTTCCCGACCAAGGAGAAGCTCTGCGAGGCCGTCCTGCTCGATCGGCTGTCCGCCCTGACCCTCGATGCGCAGGCGCAGGCCGACGCCGGCGACCCGCAGGAGGCTTTCTTCGGCTTCTTGGCGCACGTCGTCGAGCAGAGCGCGTCCAAGCGTGATCTCATCGTCGCCGTCATGGGCGCCGGCGTGGAGTTCGAGGAGGCCGCCGCCCCGGTGAAGGACGGCCTGCGCGACGCCGTGGGCGTCCTGCTCCAGAGGGCGCAGGCGGCCGGTGCCGTGCGGCCGGACGTCACGCCGAACGCAGTCCTGTCACTCGTCTCGGCCACCTGTATGGCGACGTCGCATGCCGATGCGGCGCCCGCCTGCGATCTGCTCACGATCGTGTGCGACGGATTGCGCGCGCACGGCGGCCCGCCCGCCTGACCGCTCGCGGTTACGGAGCCGGCTGGTTCTCTGCGCCGTAGAACGGCGCGCCGAAGGCAAAGACTCCCCCGTCGGCGCTGGCGACCCAGTACCCGCCGGTTGCCGGGTCCTCGGCAATCCCGACGACGGGCGCCGCGAGATGCTGCCCGGCCATGGACCCGTGGAACGGCTCGTTGTAGCTGAAGACGCCTCCGTCGGAGCCGACCAGCCGGTAGCCGGTTCCGCTGGGCGCGCTCTCCATGCCGACGATTGGGCTGTTCAGGTGGAGGGAGCCGGCCGATCCGTAGAAAGGCGCATGGAAGGCGAAGACGCCCCCGTCGGCGCCGACGAGCCAGTACCCGCCGGTCGCGGCGTCCACGGCCATGCCGACGATGGGCTGCTGCAGGGATCCACCGCCCATGGACCCGTAGTACCCGGCATCGCCGAAGGCGAAGACGCCGCCGTCGGCGCCGACGAGCCAGTAGCCCCCGTGATCAGGCGTGAGTGCCATGGCCACGATCGGCGCATGCAGGGTGAGCCCGGACGCCGAGCCGTAGAACGGCGCGTTGATGGCGAAGACCCCTCCTTCGGCGTCGGCGAAGTAATAGGAGTCGCCGTTGGCGTTGCTGGCGTTGACGCCGAATCCCACAATGGAAGCGTGCGGATCCGTGGCGAGGAAGCTCGGCTCGTCCGCTGCATGGCTCGGCCCGTGGGACAGGACGGCGGCACCACCGGTGTAGGCGAGATAGCCGCCGCCGGGGTTCGGGTCGGCCTGGATGCCGGCGACGTCGTTGTTGCAGTCGAGCGCGACCATGGTCCCGCTGTAGTTGTACGTGGTCCCCTGCGCGTCGCGTGCGGAGAGCTGCACCGCGTAGGTGCCCGGGTACACGTGCACGAGCGCGTCGATGTTCGAGGTGAGGGCGAGTTGCCCCCCGTACGTGCCGGCGATCCCGCCCTTCGCCCAGGCCGACATGGTGCCCGACACCCCCCGGACGGTCCCGAGGGGCGACGTGAGCACAGCCAGGAACGAGGTGTAGCCGAGGTCGTAGCAGGACTGGGTGATCGTCACCGTCCCGTTGGCGGGGGCGGCGGCCGAGGCCGCCTGGGAGGAGATCCCTAACCCGAGGATGTTGGCCACGGCCGCGAGGACGACCGCGACGGCCGCCAGCTTCCCCTTCGATGGTTTCCTCACGAGCGCCACGGAACCTTCCTCGCCTTACGCAGAAGCACCCTTCCTACCGTTCCAGGCTCGGCGGTGCAATTGTCCCGAGGTTGACGAACGCGGCGTCCGCGTGACCGTCACCAGCGGGACGCCGCGAGTCGATTTCGGTTGGGGCCGTGGGTGCCCGGGTGCGCCGACGGACGAGGGCGCGTCATGGCGCCCTGTGCCGGGTGCGGCCACCAGTGGGGGTCGGCCGCACCGGTCCGCCGACACGCCGGGGCCGTGACCACGCGAGTGGCCGCCGCCCGGCGGTCGAACCCGGAGGACGTGGTGTTAACACTTCCCGGCGATCCGGCGCCCCACCAGGCCGTCTCGGGTTTCTGGCGGTGTTAACACCACTTGGCGGCCTCGTGGCTGGCACAAAGGTGCGTAGTCGTCCCACCGGCCTCCGCCGCTGCCGGACGAGGCCGAGAGGGTCGGATCAACAGCCGCCGGGGGAACCCCTGGGACGGCCGGCCGGGGGGGTGCGCGGGCATGCGGCCCGGCCTCTGCGTGCGGGACGATTCAAGTCGGGCCCGACTCTGGTCGACATTGGTTGCGGGACGCGCGGTGTCTAGAAAAATGGACACGGCGCCGAGACTGGAGGGGGAGCATGGAGGATCGCCGGCGGGCACCACGCCAATCTGCCGTTTGGATGGGCTCTTGTTGCGTGGAGGGCGAAGACGTCGACCTGTGGCGCGACTGCGGGGTCTTCGACTTCTCGACCCTTGGTGTGGGGATGGACTTCCGCTACCCGGACGCATCCGGCCTGGTCGGTCGGCGCATCACCATGCGACTCCCGGTCGGAGGCTCCATGGACATCACCCTCGTGGGCGAGGTGCGAAACGTACGGGCCGGGCCGGACGGCATCATCCGGGCGGGCATCGAGCTCCTGGGCCTCTCGGAGGACGAGCTCTACATCGTCGATCTCCTCGAGCTCGGCGCACTGGCCCCAGCCGGCGTCTGATCGTCGGAGGCGCGGGCGTCGCGCCGGAGACCATCAGCTCCAGAGGACCCTGGCCCGCTGGCCGGCGGCGCGCACAGCTGATCCGTCGACCGTGGTGCTGACTCGCTGTTGGCGGGGGGCGGCAGGCCGACGACGATCTTGAGCGGTCCGTCGGGCGGCAAGGGGTAGACCCAGGCGCCGAACCTCCATCCGCCGGTGCCGCCACCGCCACCCCCGAAGCCCACGTAGGGCTGGGTGGGCACGCCCTGATCGTCCTTCGGGAGATCGAAAGGCCCGCGCCGGAGGCCGCGGCCGCCGACCCGACCGTCGGCGAACTCGACGCCGACGCGCACCATGCCCATCGGCCCACGGTGCACCAACCCTTGGATCTCGTGCGCGCGTCTCGGGTTGAGCAGGATCGCGACGTTGACGCGGAATCCGTTGGGATAGACGTCCAAATGCGGAATGGCGACGACAGCGTCCTCCTCCTGGCTCAAGACCGCGTCGACCGCGAGCGTGGCAGGGAGCGAGCCTTCGGACGGTCTGTCCCAGGCGGGCGGCGACCACTGTCGTTCTGAGGGTTCAGGCGGAGGGGGCGCAGGCTCGAAGAAGCTCACTCGAGATGCAGGATAGACCCGCCGTGAAACACTGCACCGGTGCGAAGCTGGCGTGAGAGGGCGGCCCGCAACAACGCCGAGTGGTGCGCCACCATGTGCACGCTCGCCGGAACCTCCTCCCAGTTCTCCGACGACACCTGGACGAGCTCGAGCCGACCACCGCCGTTGTTTCCCGATGCGGTGACGCTGCTCCCCTCTCCATCCATTCCCGGGCTCATGAGCCGTATCGACCCGGCACCCGGGGCCTCCATCAAGGACAGCTTCGCGGCGCTCGACCTGGAACCACTCGGATTCAGAGTGCTGCTCGACGCGCAGTGGATCGTCAGGCCGCCGCCGATCCCCTCTGGGAACGAAACAGGCGCGACGTGGTCGGCCGTGCGTGACGAAGCCATGCTGGGCGTGTGGAATGAGGCGTGGAGCGCCACGCACGGAACCAGCACCCGTGTCGCGCACGCGATCCTTGCCCGCGACGAGATCGTGGTCGGAGCTCGGGTCGAGCGGGGCGCGGTCGTTGCCGGGGGGATTCTCAACAGAAGTGACGGCGTGGTCGGTGTCTCGAATGTCTTCACCCTGTCGGGACGGGTCGTGGACACGTGGGCGCAGTGTGTTGCGTTCGCGGGCGGGCGGTTTCCTGGGCTGCCCTTGGTCGGCTACGAGACGGCGGACGAACTGGCTCCAGCCGAAGAGTGCGGGTTCGGCGCCGTCGGCCCGTTGAGGATCTGGATCAGGGACTGACAGCGCCTGGGCGGGGTCGCGCGCGCCATTCTGGCGCGGTGGCGGGGGGACGACGCGGGGCTCTGCTCCTTCTGGACTTCCAGGAGGACTTCCTCGACCCGGACGGCAGAATGCCGGTCGCCGGGGAGCAGGTGCAACCCGTCATCACGGCGGCCGGGCAGGCAGTCGCTGGCGCACACGCCGACGGCGACCTCGTCATCCGTATCGGGAACGAGTTCCGGTGGAGCGACCTGATCGGCAACCTGTTCCGCCGTCATGCAGCGATGCGGGGCAGTACGGGAGCTGCGTGGGACTCCCGCATCGATCCGCCCGGCGCGCTGTACATCTCGAAGTGGAAGTCGAACGCCTTCTGCAACCCCGAGCTGGCGGCCGTGCTCCAAGAGGCGGGCGTGGAGCGCGTCCGTCTGGCCGGCCTCTACACCAAGGCCTGCGTCAGCGCGACCGAAAGGGCGGCCCAGAAGCGAGGCCTGTCGGTCCAAGTCCTCGGCAGCCCAACGGCCTGCACCAGCGACACGTCCCGCCAGAAAGCACTCGACAGGCTGCGCCGGATCGGCATCGAGGTGCTCTGACCCTCCCTGTCGCAGCGACCGGCAAGACTGGGCTCATGGCATTCGGGCAGCAACAGGGACCACCGGCGTCGGGGAGGCAGGTGCAGGAGATTCTCACGCTCCTGCAGGAGGCCGGCCACAGCGACTTCCGAGACGCACGCGGTCCGATGGGGTTCACGCAGCGCCAGGCGGCGGGCAAGTTCACCCGAAGCGAAGCGGACGCGCTCCTCAATCGACTCCGCGATCAGGACCCGGACGAAGAGAAGGCGACGGAAATCCCGGTATGGCGGCGATCGGTGCAGCAGGACGTGCTGAGCCAGATCCCTGCTGAAAGGCTCGCGGTCGAGCTCCGCCGGCGCGGCTGGGCCGTCGTCGAGCCCTAGGTCGCATGGAGCCCTGTGGCACCATGGCGTCAGGATCGGGGAGGGAGACCATGGGGGCGAGACGTCGTGCGGTGCTGTTGGGCGGACTTGCCTGTGGCCTTCTCCTCTCCGCGAGTGCATTGGCCGGGGTGGCGCCGCCGGCTCCTGCCGCCGGCGCAGCCGGCGCGACGCTCGTGGCCACCACGACGATGACCTTCGTCGACAACGCACGGTCGACGCCGCCCTGGAACGGTGCGGCGGCACAGCCGTCCCGAACCCTGGTCACCACCATCTGGTTTCCGGCCCGGTCCGGATCGGCGAGCGCGTCGCCCCATGGCCCATACCCGCTGATCGTCTTCGGGCACGGCCTGGGCGGTGCGCCTCAGGACTACACGGAGCTGCTGAACGCCTGGGCGGCTGCCGGTTACGTGGTCGCCGCCCCTCTGTTCCCTCTCTCGAGCAGTCAGACACCGGGCGGCCCTGACGGCGGGGACATCGGCAACCAGCCGGGCGACATGAGCTTCGTGATCGACCAGGTCCTCAAGGCCTCCGCTGCCGCGCACGGGCCGCTCTCGGGCCTGGTCGACCCCAAGGAGATCGGTGCCGCCGGCCACTCCAACGGCGCCATCACGACGCTGGGCCTCGTGGCCAACAGTTGCTGCCGTGACACGCGGGTGAAGGCGGCGGTGGTCATGGCGGGAACCACCGAAGGGTTGGGCCGCGGCCAGTACCACCTGGCCGAGGCACCTCCTCTGCTGATCGTCCAGGACCTCCACGACGGGCTCGTGCCGTACGGCGATGCGGTCGCCGTCTTCAACCAGGCGCGCGGGCCCAAGGCACTGCTGGCGCTCGACTGGGACGTTCCCTCCGATCCGACCGGATCGACGGCGCACATGGCCGCTTCCGGAGTGGTCGGACCGACGTCGAGTGCGGTCATCAGGTCGACGACGGCCTTCTTCAACTCGTTTCTCAAGCACCAGCAGGGGGCGCTGCAGGCCGTGGCCGCTGACGGTCGGTCTTCCCAGTCGGTTGTGCATACCGCTTGGGCGCAGGGATCGCGCACCACGCTGCCTGTCCCGAAGACGGCGGCGGTGCACCTGCACGCGTCGGTCAGCCCGGACTCCGGCCTCCACGACGGCCAGGGGGTCACGGTGCGGTGGAGGGGCTACACGCCCGGCAAGGTGGTCAACATCCTGGAGTGCTCCCATGTGGAGATCTCCACCGCCAGTTCGTCCGGGTGCAGCTTCGCCCACGCCGACATCCTGCACGCCGACCCGACCGGATCGGGCTCAGCCGTCCTGCACGTCGGCACGGGCACCATCGGTGACGGCGTCTGCGACGCCGCGCACACGTGCTACGTCGTTGTGAACAACGCCAGCTCCACCGATCCCGCCGACACGAAAGAGGTCGCCATCCGATTCGCGGCGTGACCGACCGCTACCGCGCACCCCCGGCGTCGATCGGGCTGCGGAGCGACAGCCCACCGTCGCACTCGAGCACCTGGCCTGTCACCCACTTCATGGTGTGCAGGGCCACGATGGCCTGGGCGATGTCGCCGGCCTCGCCGAGCCGGCCCAGCGCAGTGCGCCCGGCGACAGCGGCCAGCCACGGTGAGCCCTCGACCGACGCCGACAGCCCGCGCCCGAGCATCGGGGTCCGTGTCACGCCGGGCGCCACCGCGTTGACCCGGATGCCGAGCCCGCCCCACTCGGCCGCCGCCACCTGCACCAGCATGGACAGGGCGGCCTTGGAGGCGCAGTAGAGCCCCATGGTCGGGTCCACCAGCCGTGCGCTGATGCTCGAGACCGCGACGAAGGAGCCGGCGATCTGCTGCTCCCGCATGGCGCCGACCCACGCCCGCATGCAGAGCCACGGGCCGCGCGCGTTGACGCGCATCACCCGGTCGAACGTGTCGGGATCGGCCTCGGTGAGTCGACCGGAATGGCCGACGCCGGCTGTGACCGTGACGCAGCTCGGGACGCCCCAGCGCAGGCGCGTCACACCGACGGCGTCGTCGATGGCGTCGGGCTCGGTCACGTCGCAGGTGACGTCGTGGGAGCCCGCAATGTCCCAGGTCACCGTCGTGGTGCCCTGCGCCCGGTAGGCGTCGGCGAGGGCGGCGCCGATGCCGGACCCTCCACCGATCACCAATGCCAGCGGACCGGACTCGTCGCTCATGGGATTCCTTTCCACGCTGCCCGGGCCCGACCGTACCCGGCGGACGGTGCCGAACTCGGGCCCCGGAACCCATGCCCGGAGGCCCCACGGCCGAGGCCCTGCGATGACGACGCGCCAGGCCTTCCGGATGCGGGAGTATGTCCGATCATGAAAGCAGCGGTGTACTACGAGACCGGAGCACCAGACGTCTTTCGCTATGAGGACGTGCCCGATCCCACGGTTGGCCCGGGCGACGTCCTCATCGACGTCGAGGCCGTCAGCATCGAGGGCGGCGACACGCTGAACCGGCTGGGTGGGGACCTGACCGCGCTGCCCCACGTGGTCGGGTACCAGTGTGCGGGCACGGTGGCCGAGGTCGGCGCCGACGTCCAGGGCTTCGCGGTGGGGGATCGTGCCGTCACGGTCGGGTTGGACGGCTCGCACGCGGCGCGCCGGGCCACGCCGGCCGGGTTCGCCTGGAAGATCCCCGACAGTGTGTCGACCGATGAGGCGGCCTGCGTGCCGGTTCCCTTCGGGACCGCCGACGACTGCCTCTTCGAGTTCGGCCATCTGCAGGCCGGTGAGACGGCGCTGATCCACGCCGGGGCGGGCGGAGTCGGCATCGCGGCCATTCAGATGGCCAAGCGTGCCGGCGCGCGGGTCCTGTCCACTGCGTCGAGCGACGACCGCTTGGAGCGCTTGAAGGAGCTCGGGCTGGACGAGGGGATCAACTACGTCACGCACGACTTCGTCGCCGAGGCGCGCCGCCTGACCGACGGGCGGGGCGTGGACGTGGTGGTCGACTCCGTCGGCGGCGTGACGCTGCAGGGCAGCATCAACGTCCTGGCCTACCGGGGTCGGTGCGTCACCGTGGGGGATGCCGGGCGAACGGCGGCGGAGCACCTCGACATCTCGACGATGCGGGGGAACAACCAGACGCTCTCGGGCTACTTCCTGGGGGCGGAGCTGCTCCTGTCGCCTCGGCCCCGCGCCATGATCGCCGGCCACCTCGAGGCGATCGGGCGTGGTGAGCTGAAGGTGGTCATCGACCGGACCTTCCCACTCTCCGACGCCGCCGGCGCCCACGCCTACATCGAGAGCCGGCAGGCCTTCGGCCGGGTCCTGCTCGTCCCCTGAGCCGGCGCCGGTCGCGGCGCCCTACGACGCCGCGGTGGCGCCAGGTCGCCCCGCCCCGCTGTCCGCGGTGACCGTCCTGAGCTCGTCGAGTGACGCGCCCATCAACGCGGGCAGGTCGAGATGAACGGGATCGGCCACCCAGCGCTCGAAGGCGACCCGGAACACGGCGATGGCCACCTCGGCCGCCAGGCTGGCGGCGTGGTCGGCGACGCCGCGCCGGCGCAGGGCGTCGGCCGCCGCTGCGGAGAGTGACGCCAGCTTGATGAGCTCGCGCTCCTGCAGCTCCGCGTTCGCCGCAATGATCTCGTAACGCCGCCGGGCGAAAGCCCGGCGCTCCTGAATGAGCGCACCGCCGGCGACGACCCCGGCCATGGCGGCATCGACCGGCGCCAGGTCCGGCGGGGCGTCGTCCACAGTCCTCACGAGCACTTCGTGCAGCATGGCCGCGCCGGCGAAGAGCACCTCGCGCTTGTCGGCGAAGTGGCGGAAGAACGTGCGCTCCGTCAGGCCGGCCCGCTTGGCGATCTCCGCCACGGTGGTCTCTTCGAACCCCCGTTCGACGTAGAGCTCCATGGCCGCCTTCTCGAGCCTGCCCCGTGCGTCCGGCTCCCAGCGGCCCATGCACCCGATGGTACCTGATGACAGCGACTGACATAGCTGGTACGCTGATGTCAGCAGATGACATCACTCGGCGCCCCAGGACCAGGGGAGGCCGTCTACCTGGAGGTTTGTACGATGCGTTACTTCGTCACCGGCGGATCCGGCTTCATCGGCTCCGCTGTCGTTCCCGAACTGCTCGGCGCCGGCCACGAGGTCGTGGCCCTGGCCCGTTCCGAAGCCTCGGCCGCCGCCCTGTCCGAGGCCGGGGCCGTGGTGCTGCGGGGTGACCTCGAGGATCTCGACACGTTGCGCAGCGGCGCCGCCGCGTCCGACGGCGTCGTGCATCTCGGCTACGTCCACGACTTCTCCGACATGACGATCGGGGCGGCCGTCGACCTCAGGGCCATTGAGGCGATCGGGGAGTCGCTGGCGGGATCCGGCAAGCCCCTCGTCGTCACGACGGGGACGCTGCTGCTCGCGCTCGGCGACGTCGGCCTTGCGCCCGGAGCCTTCGGGACCGAGGACGACGTGTCCCACTCCTCGGTCATGCCGCGGGTCGAGTCGGAGAACACCGCCATCGCACTGGCCGACAGAGGGGTCCGGTCGGCGGCCGTCCGCCTGTCACCTTCCGTGCACGGCGTGGGTGACCACGGCTTCGTCCCGATCCTCATCGGGATCGCGCGCGAAAAGGGGGTGTCCGATTTCGTGGGCGACGGGAAGACGCGCTGGCCCGGTGTGCACCGTCTCGATGCGGCCCGGCTCTTCAGGCTGGTCGTGGAGGGAGCACCGGCGGGCTCGCGCTGGCACGGCGTCGGCGACGAGGGCGTGCCGTTCCGCTCCATCGCCGAGGTCATCGGCCGTCACCTCGACGTGCCCGTGCGGAGCATCCCGGCCGAGGAGGCGGCCGCGCACTTCGGCTTCCTCGGCGGCCTGGTGTCGGTCGACAACCCGACCTCGAACGCGCTGACACGGGAGCGCCTCGGCTGGCATCCGGTGGAGCCGGGCCTGCTGGCTGACCTCGACGAGGGCCACTACTTCGCCTAGGCCGCCCCACGAGCGGTGTCCTCGGCCCTCGGGCCCGTTCGGGCCGTCCCGTAGGATCGCGTCCCGGCCGTCGGAGCCTGCAGCACGGTTCCCGTGACCCGCGGCGCACGGAAGAGGGACGACATGAAGATCGCAGTGGTCGGGACCGGGGCAATGGGCTCGGTCTACGCCAGCTTGCTCGGCAAGGCAGGGCACGAGGTGTGGGCCATCGACACCTGGCAGGAGCACATCGACGCCATCGCCGGCGCCGGACTGGCCGTCTCGGGGGCCAGCGGCAGCTTCGTCGTCGACAACCTCCATGTCGGACGGGTCCCGAGTGACGTCGGGAGCTGTGACGTCTGGGTCATCGCCACCAAGGCGGCGGACGTCGACGGGGCGGCCGCTGCGATCGCGCCGCTCCTGGAGCCCGACAGCGTGGTGATGGCCTTCCAGAACGGGCTCGGCGCCGGTGAGCGGGTGGCCCGACGGATCCCGGAAGCGCACATCGTGATCGGCATCGCCGAGGGGTTCGGGTCTTCCATCCCGGAGCCTGGGCACGTGCACCACGAAGGGATGCGGCTGATCCGCATCGGCGAAATGAGCGGTGGGCTCAGCGACCGTGTGCAGCGCATCGAACAGACGTGGGTCGACGCCGGGTTCAACGTCCAGGCCTTTGCTGATGTGCATCGCATGGTCTGGGAGAAGTTCCTCTGCAACGTGACGCTCAGCGCTCCGTGCGCGGTGTTCGACGTCACGGTGGGTGAGCTGATGTCGGATCCGGAGGCCTGGCAGGTGGCGCTCGGCTGCACTGCGGAGGCCTACCGGCTCGCGCTGGCCGAGGGCGTCGAGTTCTCGTTCGACGACCCGCTGCGCTACGTGACGGACTTCGCCGCCACCATCCCCAACGCCAGCCCTTCCATGCGGCTGGACCACCTCGCCCGACGGGCCTCGGAGGTCGACGTCATCAACGGCCAGGTGGTCGCCCGCAGCCGTGCGATCGGGCTGGACGCGCCGTACAACGAGACCCTCTGCGCCGTCCTACGCCGCCGCGAGTCGCTGTTCGCCTGACATCGGGCCTGGCGCTCACGGGCCGACGGGCGGCGGTAGCCTCTGCCGGCGCACCGCTCCGAGCGGCGGGCGCGGGGGTTGGCGATGCGAGTGTGGGGCAAATCGGGAGCACGATGTCTGCCCAGGGCAGTGGCTGCGGTCGCGGTCATCGGGAGCGCAATGGCGCTGGCTCAGGCCGTTCCGGCCGGCGCCAGTGCCCCGACCTCGGTCACCCAGGCCAGCACGAGCAGCCGAGGCGTCTCGGCGAGCAGCATCAACGTCGTCTTTCCGATCATCTCGTTCAGCAGCATCGAGGGCGAGTTCGAGATCGAGTCCGACGCCGAGTACGGCGAGCAGACCAAGGCCATCAACCTCTTCGTGGACCAGATCAACGACGCCGGGGGCATCAACGGCCGGAAGATCAACCCCATGATCGTGGGCTTCGACCCCACGAACCCCGACGAGCAGCGATCGCTGTGCAAGCAGTGGACCCAGGGCAGCCCGCCCGTGTTCGCCGTCCTCGACGGGCTCGGCACCTTCGAGGGCGTGAACCAGCTCTGCATCACGCGCGAGGGCCATACGCCGATGCTCTCCCAATGGTCGACGACGACCAATTGGACGAACCTCGGCGCGCCGTATCTCTGGTGGACCGGCGCCGACGACGCGCCGCTGCTGGCGGCCACGGTGAATTGGGGCGTGAGCTCGGGCCGACTCGGTCACGGCGAGAAGGTGGGCGTCGTCGTCTCCGACGAGGTCAGCGACCAGGACGCGCTGCACTCGTACCTAATGCCGGATCTGAAGAAGGCCGGTGTCGACCCCCAGGTCGTGACCGTCACGGCGGACGTGGGTGAGACGGCGACCACGGACTCGGACGCCACCCTGGCGGTCGAACGGCTGAAGGAGGCCGGGGTGCAGTCGGTCATCCCGCTCCTGCCCGAGAACGCGTTCACCCCGTACATCGGTGCCGAGACGTCGCAGAGCTACTTCCCCAAGCTCCTGCTCAGTGACTACCAGTCCGAGATTGAGGTCGCGCTCGGGCTGATCCCCATTCCCTACGAGAAGGCGCTCAACGGCCAGCAGGGCGTCACCGCAGAGACGCTCGGTGGGATCGACCTGCCGGTCCCCGAGTCCCAGGGTGGGTACGACCCCGGCGTGCGCAGCTGCTGGACCGTGTGGCACAAGGCCTATCCGCAGAAGCCGAAGGGCAACATCAACGACGACATCGAGGAGCAGGGCCCCGTCCAGGGATGGTGCCAGGAGATCCGCCTCTTCGCCAAGGCGGCGACGATGGCCGGGAAGGACCTCAACCGACGGACGTTCGTCGAGGCGATGTCACACATCACGAACTTCCCGGGCGGGTACTCCCCGGTCCTGAGCTACGGGCCGCACACGTTCTCCGGTCCGACGCAGTATCAGGTGGTCGAGGTGCACGACAACCATCCGCCGACGAGCCAGTGCAAGCGCGGCCCGCCTCCGGGGCCCGCGGCGGGCGTCTGCTGGGTCGTCGTCCAGAAGTGGAAGCCCTTGCCGTGACACCGGCGCGCCGGGGGCGGCTGCGCCCGCCTTCCGCCGCCCCCGCCGTGGGGGAGTGGAGTGAGGAGGTGGAGTGAGGAGGTGGCGCAGCTCGGTGACGTGGTCGTCGAGCAGATCGTGAGCGGTGCCCTCGGTGCGCCGATCGACTACGACCCGGACCACGACGAGTGGGTCGTCGTGCTCCACGGCGGGGCCACCCTGCAGGTCGACGACGAGACCCTCGAACTCGGCCCGGGCAACTGGGTGATGCTGCGGGCGCACGTCCCGCACCGCCTGGTGGGAACGGTGCCCGGCACGACGTGGCTGGCACTCCACGCGGCGGGAAGCGCAAAAGCACCCCTCCGGTAGGTTGGTCCAGATGGCAGTGCCAGGCCCGTCCGACCTCGGCCGTGGCGTGGTCGTCCTGCCTGGCATGACTCCTGCGGGCCCGTGGCGGGGAAGCCCACGGGTTGTCGTCGATCAGCCGGCGCTCCTGGAGCCGGGTGCGGTCCTGGCGACGTTGCAGCGCGCCTGGTTCGAGCGGCACCCGGTCGTGGTGGAGCTGGGCATCGACCCCAAGGAGCTGCTCGAACGCGAGACCTGTCGTGGCCCGGTCCATGACCTGAGCCCGCGCTTCGAGTTTCCGCGTGAGCGCCTGCACTTCCTGGTGTGGGCCAACAACTACGACGCACGGAGCGGGGAGCCGGTCTGGTGGCACGGACGCAAAGCCGCCCGGACCTTCGCGTCACAGGGGGTGAAGGAGGCGGGCCCCGCCGACATCGAGGCCGTTGACGGAACACCCCTCTTCGTCGACGGGGGGCCGTTCGGCCCTGTTCGCCTCGTCGATGGCATCGGGATCGCGCACCGCTGGAACACCGAGGCGCGATCCCTCTCGACCGTGGGCCATCTCCAGTCGGAGGCCGACCTGGCGCCGGACCAGCTCGCGGCCGTGCGCCATCCCGCCGGGCCCGCCCGGGTCATCGCACCCGCCGGCTCGGGGAAGACCCGTGTCCTGACCGAACGCCTCCGCTCCTTGCTGGAGGACCGGGGCGTGGACCCGTCGACCGTGACCGCGCTGGCCTTCAACAAGAAGGCGGCGGACGAGCTGCGCGAGCGCTGCGGCGGTCTTGTCTCCGCGCGGGGACCTCACATCCGGACGCTGAACGGCGTCGGCTTCTCCATCTGCAATGAGTTCGGCCGCCGGGGGCGGCTGCAGGTCTTGGAGGAGCCCCGCGTGCGCGATCTCGTCCAGGGCGTCTTCGAGGTTCGTCGCCAGGCCAACACCGACACCGTGCTCCCGTACATCGATGCGCTCTCGGCCGTGCGGCTGGGACTCTCGTCACCGGCGGCGGTCGAGGAGGAGATGCCCGACGCCAGTGGCCTGGCCGAGGGCTTCGACGCCTTCCGCCAGGCCATGGCCGAGAGCGGCGCTGTCGACTTCGACGAACAGATCTACCTCGCCATCGAGATCCTGTTGCGCGACCCCGAGGCACGTGGCGCGGCCCAGAGTCGTTGCCGGCACCTGCTGGTGGACGAGTTCCAGGACCTGAACCCCGCCCACATGCTACTGATCCGGTTGCTCTGTGCCCCGGCGTTCAACTGCTTCGGTGTGGGCGACGACGACCAGGTCATCTACGGCTACTCCGGCGCCACCCCCGAGTACCTGATCGGGTTCGCGGACTTCTTCCCCGGCGCGCAGGAGTACGCACTCGAGGTCAACTACCGGTGTCCGCCGGCGGTGGTCGGTGCCGCGCGGCATGTGCTCTCCTACAACGCCATCCGGATCGACAAGACGATCACGACGCCCAGTGGGAGCACCGACGCGCTGCCTGGTTTCGGTGATCCCCTCGACCGGCACGGACCGGTCGCCGTCCTGCACGCCGACGCCGGGCAGCTCCCCGGGACAGCCGTGGCCGCCGTCGTGGCGTGGACGGACGCCGGCGTCGGGGCCCAGGAGATCGCGGTGCTCTCGAGGGTCAACTCGACCCTGCTGCCCGTGCAGGTCGCTCTCTCCGAAGCGGGCATCCCCTGCACCGCCCCGTTGAGTGTCGACGTGCTGCGACGAACGGGGATCGCGACGACCTTGGCGTACGTGCGCATGGGCCTGGCTCCTGATGCGATCCGCCGGGACGACATCACCCAGACGATTCGGCGGCCTTCCCGGGGCATCGCCCCCAACGTGGCCAAGATGCTCTCGGAGCGAGCCACGACGTCGGTCGGCGACATCAGGCGCCTGGCCGGCCGGCTGTCGGGGCGGGACGTCTCCAAGCTCTTGGACTACGCGAACTCCATCGCTGCCGTCGCCACCGCGTGTCGGACATCCACCGCGGCGGCCGTCCGGGCGGTCCGGACGGAGGTCGGCCTGGGCGAGACCATGGACGTGCTGGATTCCTCCCGGCGGGAAGCCGACCGGTCGACGCATGCGGACGACCTCCTCGCGCTCGAGTCGCTCGCGGCACTCCATCCGGACGTGGCCACCTTCGAGGCGTGGCTGCGGAATGCCCTGGGACGGCAACCGGTCGAGGGACCCGCGGTGCACCTGTCGACGATCCACAAGATCAAGGGCCGGGAGTGGGAGCACGTCGTCGTGTACGGCGCCTCCGAAGGGCTCCTCCCGCACCGGCTGAGCGACGACGAGGAAGGCGAGCGGCGGGTCTTCCACGTGGCGCTGACCCGCGCCATCCGGCAGGTGGTGGTGCTCGCCGACAGGCAGGGGCCGTCACCCTTCGTGGCGGAGCTCGACGGGAGCAGAGCCCGCACGCCGGTGCTGCGGCCGGCGAGACCGCTCCCCGAGCGCGGGCCGTCCGGCACGAGAGGGCAACGGACCAGCCCAGCGCGACCAACCTCCACCATGCCGGTCGTGGCGGCCGAAGTCGGCCTGGCGCTCCTCCACGGAGGCCATTCGGGCACCGTCGTCGATCTCGCGGAGTCGACCGCCACGCTCCGCGTGGGGACAGCGCGACTGAAGGTGCCGTTCGGCTCCGAGGTGCGAGTGGACGGGGTCACCGTGGTGCTCGTGGCACCCGGAACCGACACCGGCGCCACGGACCAGTGTGCGCAGGCCCTCCGGGAGTGGCGCTCCGAGGCGGCGAAGCAGGCGTCGGTGCCGGCCTACGTCGTGCTGAACGACAGCGAGTTGGCCGGTATCGCCACGGTGCGGCCGAGGACGTTGACCGAGTTGGCCCGTTGCAAGGGCATCGGGCCCGTGCGCCTGGAGCGCTGGGGCGACGAGCTGCTGGCCGTCCTCGAGGGCGCGGCCGGCGAGTAGCCCTGGTCCGAGGAGTCGTTCATGGTGCCGCTCGCCCGATCCGGTACGCCGTCACGGGCTCCGCGAACCCCTTCAGCGTCAGAGGCGGCAGCGACTCGAATTCGAAGCCCCTCGCCGCGGCCCGGACCGATGCCGAGACCACGGCCGTCGAAGGTTCCGCCGCACCAACCAGGCGCGCCGCCAGGTTGACGTCGGGGCCGTAGAGGTCGCCGAACACCGAGGCCATCTCGCCCGTGGCCAGCCCGATTCGCACCGGGGGGAGCGTCCCGCCCGTTGCCTCGGCCAGGTCGCGGGCGATCCGGCAGGCGTCCGTGGCGTCCTCGGTCACGAACATCGCCTCGTCGCCGATGGTCTTGACGATCTGCCCGTGCCCCCGGGCCACGATCTCGGCCGTGCGGAGGTCGAACTCGACCAGGACGGTGGTGAGCTCGCGTAACGACAGGGATGTGGCAGCGGTCGTGTACCCCACCAGGTCGACGAAGCCGACGGTGCGCTGCACCGTCACGACCGATTGCTCCGGATCGGTGGACCACATCCGCTCGGCCGCCGCCACGATCTGCCGGCGCAACACCGCGTCCAGCGTCGCCACGAAATTCGGCAGCATCGTCTCGGTGAGTCTGGAGTACTCCGTGACCACGTCGATGTACGAGCTCCCGGCCGCCCGGCGGGGGAGCTCCACCCGCAAGCGGAAGACGCCCACGAGGGTCTCGGCCAGCCGTGTGATGGCGTTCCCGGTGACCCGGGCCAGCTGGAGCGTCGCCTCCTCGCCGAGCAGTGCGTTGTGCGCCCCGGCGAAGAGCCGGATGCTGGCCGCCTCGTCGGCCGTGACGGGGAAGTCCGGATCGGTGGGGAGACCGGCAGCCGTCATGAGCCGCAACGTCGTCGGCCAGTCGAGCAAGGCCTCGCGCGCCACCTCGCGCAGCGGGAGTGGCCCCCGGGGCCGCAGCGTCATGTCGAGCACGAGCTCGCCGAGGTTGGGCGCGTTGGCCACGGCCTCGAGGGTGGCCCCCCGGCGAAGGGCGAGGTGGATCAGCTCCAGGCGCACCGGGGCATCCGGCGCCGTCGGGTCGTAGAGCCCCAGGCGCTCCAGCTCGTGCGCGTCCGCCGTCGGCCCGTCGTCGGTCACCGCACCAGCTTGCCCGACCCTTCGACCCTCAGCGTGCCCGGGCGGGGTCAGGCTCGGGTCGGCTTGACCGCCAGTTTCTCGTGCCGGAGGGTGGCCCAGCGCAGCTTGACGAGCAGCACGACAGCCCACCAGCCGGGGTCGACCTCACCCTTGGCCAACGACATCCGACTGGACGTGGTCATGGCGTGGTGGTTGTTGTGCAGTCCCTCGCCGGCCACCAACCAGGCCAGCCATTGGTTGTTCGTGGCCAGGTTGTCGTGCGGCCGCTTGCCCCACTTGTGCCCGATGCCGTTGATGGCACCCCCGCCCAGCAGGTAGAGGGAGGCGTGTATTCCGGCCGCAATGAGCCCGATCTCCCAACCGAACACGGCGACCAGGAGGGCCACCCCCAGGGCCAGGCCGAGGAGGGCGTGGTTGAACAGCACCTTGTCCCAGCGGTCTTCGGGCAGGTCCTTGGCGTAGCGGGATACCTGCTCGGCGTTCTTGGAGACTCTCCGGTAGAGGACCGCGTTCCCGAACTGCACCAGTGAGTAGCCGAAGATCACCGGCGAGTGCGGGTCGCCCTCCTGGTCGGTGTGGGCGTGGTGCTTGCGGTGCACCGCGACCCACTGGCGAGGTCTCGTTCCCGTCGACATCCAGATGATGAACCGGCAGGCGAACGCCACCGAAGGCCGCAGGGTGATGGCCTTGTGGGCCATGGCACGGTGGAGGTACACCGTCGTGACGATGAAGGCGATTTGAGAGGTCAGCAGCCCGATCAGGACGGCCTCGAGGACCGCTGGCACGAGGCGACATTAGCGCAGGCGATGGCATCCCAAAAGTCGACAGGCCAGGCCTGCTCCCATGCCGGCGCTCCTGCAACCCGGCCTGCCGCACGGATCCGCGCCACAATGTGCTGCTTCTGGCGACGAAGAATCTGAGGTGCTTTCCATGACTTTCACGCCGTACGACCGGCCGGTGCGTGCCGCCTTCATCGGCCTCGGCCGGATCTACGACCTGAACGTCCGGGCCTATCTGGACAATCCGGACGTCGAGGTGGTGGCGTTGGTCGACCAGCTCCCGGAGCGCCGGGACGAGCGGGCCGCCGACTGGCCCGAGGCCAAGACCTTCGCCTCGGCGGCCGAGCTGGCCGCCAGCGGCCTGGAGGTCGACGCCGTGGAGGTCCTCCTCCCGACCCCGTTCCACGAGGAGGCCGTGGCCGAGCTCCTCGGCTACGGCTGGCACGTGAATCTGCAGAAGCCGATGTGCAACGACCTCGACGGCGCCCGGCGCATGCTCGACGCGGCCACGGCCAACGACCGGTTGCTGCGGGTGATGGAGAACTATGTCTTCTACGAGCCTCTGATCCGGTTGAAGGAGGTCGTGGAGTCGGGCGAGATCGGCACCGTGAGCGGGTACCACATGAAGATGGTCGCCAGCGGCCGGGGAGGGTGGGACGTCCCGGCCAACAGCTTCGAATGGCAGTTCCGGCAGATGAGGGAGGGCCGGGGGATCCTGGTCTTCGACGATGGCTGGCACAAGATGGCCACCGCCCACTGGCTCTTCGGGCCGGTGAAGGAGGTGCGGGCCTGGCTCGGCGGCACCGAGGTCGTGCCCGGCATCACGCTCGACGCGCCGGCGACCATCATGTGGGAGCACGAGAACGGCGTGCGCGGCGTGTGGGACATCACGCTGGCCACCGACATGTTCCTCCGCTCCGACTACTACACGAACGACGAGCGCTGGGAGGTGACGGGCTGGAAGGGGTACGCCCGGGTCAACCGGTGCACGGGCCGCGGCATTCAGCAGCCGAGTCTCGAGGTGTACCTGGACGGGGAGATGCGCTCGTACCACGCGCTCGACGACGACTGGGCCAGCAGCTTCCGTGACTCGGGCTTGCACTGGCTGCGCTATCTCCGCACGGGGGAGGGCCCAATGCTGTGGAGCGGAGAGGAGGCGGCCGACATCCTCCGCTTCGCCCTCGCCGCCTACGCCAGCAGCGAGGCGGGCGGGGTCGGGGTCAGCCCCGCCTCCCTCGGATAGACCGACACCACCAACAGAGCCGCGTCATCGGGCGCATCATCCAACATGGCGGGCGGGCCCCGGGCGGCGAGGCGCCTCCGACCGGTACCGTCTTTGTTGTGGTCCGTACGGAACCAGCGGCGAGCCTCGGGCGGCGCATCGGCGCCCTGGGCCTCACCGCGGTCCTCCTCGTTGCCACCCTGGTCGTCGGCTACCTCGCCTGGAGCGTCTTCGAGTGGCGGCACAGCCGAACGCCGAGCTACCGGCTGCTCAAGCTGCGCGTGGCCACCCGGGCCGACGGCAGGCCCATCGGCCCGGGGCGCTCCTTCCTCCGCAGCGGCGTCTGCTGCACCGTGCTGGTCGTGCCGACCGTGGTCGTCGGTGCCGTCGTCCTGCTCTGCTTCGCCTTCGGTGCGTCACCGCCGGACGGCCTGTTCCGCCAGCCACGGCGTGCTCCGTGGGACTCCCTCACCGGCACGACGGTGCTCGACGAACGCGCCCGGCCGAAGATCCGTCCCGGCGCCGAGTTCCGGCCCATTGCGCCCGTCGACCTGAGCGGCACCACGGTCCCGGAGTTGCCGCAGTCGAACGGGCACACCCTCAACTGAACCGCCGGGGACGGACCTGCCGTCGGTCCCGCAGTGTCAGCTGCCGGTGCTTCCCCGCCAGCGGCGCTCGAACGGCAGCCGCCAGGTGCGGGGCGCGATCAGCTCGTTGATGGACGGCGGGCCCCAGCCGCCCTGGGCGTACGGCTGCACCGGGGGAGGGTCCTCCAGCAACGGCGTCGACACCTCCCACAGGCGCTCAATCCCCTCGGCCGTGTTGAACAGCGTGTGGTCGCCGACCATGGCGTCGTGGATGAGGCGCTCGTAGGCCTCGAGCACGTCGGCGTCCTGGCCTGTCTCGTGCAGGGCGAACTGGAGGCTGAGCTTCTCGAGGTTCATGCCCGGCCCGGGCTTCTTGCCGTAGAAGGAGAGCGACAGCTTCGACGAGTCGGCCAGGTCGAAGGTCAGGTGGTCGGGACCCGAGGCGCCGACGCCCGAATTGTCCGGGAACATCGACTTGGGCGGCTCGCGGAAGGCGATGGAGATGATGCGTTCGCCGCTGCCGAGCTTCTTCCCGGTGCGCAGGAAGAAGGGCACGCCTGCCCAGCGCCAGTTGTCGATCTCGACCTTCAGCGCCACGAATGTCTCGGTGTCGGAGTCCGCCGCCACGCCCGGGATGTCGCGGTAGCCGTCGTACTGCCCCCGCACGACCTCGGCCACGTCGAGCGGGCGGAGGGAGCGGAAGACCTTGTTCTTCTCCTCGTTGATCGGCCCGGCCGACAGCGCCGTCGGAGGCTCCATGGCCATGAAGCCGAGGATTTGGAAGAGGTGGGTGACCACCATGTCCTTGAAGGCGCCCGTGGCCTCGTAGAAGGCGACGCGGTCGTCGACGCCGAGGGTTTCGGGCACGTCGATCTGGACGTGGTCGATGTGGTCACGGTTCCAGATGGGCTCGAAGAGGCCGTTGGCGAAGCGGAAGGCCAAAATGTTCTGGACCCCCTCCTTGCCGAGGAAGTGGTCGATGCGGAAGATCTGCTCCTCGTCGAAGACCGAGTGCAGCATGTCGTTGAGCGCGACGGCACTGGCCAGGTCGGTGCCGAAGGGCTTCTCCATGACGACCCGCGCGCGCTCGACCAGCTTGGCGTCGGAGATCATCTGTATGACGGAGCGGTCGGCCGCCGGCGGCACGCTCAGGTAGTGGAGGCGCCGCGGCTCGCCACCGATGTCCTTCTCGGCGCTGGTCACGTGGTCGGCCAGCGCCTCGGCCCCGGCCGAGGTCGAGCAGAAGCTCAGCCGCTTCTCGAAGTTCGCCCACTGCAACAACGAGATCTTGTCCGTCGAGAACTGGTCGACGGCGTGGCGGGCCAGATGCCGGAACTCCTCGTCGGTCAGGGTGCTCGTCGAGCTGCCGACGATGCGGTAGTCGGGCATCATCCCGCTCATGGCCAGATGCAGCAGGCCGGGGAGTAGCTTGCGCGCCGCCAGGTCGCCGGTGGCGCCGAACAAAATGATGACGTGCGGTTCAATCTGACTGCCCGGCGCGGCCGAGTCCACCGTTTCGTTCTGGTCGGTCACCTCGCTCATGCGGGCCTCCGCTCGTTCAGTTCGGACACGTTGCCGCCCATGATCTTGGGCACCGACTCGCGCGGGAGCTTCTGCAACTCGGTCACCCAGTCGGTCGGCTCCGGCAGCCCCTCAATGTGCGGCCAGTCCGAGCCGAAGATCACCCGGTCGTCACCCATGAGGTCCACGATCTCGCCGACGTCGTCCTCCCAGAACGGGTTGATCCACACGTTGCGGCGGAAGGTGACGACCGGGTCCTCCGAGAAGTAGCCCGGCATGCGCCGGGTGGTCGTGCGGAGCTTGGCGAAGAGGGGCGCCAGGAACTCGGAGCCGTTCTCGACGGAGGCGACGCGCACGTTGGGGAAGCGGTCGAAGAGCTTCTCGAGCAGCAGCGTGGCCAGGAAGTCGTGGGCGGCCCGCTCAATGGCGAACATCTTGATGCTGGGCCGGCCCCCACCGGAGCGGAACGACGCCGAGAAGCCGTCAACCGCGTAGCCATTGGAGGACAGGCCGGCGTCACCGGCATGCACCACCACTGTGATGCCGGCCTCGTCGACCCGGGCCCAGAACGGGTCGAAGGCGTCGTCGGCGGGAGAGCGGGGACCACCCGCCGTGATCGGGGCGGCCGCCCGCATCACGATGGCCCGCGCGTCCTGGTCGAGGGCCCACTCCAGCTCACGCACCGCCTCGTCCACGTCGGCGAGCGAAATGTAGGGGGCGGCGAAGATGCGGTCCCGGTACGCCATGCCCCAGTCCTCGGCCAGCCAGCGGTTGAAGGCGCGGAACAGCAGCACGACGGCCCCCGGGTCGTGCTTGAGCGCCTCCTCGTAGAGCATCCCGAGGGTCGGGAAGAGCCAGATCTTCGACAGGTTCTGCGCGTCCATGGTGGTGAGGCGGGCGTCGCGGTCGCGGTACTCGGGGCGGATCGGCTCAGGCTTGCCCATCAGCTCGTGCATCGGCCGGCCGTCGGGGTTGCCCCGGAAGTAGTCGACGAGCGCTCCGGCCGGCGCGATCGGGTTGAAGGTCGGGTTGGTCACGGCCCGGCTGACCCGCCCGCCCAGCGCGTGGTAGCGCCGGCCGTTGACCTCGACCCACTCGATCACCCGCGGGCCCAGCTTCGGGTCGAGATGGCGGGTGAAGGAGTCGAGCGCCTCGTAATAGTGGTTGTCGGCGTCGAAGACGGGCGTGTCGACAGCGTGCATGGTCAGCCTTCCGCGAGCGTGCGCAACACAGCAGACTCTATTGGCTGCGGGTCGGCGGGCCCGCCGCCGTGTGGGTGGCCCCGGCCGGGTCGACCGCCCAGGAGGGTGCCTCGCCCCAGCACTCCCCGTAGACCAGCTCGGGCAGGGGGCGGCGGCGCACGGGCCCGTGGTGGCCCCGGGGCCGCCCGAGGGTGATGGTCGCCATGATCTCCACCTCGTCGGGGATGTGCAGCAGCGCCCGCAGTTCGGCGTCCGTCGCGAACTGCCAGCCCGTCATGACGCCGCCGAAGCCGAGCGCCCGGGCCGCGAGCAGCAGGTTCTGGCAGGCCGGGTACACCGACGCACCGTCGGTGTACGCGTCGACATGCCGGTAGCGCCGGAAACAGGCCAGCACGAGCACAGGCACCGACTCGTAGGTGTCGACGTAGTGCTGCATGGTGTTGGCCAGGCGGGCCTTGGGCGAGTCGGCCAGGGTGCCCGATCCGGTGTCGTACCCGTCGGCCTCGCGCTTGGCGGCCCAGAACTTGCGCGCCCCGTCGCCGATGAGGCGCTTGGCCTCCGCCGCCACCGGTCCGTCGGTCAGCACGACGAAGCGGAAGGGCTGCCGGTTCGATCCGCTCGGCGCCCGCGTGGCCGCGAAGAGGATGTCGCGCAGAGCCTCGTCGGGGACCGGTTCGTCCGTGTAGCGCCGGATGGCCCGGGTGGTGAGCAATCCCTCGTAGAGCGAGACCTCGCCGGGGTGCCCGTCACCCGCAGTCGCTGCCATGGCGGCGACCCTACCCAATGGCCGGCGAGGGCCGGCCCGGTCTCAGCCCTGGTTGCCCAGCGGGGCGTAGGCCCGGCAGGGCTCACCTCGCAGCGCGCCGCAGGCCGGGACGCTCGAGGACGGGACGATGCCGCCCACCTCGTTGACCGTGAGCGACGACCCCTGCGCGCCGCCGAGCGCCACCGTGTCGCGCACTGTGCCGTGCGTGGCCGGGGTGTCGAACGTCCACGAAGGACGGTCCCCGCCCGGCGCCGAAATGACGATGCGCAGCCGCGTTCCCGCCCGGAAGATGTGCGCAATCGGGTCGACGGGGATGCGCACCAGGGTGAAGCGCCCCGTGGGCAGGGCTCGGCGGTCGGCCGTGAGATAGGTGGGCACGGGGTCGAGCGGCGTCGAGGCGGGCGACAGCGTGCGGTCACTGCTGCGCAGGTAGCCCGAGGTCACGTACGCCTCCTGCTTCTGGCCCGGCTGGACCTCGGTCACCGTCACCTGCAGGTCGGTGACGGCGGCGGTCGACTGCAGTCGCAGGTCGAGGCTGGCCGGTCCGACGATGGTGGTCGTCGTGGTGAAAGCGGGAGTCTCGAACGCGATGCCGTTGGCGGCCGGCACCGTGGTCCAGTGATACGGAGGTTGGGAGGCCCAGGCATTGGCCGACGCGGCCAGATCGTCGGCGGGACGGACGGAAGGGTCGGGCCGGAAGGATGCCGTGGTCGACCCCTGCACTCTGCCCGTCTGCAGCCTGCCGCCGGGTCCGAGGCCGAACCGGACGACGGTGCCGGCGGGCGGCCAGGACGAGAAGCCTGCGTCGGAGGTGGGCTGGAGGGCGCCGGGCCCGAGCGCACCGCCGCCGTTGTCGAAGAGCGCGCGGACCCGGGGGTCTTGCGCGGCGAAGGCGGCCTTGGCCGCCGCCACCGAGGGTTCGTTGGTGAACCGGACGGCGGGGACCGGGGCCGACGGTGCGCCGCCCGTGAGGCTCGAGTAGAGGGTGGGTGCCAGCGCGTCGAGGGTCGGTGCCGGCGTCGGCACGCGATCGGCCACATACAGGTCGAGGAACTCCAGCCAGCGCGAGATCGTGTCGGGGCCGAGTGAGTCGGTATGCGTCCCGTTCATCATGGTGACGTAGACGTCCCTGTCGCCCTGCAGGGCGGTGATGAGGGAGGGCCACTGTGGTCCCACCTGCTCGTCTTCGAGGGCGCCGGCCAGGAAGACGGGCACTTTGATGTTGGAGGCCCACGACGTGGGCGAGCGCGGGTCGAACAGCGAGGGCGTGCGGCCGAGGTTCGGGCTGACGAGTGACTCGAGACTCTGCGCTTGCAGGTGGAGTCGCTGGTTGGCCAGGCAGGTCTTGTCGCCCGCGGCGATCTCCGCTGCCGCCCAGGGTTGGCCCCCTCCGGGCGCCGGCTGGGCGTCTGAGGCGCGCTCGGCCACCCAGCTGGCGGCGAAGCCGTTGTTGTAGATCCCGCCGGGATAGCCGGTCGAGTAGAGGTCGTCGGTGGGGCTGAGCGGCGTGATCGCCGCCAGGTCCGGCGGGTCGGTGCCGGCCACGATCAGCTGCGAGAACCCCGAGTAGGAGATCCCGACCATCCCGACCTTGTGGTTGAGCACCCAGGGCTGTGCTCCCACGGCCTGCACCACGTCGTAGCCGTCGTAGTCCGACGGCAGGCCGAACAGGTCGAAGGCGCCGCCGGAGCACCCGGTGCCGCGCATCTGCACGCTCACAGTGGCGAAGCCCAGCAGGGGCGCGATGACCGAGCCCACCACGGTCGAGGTGGAGGGCAGCAGTGGGTCGCTCGACGAGGCGTGGCCCTCCAACGCGTCAATGAGGCTGTGCGGACCGGCGACGTTGTAGCCCGAGTACTCGATCACGGTCGGGAACGGCCCATCGGCCAGCGTCTTGCCAGGGGGGAGGCGCACGGTGGCGGCGAGCAGGATGCCGTCGCGCATGCGGACGTAATTGAGCCCGCTGTGCAGCTGCTGCGACGAGGAGAAGGATGCGGGTGGCGTCGACGCGGATGGCGAGAGAACGGCGAAGGCGGCCGTGCGCCGTGCTCCAGTTCGCGTGCCCTCCGCAAAGCGGTAGCCCGTGCCGGCGGCCAGGTTGCGCACAATCAGGCTGCCGAGCCTGTCCACCACCCCCGAGCCCACTTTGGTGCCGCCCGCGTCCAGGACGGTCAGGTGCGCTCCGGGAGTCGCGCCGGTGACGTACGCCTCCCCGATCGACCCATGACCGCGAAAGGGCAAGGAAGCCGGCGCAGCCGTTGCGGTTGACGTGAGCGTGCTCGCTGCTGTTATCACGACGAAGAATGCCAGCGCGGACCGCACGGCGGCCCAGCGGCAGACTGCTGGGCGGTGGACGTGGCGACGCAGCACGCCGCTCCCCGGCACCGCCCTCCTCCCTGCCATAGGGCGACCCTACCCAAAGAGCAGTGGATGGCCCGGTGGCCCCGCGCTGGCGCGCCGTCCAGCCGCGCCTCTGTGCGAGCCGAAGTCCGCTATCTTGCGGCGCCGTGCCCAAGTCACCCCGGCTCATGCGATCGGCGGTCCTGACCGCTGCAGTCGTGGCAACCGCCTTCCTCTCGGTGCCACCGGGGGAGGCCGTCGCCGCGGACGCCGTCACGGGAACGACTTCTCCGCTGACCTTTCTCCACGTGGTGACACCGGCCAACGGGCCGGACATGACCCCGTACCTGGCCGACGCCGCGGGTCGTCAGGTGCTCTTGCACGGAGCAGCCGCAGTCGGCATGCAGGACGTGGCCTATCCGGACGCCAATGGTGGGCCTGCCCTCTTCCCCGTCTCGCCGGCGGCGTACACGGGTCGCTGCCCCAAGGCGTCGTCGTTGATCCCCCAGCCACCACTGTGCGAGGTGCAGGCGTCCCTTCCCGCCTTCGCGCAATCGACGGCACCGGGGAGCGGTGACGACTTCGCGCAGATGCGCGCTCTGGGCTTCGATGTCGTCCGACTGGTGCTCAACTGGAGCCAGCTCGAGCCGACGGCAGGGACATATTCGTCCACATACTTGAACCGGGTGGCCCAGGTCGTGGGATGGGCGCGCCAGCAAGGTGTGTACGTCATCCTCGACATGCACCAGGACCAGTACTCGCGCTACATCCTGCCGGCGAAGAAGGCAGCCGCGCCCTCTGGCTGCACGCCGTCAGGTGGTGGCGACGGCGCCCCGTCCTGGGCGGTCCTCAGTGACAGCAAGCCTGGCTGCGCCATGTTCGGCATCGACGAGCTCAACCCGGCCGAGTCCGCCGCGTTCGCGAGCTTCTGGCAGAACGCCACCGTCACTGGACGCCAGGGCCAGGCGCCGGGCACAGGGCTGCAGGACCACTACATCGGCGGGCTTGCCGCGCTGGCGAAGCGCTTTCAGGACAATCCTGCCGTCCTGGGCTACGAGCTCATGAACGAGCCGCAGCCCGGCTCGACCGGCTCGACGCCTGCCGGCAACGGGTACCAGGCCAGCAGCCAGGACCTCTACCCCTTCTACACGCGAGCCATTGAGGCACTCACGGGTGTGCGTGACGGGCGCCCCACCTGTCCCACCGGCGCCCCGACGTCGCTGACGGGTGCATGCGCCTACCCGCAATTGGCGTCGGTCAGCCGGCAGCAGATCTTCTACGAGCCCCTCGCCTACAGGAACCTCGTCGATTTCTCCCTTCAAGTGTCCGCGCCCTTCTCGTCCTACGCCAACCTGGTCTTCGCCCCGCACGTATACACCTATGCCTTCACGATTGAGCAAGACCTTCTGGGCCTGCCGGCCAAGCCGGGCGGCTTTCCGCCGAACTTCACCTTCGGGTACCAGACTGCAGAGGCGGAGGCACAGGCCATGCATTCTGCCGTCTTCGTCACGGAGTTCGGCGACTCCTCAGCAACGGACACGACGATCCTGGCCAACGAGCTGGCCGCGCAAGAGTCGACCCAAATCGGTGCCACGCTCTGGGCCTGGAAGGGCCTGTCCAAGGCGCCAGGTTCCTGTTGGTGCACGCGGTGGCAGCGCTCGAGCTACCAGACCACTGGCAACGGGACACCTGGAAAGGGCGACCCCAAGGCCGCTCCGTCAAAGGCAGACCTTCTCATCGCCAGCCGGCAGCGACTGCTGATGCGGGTATCGCCCACCGCCACGGCGGGGCGGTTGGGTGCGTACAGCTACGACCCGTCCCAGCGCAGCTTCGCCATGGTGGCGACATCGACCGCAGCGGGTCGACGGGGCGACCGCCAGACGGACACGGTCCTCTTCATCCCCTCTTCCGTTCACGGCCCAGTGCGTGTGCGTGGCGCAGCAGTCCTCGACACTGTCGTGACACGCCCGGACGGGAGCCGCCTGGGCTACGTGACGACCACGCTGCCGCGCCCGCTCGGCAGCACTGAGGACGTCTACGCCGTTACCGTGGGGAAGGCGTCGAAAGCCCTCACGGCGCGGGTCGCGGCGGAAGCAGCCGCTCCGCCGCCACCGATCAGTGAGCCTGTCGCCCGCGCCGCCGCGGAAAGCGCGCTGACAGCCGAGACGCACTCATCAAATGCCTCGGTTCGCGCCACGGCGCAACTTGTGGAAGGCCTGGCCGGCATCGTCCTGGGCTCGAGCGATCCGAACGGGCCCGCTTCGCCCTGAGCCCGGCATGGATGCCGGGCCGGCAGCGACAATCGTCCTGCAACCCGTGGTTCAATGAGCCATGTTCTACGTGCTGATCTTCAGCCTGGCGGCGTGATCCTGATCGTCGCCGTCTTCACCGCGGTGGCTCGCCGCGCTCGCGCGATTCGGTATGAGGACGCCCCGACCGTCAGCCCGACTGGACACACACCGCGCACGTTGCGCACGGGGCCCATCCCGACGCGGCCGCGCGGCGAAACCGTAAGGCGAAGCGCGCGTAATCCCAGCACGACCGGCGCAAGCACAGCCCTCATGCGGCGAGAAATTCGGGGCCTCGCGCGGCTCATTGTCTGACCGCGCAACCACGCCGTCGCCCAGCGGTCGCGCCCCGCTGGGCGTACGGAGGCGACCTCCCAGCGTGTTGACTGAGGGGGTGACACCGCCCGCACATCTCGGAGAGGAACACCCGCTGACACTCACCGGACTGGAGTCGGCCATCCGCGCCTCGTGGTCGATTGAGACGTGCGATCCAACCGACGTGCCGTACTGGAGCACCGGCGAGCCGTCACGCGGCCAGTGCGCCGTGACGGCTCTGGTCGTGCACGACCTGCTCGGTGGCGAGTTGCTCGAGGCGGAAGTGGACCACGCCGACGGGTCACATCAGGGCTTTCACTACTGGAACCGGTTCGCCGGCGTCGATGTCGATCTCACCCGGCGTCAATTCGCCAGCGGCGAGGTCGTCCTGCCACCGCACCTGATTCAGCGGTTGCCGGACGTGCCTTGGCTGGCGGAGAAGCAGTACCTCATCTTCCGTGACCGCGTCGCCGCCGCGCTGCGGACGCAGACGGACCAAGGCTGAACCGCCCCGACGGCGTCAGGCCGACTCGGCCGGCACGCGGTCGAAGTAGAGCCCCGGGTGGCGCTCGTCCTCGAGCAGGCCGGAGATCCCCTCTCGGGCGTACGCGATGTGCAGATCGATGCGGTGGACCAGGAGCTCGGCCCGGCTGAGTGCGCCCGGGACGGCCCGGCCGGCCTCCGCCACCACTGTGCCGGTGGGCGCCACAATGCGGCTGGCACCGAGGAGGGTGGACGTGGAGTGGGACCCGGCTTGGTTGGCCTGGACCCACCACTGGCTGTTCGTCAGGGCCAGCGCGGGGTAGAGCAGATCCCAGGCGTTGGCCCCCTCGACCTCGTAGGCGGCGGGCGCGAGGATCAGGCGGGCACCGCGCAAGGCCATCGTGCGCGCCACCTCCGGGAAGTCGCCGTCGAAGCAGACCACCAGGCCCACCCGTCCGAGGGCGGGGTCGTCGAACGTCGTCAACCGGTCGCCGGGCGAGAACACCGAGGGCTCGAGAGTCGGCGGGTACAGATGGGCCTTACGGTGCCAGGCCGCCAGTTCGCCCTGGGGATTGAAGACGAGCGCCGTGTCGTAGACGCGGCCGTCGTCACCCAACTCGGGCACGCTCCCGGCTGCCAGCCACATATCGCGCCGGCGCGCCGCCTGGCCCAGCCTGGTCGACCGGGGCCCATGGAGTGGCTCGGCGTCCGCCCGGGCGTCGTGCGCCAGCGTCTCGGGGTCGTAGCCGCACGACCAGAGCTCGGGCAGCAGCAGAAGCTCGACGCCACGAGACGCGGCGTCGTCCATCATGCTGAGCGCCACGTTCATGTTCTGGCGCGGCTCCCCTGGTGCGGCCAGCCATTGGGCCACACCAACCAGAAGATCTCGCTTCACGTCGGGTACCTGGTTTTCCCACCTTTGTACTGCGCTGTGCGGCTCACCATACGGAGGCAACGTTCGCCCTTCGTTTCCCGTACGTGAATGCACTGTTACAAAGCCGGGGCGACAACGCCCCTGGAGAGAAGGTCGGTTCAGTCCGTCGCCGGCGCCGCCATGATCGTGACGAGGTCGTAGAGCACGTGCGCCGCGGCTATCGACGTGATCTCGGCGTGGTCATAGGCAGGGGAGACCTCGACGACGTCGCCGCCGACGACCTGGGCGGGACGCAGCCCCCGCACCAGGGCCAGGAGCTCGCGGCTGGTCAATCCGCCCGCCTCCGGCGTGCCGGTGCCCGGCGCGTGGGCCGGATCGAGGACGTCGATGTCCACCGAGACATAGACCGGGGCATCCCCGACCCGTGCCAGCAGGCGGCGTACCACCTCTCCCACCCCGTGTTCCGCCACGTCGTCGGTGGTGAGCTGCGCGAAGCCCATCGACTCGTCGTCGGAGAGGTCGGCGTCGGAGTAGAGCGGGCCCCGCAACCCCACGTGCGCGCTGCGGTCGCGCAGAAGGAGGCCCTCCTCCCAGGCGCGTCGGAACGGCGTCCCATGGGTGAAACGCTGCCCGAAGTACGTGTCCCACGTGTCGAGATGCGCGTCGAAGTGGACGAGGGCGAGTGGCCCGTGCCGGCGCGCGGTGGCCCGCAGCAGCGGCAGGGCGATGGTGTGGTCACCTCCGATGGCGACGAGCCGGCCATCGCCGCGCAGCAGGGCGTCGGCTCCTGCTTCGATCTGGGCCACGGCCTCTTCGGCGCTGAAGGGCGTGCAGGCGATGTCTCCCGCGTCGACCACCTGCGCCAGCTCGAAGGGCAAGGCTTGGAGCGCCGGGTTGAAAGGCCGCAACAAGCGCGAGCCCTGGCGCACCGCGGACGGCCCGAAGCGGGCGCCGGGGCGGTAACTGGTGCCGCCATCGAACGGGACGCCGGCGACAGCGATGTCCCAGCGTGCCACCTGGTCTGCCATGGGCAACCGGGCAAAGGTGGCGAGCCCGGAGAACCGCGGGACCCTGCTGGCGTCGGCGGGGCCGACGGGGGGACCGGCCGCGGCCATCAATCGTCGATGGCCTGATAGACGAGCGCGCGGAGCTGGGCCCGGAATGGGTAGGCGGCGGACGGAAAGAGCTGCGTCATGAAGACGACAAAGAGGTCCTCGGCCGGATCGACCCAGAAGGCAGTACTGGCCGCCCCGCCCCAGTAGAAGTCGCCCGCCGAGCCGGCCATGGAGGTCGACGCCGGCCCGAGGCCGATGGCGAACCCGAGCCCGAAGCCCACGCCCTCGAAGTTGGCCTCGCCGAAGCCCCCCACCGCCATTTCCTGCAGGGTGGCTCCGCCGGGGAAGTGATTGACCGTCATCAGCTCCAGCGTCTTGCGGCCGAGGACACGCCGGCCGTCGAGTTGGCCGCCGTTGGCCAGCATCCGGCAGAAGGCCACGTAGTCGCGGGTGGTCGACACCAGGCCGCCGGCGCCCGAGAGATAGGAGCGGGGACGCAGGATCGCGTTTGCGAACTGCCCCTCCATGAGCCGGGGGGTGTTCGCCGGCCGGTACTGGTAGCAGGCGGCCAGCCGGGGCAGCGATGGCTCGGGGACGTAGAAACCCGTGTCGACCATGCCCAGCGGTTCGAAGAGCTCGCGTTGCAGGTATTCATCGAGTGGCAGGCCCGAGAGGATCTCGACCAGCCGACCGACGATGTCGGTCGAGATCCCGTAGTTCCAGTGGGCACCGGGGTGGAACTTCAACGGGTGCTCGGCCAAGAGCGCCGTGACGCTCTCGAGCGTCTGCCCGCTGCCGAGCGCGGCCCGCGCCTCGCCGAAGGCGGCGTCGATGGGGTTGCCCGGGAACAGCCCGCCGGGCAGGCCGGTCGTGTGCATCAGCACGTCGCGCATGTTCATCGGCCGCTCGGGTTTCACCAGCGTGATGGTGTCGTCGTCACCCACGAGGCCGACCTGCAGGGTCCGCCACTCGGGGATGTAACGGTGCACCGGGTCGAGGAGCTGGAACCTCCCTCGTTCGTAGAGCTGCATGAGGGCGACCGACGCGATGGGCTTCGTCATGGAATAGATGCGGAAGATGGCGTCGTCGGACATCGGGGTCTGCAGCTCGCGGTCCATGAGCCCGAGTGAGCGGTGGTAGGCGACGTGGCCGCCCCGCACGACGGTGATCTGGCAGCCGGCGATCTTTCCTGTCTCGACGTATGTGGATGAGAAGTGCTCGGTGATGCGCTCGAGGCGCACCTCGTCCATTCCGGCTGCGTCTGATTCGATCTTCATCGGGTCCCCTCCTGGCTAGCCCTTCTTCAGCTTCTGCTCGCGCAGGTAGCCGGCCGTCCCGGCCAGGAATGCACCGACGTCCTGGGCCTTGGAGGCGGCGAGGTCCTTGAAGTACTCAGGGAAGTAGACCTGCGCCGCACCGGACTCGAGTCCCGCCAGAATGGCGTCGGCCATGGCCGAGACCGGCTCGGCCGGGATGGGCAGGTCGGGCACGTCGTTGTCGGGCAGCGAGAACAGCGGGGTGTCGATCACGCCTGGGTAGACCACCATCACCTTGATGCCCGTTTCCCACAGGTCCACGGCCATGGCCTCGGAAAAGGCCGTGAGCGCAGCCTTCGAGGCGTCGTAGGCGGCCTCGCCCGGCGCGCTGAGCGGAGCGGCGATGGACGAGATGTTCACGATGGTGCCCGAGCCGCGGGCCAGCATCTGGGGGAGCAGGTCGTAGGTGAGGCGCATCGGCGACAGGTAGTTGATGTGCATGACGGCCGTGATGGTGTCGATGTCGAGCTCGGTCGTGTGGCGGCGCTTCGGGATGCCCGCGTTGTTGACCAGCAGGTCGACGCCGCCAAAGGCGTCGAGCACGTCCACCGCCAGCTGGTCCACCGCGTCCGGGTCCGCCAGGTTGGTCACCCACATGCGACTGTCGGGCGAGTGCTTCATACAGCGTTCCAGCACTTCGGAGAGCTGTTCGGCGCGTCGGGCGCAGATGCCGACAGCCGCACCCCGCTCAGCCAGTGCCTCGGCCAGACCGGCCCCGATGCCCGACGACCCCCCGGTCACCAGCGCACGGCACCCTTGCAGGTCCAACGCCATCGTCCACCCCACTTTCGATCTGTACGACTCGCCTCACCTTAGGCAGCGCCGGAGCCCAGCGGCCATTGACACTTTGTTCACGCCGATTCGGGTCGCGTTGACGTTCGGTTCACGGTGCGGCCAGCAGCATGGAGCCCATGGCAGATCTTCTCGTCGTTGTCAGCGTCGTGACGTTCATCGCTGCATTCCTGGGCTACATCTGGCTCCTGGAGCGGGTATGAGCGTCATCCAAGGAATCTTGCTCGGTCTCTCCGTCTTGCTCCTCCTCTATCTCGGGGTCGCCATGTTCAAGCCCGAGTGGTTCTGAATGGGCTTCTTCTGGACCATCGTGGTCCTGGTCATCCTCTTGGCGCTGGCCTGGAGGTATCTCGGCGCCTACATGGTCGCCGTGTTCGAGGGGCGGGTGCACTTCCTCGCCTTCATCGAACGTCCGATCTACGCACTCCTCGGCACCAGCCCCGAGAAAGAGCAGACCTGGAGGCGCTACGCCGGATCCGTCGTCGTGTTCTCGGGTCTCTCTTTCGCGATCACCTACGCCATCCTGCGCTTGCAGGGGTCGCTCCCGTTCAACCCGCAACACCTCGGTGCGGTCGGGCCGGCCCTTTCGTGGAACACGGCCGCGTCGTTCTTGACCAACACCAACTGGCAGAACTACGGCGGCGAAGAAGCCATGACGTACCTGTCGCAGATGTGCTCGCTGACGGTGCAGCAGTTCGTCACGCCGGCCGTCGGCATCGGTGCGGCCCTGGTCATCATCCGCGGATTCTCAAAGAAGGGGTCCCCGACCGTCGGCAACTTCTGGGTCGATGTGACCCGCGCCGTGCTCTACGTGCTCACACCGATCGCCATCATCGCCGGCTTGATCTTCGTCGGCCAGGGTGCCGTGGACACCTTCGGCGGCCCGGTCAACGTGCACAACGCTCTCAACGGCGTTTCTCAGACCATCGCCGTCGGGCCGGTCGGCTTCATGGAGTCCATCAAGCAATTGGGGACCAACGGGGGAGGATTCTTCAACATCAACTCGGCCCATCCCTTCGAGAACCCGACGGGACTGACCAACCTCCTCTCCATCTTCCTGCTGTTGTGCATTCCGGTCGCCCTGACCTACGTGTTCGGGAAGATGGTGGGGGCCGTGCGCCAAGGCCTCGCCGTACTGGCCGCCATGACGATCATCTTCGGTTGTTGGACCGGCTTCGCCGTCGCCGCGGAGACCCACGCCAATCCCGCCGTGCAGGCTGCCGGCCTCATCCACCAGCCGAACGGCAACACGACAGGCAAGGAGGTGCGCTTCGGCGTGCCCAGCTCGGCGCTCTTCGGAGTGGCGTCGACCCAGACCTCCACCGGCTCGGCCAACTCGGCCTATGACTCCTTCACACCGATCGGTGGGGGTGCGTTGCTCACCGGCATGATGATCGGTGAGGTGACACCGGGTGGCGTCGGGAGCGGGATGTACACCATCTTGATCTACGCCATCATCGCCGTCTTCATCGGTGGGCTGATGGTGGGCCGGACACCAGAGTATCTAGGGAAAAAGATTCAGGCCACGGAGGTGAAGCTGGCCGGCCTGGGGACACTTGTGATGCCGCTCGCCGTGCTGGTCGTGACCGGGCTGGCGGTGGCGTTACACCCGGGGCAGATCGCGCCCGAGAACAGCGGTCCGCACGGTTTCTCCGAGATCCTCTATGCCCTGACGTCGCAGGGGAACAACAACGGGTCCGCCTTCGGCGGCCTCACCGGCAACACCCCCTTCTACAACATCCTCGGCGGCATCGACATGCTGATCGGGCGATTCGGCATCATGATCCCGGCCATTGCGCTGGGCGGGGTGCTGGCGGCCAAGAACACAGTGTCCGCCGGCGCCGGCACTTTCCGCACCGACAACCCAATGTTCGTCGTCCTGCTGGTCGGCGTCGTCATCATCGTCGGCGGCCTGACCTTCTTCCCCGCCGTGTCCCTCGGTCCGATCGTCGAGCAGTTCAGTCACGGAAAGTTCTTCTAAATGACCGTCATCACCACCGACGCTCCTCCTCCCGCCCCCTCTGCGCCCCACGGCGTGGCGGAATCCCGCGGCCTCTTCGATCCGGAGATCCTGAAGGAGGGCCTTGCCGGGTCGTTCACCAAGCTCGATCCCCGGGTGCAGGTCAAGAACCCGGTCATGTTCGTCGTGCTGGTCGGCTCGATCATCACCTTCATTGAGTCCATCGCGCACGGCGGGGTCTTCAACTGGTCGATCACGGTGTGGCTGTTCCTCACCGTCCTGTTCGCCAACTTCGCCGAGGCGATGGCTGAGGGTCGGGGCAAGGCGCAGGCGTTGGCCCTGCGCAAGATGCGCTCGGAGACCATGGCCAGGCGGCTTCTGCCTGACGGCAAAGAAGAGTTGGTGCCCGCCGCCGCGCTGGCCAAGGGCGACCTCGTGGTGTGCGAGCCCGGGGAACACATACCCTCCGACGGGGAGATCGTCGAGGGAGTGGCCTCCGTCGACGAGTCCGCCATCACCGGTGAGTCCGCACCGGTCATCCGGGAGGCAGGGGGCGACCGCTCGGCGGTGACCGGCGGCACGACGGTGCTCTCCGACCGGATCGTCGTGCGCATCACCGCCGAGGCGGGCCAGACCTTCCTGGACCGGATGATCGCCTTGGTCGAGGGAGCAAACCGCCAAAAGACACCTAACGAGATCGCGCTGACAATTCTCTTGGCCGTGCTGACCATCATCTTCCTCCCCGTCGTGGTCGTGCTGCAGCCTTTCGCGGGCTTTGCCGGGGGGACCGTCTCCGTGGTGATCCTGGTCGCGCTGCTTGTGTGCCTGATCCCGACCACCATCGGCGCCCTGCTGTCCGCCATTGGCATCGCAGGCATGGATCGCCTCGTGCAGCGCAACGTCCTGGCCATGAGCGGTCGCGCCGTCGAGGCGGCGGGTGACGTGCAGACGTTGCTGTTGGACAAGACGGGCACCATCACCCTGGGCAACCGCATGGCGTCTGACTTCTTCCCGGCCAGCGGCCACACGGAGGAGGAGGTCGCCAGCGCGGCTCAACTGGCGTCGCTGGCTGACGAGACGCCGGAAGGACGCTCCATCGTCGTCTTGGCCAAGGACCGCTTCGGATTCCGCGAGCGCGAGCTCTCAGGCTCGCACGAGTTCGTCCCGTTCTCGGCCACCACCCGCATGTCGGGGCTCAACGTCGATGGACGGCAGATCCGCAAGGGAGCCGCCGAGGCGGTACGCCAGTGGGTGATCGACCAGGGCGGCACAGCGCCTGAAGACCTGCAGGAGATCGTGGACCGCATCGCCCGCGCCGGTTCCACCCCATTGGTGGTGGCCGATGACGCGACGATCCTCGGGGTCATAGAGCTCAAGGACGTCGTGAAGTCCGGCATCAAGGAGCGGTTCGCCGAGCTGCGCGCCGCCGGCATCCGCACCGTCATGATCACCGGTGACAACCCCCTCACGGCGGCGGCCATCGCGCAGGAGGCCGGGGTGGACGACTTCCTGGCCGAGGCCACGCCGGAGAACAAGATGGAGCTGATCAAGGCGGAGCAGGAGGGCGGCAAGCTCGTCGCCATGACCGGGGACGGCACCAACGACGCGCCGGCTCTGGCCCAGGCCGACGTCGGCGTTGCGATGAACACGGGGACGACGGCGGCCAAGGAAGCCGGCAACATGGTCGACCTCGACTCCAACCCGACGAAGCTGATCGACGTCGTCGAGATCGGCAAGCAGCTGCTGATCACCCGGGGCTCGTTGACTACCTTCTCCATCGCCAACGACGTCGCCAAGTACTTCGCCATCATCCCGGCGCTCTTCGTGGTGATCTATCCCCAGCTCAATTCGCTGAACATCATGCGCCTGCACAGTGCACAGAGCGCCGTGCTCTCAGCCGTTATCTTCAATGCCCTGGTCATCGTGGCGCTGATCCCACTCGCCCTGCGTGGCGTCAAGTGGCGTCCGTCCGATGCGGCATCGATCTTGCGTCGCAACGTCTTCATCTACGGCGTCGGCGGGATCATTGCCCCCTTCATCTTCATCAAGGTGATCGACGTCATCATCGTGGCGCTGCACGCGTACTAAAGGAAAGCCGAGCATGCTCACCCAACTCCGCCGTTCCGCCATCTTCGTCATCATCTGGCTGCTCATCGCCGGCTTGGCCTATCCGTTGGTCGGCGTCGGGCTGTCCCAGCTCTTCTTCGAGCACCAGGCCGACGGCTCCATCACGGCCAACGGTTCCACGCTGATCGGTCAAAATTGGTCGCAGACCAACTGTCCAGGCCACCTGCCCGGCAGCTGCGTCTTCCAAGGCCGACCCGATGCGCTCGGCCCCTACTCGGACGGCAACTCGAAGACCCCCAATCCCGCCGGGCACCCGGGTGACGACCCACTCGTGGCAAACGGGGTGGCGGGCGAGTCAGGGGCCACGGAGCTGGGGCCCCGCTCGCAGGAGTTGCTCGACTACACGAAGGACCTCATCAGCTACTGGCACCGGCGTGGCGTGCAGCCGACCTCCGACCTGGTCACGACGTCGGGCAGCGGCATCGACCCGGACATCACCCCTCAGGACGCGCGGGTACAGATCCCCATGGTGTCGCGGGCCACCGGCCTGTCGGCGACGACTCTGCAACACCTGGTAAGCCAGCAGAGCAACGGCATGCAGCTGGGTTTCCTGGGCTCGCCTTACATCAACGTGCTGCAGCTCAATGAGGCCTTGGCCAAGCTCGAGACATGAGATGCGCGACCGCCGCCATAGCGGTGTTGGTGCCTCGGCAACGGTCGCGAGTTTCTGGCGACATTCAATCGGTCACAGTCTACGAGCGGCCCCGGCCCCGAACGGACGTCGTCTTGTATGACGGGACCGGCCCCCTTGTCCTGCGTTGCCTGGGCCGGTCGGGTGTGCCGGGACTCACCGCCGGATCGCGTCTCGTTGTCGAGGGCACACCAGCGTTCGAGCGCGGCGTGCACCTGATGCGTAACCCGCTCTACTCGTTCGGCACTCCGGAATGAGCGCCAGGGACCAGCTGGTAGCCGACGCCGGGGATGGTCTTGAGCATCTGGCCCTCCTCGTCGCCCATCTTCTTGCGCAGCCTGTGGGTGTAGACGCGCACGTAGTTGGACTCAGCGCCGTAGCCCGGCCCCCAGACGTCCTTGAGGATCATGTGGTGGGTGCAGACCTTGCCGGCATGGCGCGCCAGGTAGGCCAGGAGCTCGAATTCCTTGGCGGTGAGCTGCAGTGGCGAGCCCGACAGGGTCGCCATGTGATGGACCAGATCGATATCGAGGTTGCCCACCTCGAGGGTGGTGGCCTTCTCGGACCCGTCGCTACGGGCCGCGACGTGGCGGAGTGCCACCCGCAGCCGCGCCTCGAGCTCGGCCATGCCGAAGGGCTTGGTGACGAAATCGTCGGCCCCGCTGTCGAGGGCATCGACCTTGCGGCGTTCGTCGCCGTACGCGGACAGCACCACGATGGGGACGTCCGAGAATTCCCGTACCCGCCGGCACACCTCCAGCCCGTCGATGTCGGGGAGGCCGAGGTCGAGGATGACCAGGTCCGGTCCGGCCAGCGCGACTTGGTTGATGGCCTCTGCACCCGAGTGAGCGACAAGCACGTCGTCCCCGCGGGCCGTCAGGCCGATCCGCAACGCCTTCAGCAGCGATGGATCGTCGTCGACGACGAGCACCTTGCTCATGCCGACGGCTCAGACCGTCGCCGCGACACGTGTCGCCGCTGGGACGGTGAAGACGATCCGGGCGCCGTGCGTGACCTCGGGATCGATCCAGATGAGCCCACCGTGCGCTTCGACGAAGGCCTTGGCGATGGCCAGGCCGAGTCCGGCTCTGCCTCCACCACCGTTCTGACTGAACATCTCGAAGACGCTCTCACGGTCTTCGCGGGCAATGCCAGGACCTTCGTCGGTCACCGCGATCTCGACCAACGGCGCATCGCGGGGCGCGCGTCGTGCCGTCACCTGAATGACGCTGCTGGGAGGGGAGAGGCGCTCAGCGTTCTCGAGAACATTGGCCAGAACCTGGCTCATCAGGACGTGATCGAGGTGGAGGAGGGGCAAGTCCGACGGCGCATCGACGGCCACGCGGCCGGGCGCCACGATTCCGCCGAGCAGGGCCAGCGCGTCATCGAACAAGTCGCTGAAGCTGACGGTAGTCGGTCGGAGCTCGAGCGCGCCGGCCTCAAGGCGCGTCATGTCGAGAAGGTTGGTCACGAGCCGCGCCAGGCGGTCCGACTGCAGCTCAATGAGCTCCAGCAACTCGGCCCGATCCGCGGGACTCAACTGCGCGTCGACCTGACGCATGCTGGAGACAGCGGTCTTGATGGAAGCCAAAGGCGTGCGCAGGTCATGCGAGGCCGCGCCCATCAGCGCGCGGCGCCAACGGTCGATCTCCTCGAGCAGGCGGGCCCGCAAGGCCTGCTCGCTCAGCTGGGCCCGGTCGACGGCCAGCGCGGCCTGGTTGGCGAAGGTCCCCAAAAGGCTGCGCTCGTGCTCCACCAGCTGGACATCCTGGAGGACCAGCATGCCGACAGGCCGGTGGCTGACGACCAGCGCGACCGACACCCGACGGGGCCCGGCGTCGTCGAGCAGCCCCAGGGAGCGTGCCTGACCTCCCCCGGATGTGACCGACGCGACATCCTCTGGCGTGAGCGGTTTGCCCGCACTCGCGGCAACCTCCAGTGCAGCTGTCGATCCTCGGTCGGAAGGGTCAGTCGCAGGCAGGACCAATGCCGTCCAACGCGGAGCGAAGACGGTCTGCACCGTGGCGACCATGTGCGTCAGCAGTTCCGACAATGTGAGATCGCCGATCAGGGTCTGCGACAAGTCATAGAGCCTCTCGGACTCCTGGGTCCGGCGCTCCGCTTCCTCGCGCGCACTGCGCAGCTTTGCGACCACCTGGGACACGACGAGCACGACCACCGCGTAGACGCCAAGCGCGGTCCAATCCTCTGCCGAACGGACCGTCAGTGTGTTGTACGGCGGGAGGAAGAAGAGGTCGTAGACCAGGAACCCTCCCAACGCACCCACGACGCCGGGGAGGAGGCCGCCGACCACGGTCCCCACCAAGACTGGCAAGACGAATACCAAGGCCGGAATGGTCGTGCTCAGGTGGGCCCGGAAGGGAAGCAGCAGAGCCAGGAGCGCGCCGAGGCTGGCCAGCGTGACGGCGATTCCCAGCGCGGTGCGCTGGTACGTTGCCTTGGTAGCCAGCCCGCTGGTGTTCACGTGCGTCACAACTTTCCGTCGGTCGGATCGTCCTTTGGAGTGTACCGATGCCGTAGCGGCAACCTGCGAAACAAGGTGGAGAGATGAACATTGGCACGGGCGAAGACGAGGGCGTACGCCCCTCAGGGAAATTCAGGGTCTACCTCGGTGCGGCGGCCGGTGTCGGCAAGACCTGCGCCATGCTCGACGAAGGGTGGCGCCGCTTCCAGCGCGGGGCGGACGTCGTCGTCGGCTTCGTGGAGACACACAAGCGCCCGTACACCGTGGAGCAGATACGGGATCTCCCCGTGGTGCCTCGCAAGACGGTGCAGTACCGCGAAACGGATTGGGAGGACATGGACCTCGACGCCGTCATTGCACGACGGCCGAAAGTGGCGCTGATTGACGAATTGGCCCACACCAACGTGCCGGACTCGGGACGCCACGAGAAACGCTGGCAAGACGTGCTGGAGATCCTCGACGCCGGCATTGCCGTGATCACGACGGTCAACATCCAGCACATCGAGTCGGTGGCCGATGCGGTCGAGCGGATCACCGGGGTGGCGGTGCGTGAACGTGTGCCCGACTGGGTCGTACGGCGGGCTGATCAGATTGAGCTGATCGATTCGTCCGCCGACCAGCTGCGTCGTCGCATGCTGCACGGCAACATCTATCCGGAGCACAAGGTTCCGGCTGCCCTCAATGGGTTCTTCCGGGCTGAGAACCTTGCTGCGCTGCGCGAGCTCTCACTGCGGTTCGTTGCGGACGAGACGGAGGAGGAGCTCCTCGAGTACCTGCGCTCAAAGGGTGCCGCGGGGGAGTTGTGGGAGACGACCGAGCGGATCATGGTGGCCGTGACGGGGGCACCAGGCAACGCATCGGTGATCAGGCGGGCGGCGCGCATTGCGGCGCGTGTCAAGGCGCCTCTGGTTGCCATCAATGTCGTCTCTGGCGATGCGGATACCACGAAGGCAGGCACCGCTGAGCTCGAGGAGGTGGTCAGGGCGGTGGGTGGCACGTGGCAGACGGTCCAGGCGGATGACGTCGCCAAGGCGATCTTTCAGGCTGCCATCGCTCAGCAGATCACCCAGATCGTCGTCGGCACGTCGCGGCTCAGGCGCTGGCAATCGGTGACGCGCGGTTCGGTGATTCAGCAGATCTTGCGCATGGCGTCGGAGAACGATATCGACTTGCACGTCATTGCACGCCGGGGCGAGTCGAACGGCGCGCCGGTGGCCGACGAAGTGACCTAACTAATCGGCCGAGAGATCAGCAAAGGCAGCATCGGCTGCCGTGCTGGCCGCAAGCTGCATGCATTTGTTGAGGTGGGCCAGCGCTTTGGCGCGCCGCGGATCCCGGGCCAGATACTTGGCGACCGCGACCGGGTCTGCCGATCCGTCAGGCTTGCTGAGCGAGAAGACGGCCTGGTCCACAATGTGCTCGTCGGGGCGGTCACTGATGCCCCGGTAGACGGACCAGTCGGTCCCGACCTCCTCACATACCTCCGCCACCCCAGCTGCTTCCATGTCGACGGCTCCGAACCCTCTTTCGATGATGGGCCGCCAAACGTGATCGTCGTCAAAGAGCCCATCGGTGGTCATGAGCGCGCCGGCGGCCTCTCGCGGCGGAACCGGATGGGTGGTGAAGACCGGCCCGTCTGGGTAGAGCTGCACCCGAGCGGGCACCATCAGCGATCCAACGGGCAGCGCCGGATCGAGCCCGCCGGCGATCCCGATCACCATGACATGGTCGATCGATCCGGCCGACAGGGCGCGCTTCGTCGCCTCGCGAGCCGAAGCCGGTCCCATGCCCGTCACGAGCGAACCGACCCACCATGCACCGGCCACCCCGGAATGGGAGAACACAGCGTCATCCGGTGTCGCCTTCAGCCCGAAGGACTTCACAATGGCCTTGAGCTCCGGCCGCATTGGCGCCAGCACCGCAACCCGTTTCGCCACCCCTGTCACAGCGCCATCTTGCCTGATGGTTGGCTAGCGTGGGCAGCCCGGTCAAGAGGAGAGGAGAGCCGATGCCCAGCGCCGAGCAGGTGGTGAGGGATTTCTGTGCCGCGGCCAGCACGCGTGATCCCGCAGTGCTGCGTGGATTCTTTTCGGATGATGTCGTGTACCACAACATTCCGATGGATCCCGCCAAAGGTATTGATGCCACCATGGCCGTGATCGACATGTTCGTCGGGATGTGTGATGCCCTCGAGTTCAAGGTGCACCATCTTGCGAGCGACGGGACCACCGTGCTCACGGAGAGGACCGACATCTTCACCATCAAGGGCAAGTCCGCGCCCCTGCCCGTCATGGGTGCCTTCGACGTCGTTGACGGGAAGATCACCGCATGGCGGGACTACTTCGATATGGCACAGGTGACGGCCATGTTCGAAGCGGGGTAGCGGCTCGGGCGCCGATCAGTGCACTCGGAGGATCGATCGGCGACGTACAGCTCCATCAGTATCCGTGGCACTCACCCGGGGCATCAGGCGGTCCCTGACCGTGAGCGGCTTCCCACGCCAGCTGCACCGATGCGGGCGCGCTGCCAGCAGTCGGGTAGCCATCGAAGTGGTGCCACTCGAGGATCCCGAAGTAACCGGCGTACGCGTTGTTACGGCCACCCTCCTCGCAAATGGCCGTGGGCATCCAGGCCGCCGGGATGGTGTTCTCCTGGGCCGCGACCGCCTGAAACCAGGTCAGGTCGTTGTAGAAGGTGGCCTGTTGGGCCGCCTCGACTGCGTTGGCGTAGGCCACGATCTGTGCGACCTTGCGCGCCTGGGAATAGGACATCAACCTGTCGTTGATGCGCACCGGATGGTGCGGGTCGGCGCCGGGGCGTGCGCTCACCGCCTCGTGGCGGGCGGGCTGGGCCCCGGCTACGTCGCCTTCGGACAGCGACGTGAGTACAGCTGGAATGACAACAGCATTGACGGCCACCGCCGTCGTGAGTGCAATGCGGATCCGCACGGCACCTCCCTTCGTCGGGCGCGCACTCGGCGCGCCAGGCTCTGCTCGGTGTGGGCGGGCTCCGGCCATTGCATTCGCGCCCCGAACGGCGAGCGGGAAGGCGTCGTCCGTTCTTGGCTAGTCGCCGCAGGGTGTGCGGCCGGTTGTGTGCAGCCCTTCTCTAGGTGTTGCTTGGTGTCATCCTCGCTTCATGCCCAGGCACCCTGGGCGATCGATGGTTCGATTTCTCAGAGCCCGCAGACGTACCGTGTCGTCCAGGGCTCCCAGCCGCGCTGGCTGAAGAGCTTTAGGGCGGCCGCATCCTGCACTGCAGGCGGATAGTCCTCGGCCGGCGAGGGCAACCCTGTCAGCGCCGTCCACGTACTGAACTCGAATTGGTAGGCGCCACCGTTTGCGATGGAGTAGTTGCCGCCGGACTCGTGTTGACGAATACAGGCCCAGTCCGGCGTGCTCGTGCTCGTGGCGTCAGAACTTCCTCCGGACGGTGCGGGTGCCGGTCCGGGCGCTGATGCCGCCGCGACCGGGACCCTTGCTGCTGCGGCAGCTGCCGCTGCTTGGGCGGCCGCCTGCTGCTGCGCTGCGACCGTCTTGAGATAGGCGATCTCTGAGAGATATGTCTGTACCTGTCCTGCTTCCACGGCATTGGCGTACGTCACCATTTTGGAAGCGTTGCGGGCTTGGGCGTACGACATCAGCGTGTCGTTGATCTTCACGGTCTCGTGCCGGCTGCTCGCCTCGTGGCGGGACAACCGCGCCGAAGCCGCGGAGGTACTGCTGAACAACGCGAAAAAGATCGCGGGTATGACCATGACGGCTGCTGCCGTCCCTAGTGCAATGCGGATCCGCACGGCACCTCCCTTCGTCGGACGCGCAAGGCGCGCCAGGCTCTGCTCGGTGTAGGCGGGCTCCGGCCATTGCATTCGCGCCCCGAACGGCGAGCGGGGAGGCATCGTCCGTTCTGGCTTTGTGCCGCAGGGTGTGCGGCCGGTTGTGTACAGCCCCTGGAATGGTCCTGGGTGTCGTCCTCGATTCACTGTCCCGGCCCGCCTGCAGGCAGGCGCGTCGGGACTCCCGTTTGTATGAAAACTCCCGTTCGGCCAATTGCTTTCGGTGTGCAACGAAAAATTCTGCCCGTCGCATGCATCCGAAAGGCCGTTCCGGATTTACGGACAGCAATCTACAGGGTTGGATCTCGAACCCGTGTTCATCGATGTATTCACGGGTCTGACCAGGGATTATGTTGGGGTTACTTGTGACGTGGATCACAAACTCCCTGGTCGCAGGGTCGTATTTAGGTAAATGGAAGCCATAATTTTGTCATTAATTTCAGGAAAAGGGTCCTGACCAGTGCTTACGCAGATGACTGAAGACGCTCGAGTAGGGCCACAACCCGCTGCAAGGGCGTCTCGAGGCTGCGTAGGGTCCCGTGCCGAAACGGGTCTGCGACGAGGAGGGCACTAGTGGCATCGAACGTCATCGTCACCGAACAGGACCGCTACACAGTGGCGGGATTAATGCGCGACCTGGCACGCCAGCAGGCGAACGACGAAATGCTGGTCCAGGGGGCCGAGCGACGGACCTGGGCCGAGGAATTCGATGCCGCCTGCCGCGTGGCGCAGGCAGCGAAGAGGGACGGGCTCAATGTCGGCGATCGGATCGCCTTCCTCGACCGCAACGGCATCGCGTACTTCGATTTCCTGTTCGGTGGTTCGCTGATCGGCGCGGTAAGCGTCGCAGTCAATTGGCGCTTGGCGCCCGCGGAGATGGCAGCCATCATCGACGACTCGGGCGCGCCGGTGCTGGCGATCCATGCCGACTACCTCCCTGCCCTCCAAGACATGGCCAGCGGTTTGCCCTCGGTCCGTCGGATCGTCGTCATCGGTGGCGCACCCGCATGCGCAGATTCCCGTGCCGTGTCTTTTGATGCATGGATCGATGGCGCGCCCGCAGTGGATCCCGGACACGTCGGGGGACCCGATGAAGTCAGCATGCAGCTCTATACGTCCGGGACCACCGGTCTACCAAAGGGAGTAATGCTGACCAACAGCAATCTCTCGACTGCAATTTCCGAAGCCGGCATCACCTTTCGCATCACCGACGACACGGTGAGCCTCGTCGCCATGCCTCTGTTTCACATCGGCGGATCCGGTTGGGCTCTTTGCGCCATGTCACGGGGCGGCCGTTCGATCATTCTGCGCGATGTCGATCCCAACGTCCTTCTCGAACTGATCGCTGTCGAGCGGATCACCGAGATGTTCGTGGTTCCTGCCGTCCTGATGCTGCTGCTGTCCACCCCCGCCCTGCGGGAGACGGACCTCTCGAGCCTGCGGCTGATCTTCTACGGGGCGTCCCCGATATCCGAAGATGTCCTGGTCAAGTGCATGGGAGTCTTCGGATGTGCCTTCTGCCAGGTCTACGGCATGACCGAGACCACGGGTGCCATCACTGCGCTGGCCTTCGAGGACCATGATCCCGACGGCCCCCGGCGTGGGCTCCTGCGTTCGGCTGGGAAGCCGCACCAGTCCGTTGCCTTGCGGGTGGTGGACCCTGACAGCGGGCAGGACGCGCCGCTCGGCGCAGTGGGAGAGGTCTGGACGCGCTCGCCGTACAACATGGCCGGGTATTGGCGAAAGCCCGAAGAGACAGCGGCGACCATCGATGCTGACGGCTGGCTCAAGACCGGTGACGCGGGCTACTTCGACGCCGATGGATACCTGTACCTGCATGACCGCATCAAGGACATGGTCGTCAGCGGCGGTGAGAACATCTATCCCGCCGAAGTCGAGAATGTCCTGCTTTCATACCCGGCGATTGTCGATGCGGCGGTTATCGGCATTCCTGACCCAAAGTGGGGAGAGACGATCAAGGCGATCGTCGTGCTCGCGCCGGGAGAGGCGTTGGACGAAGCAAGTGTCATTGCGCACTGCCGTGATCTCTTGGCGCACTACAAGTGCCCGACATCAGTCGACGCCTCGGACGCGCTGCCGCGCAACCCGTCGGGCAAGATCCTCAAGCGGGAGCTGCGTGCGCCCTACTGGGCCGGCAAGGAGCGCTCCATCAACTAGCGCTGGTCGCCCCCGGCATCACCCTCCGGCTGATTCCGCCGGCCGCCTCACCCACAGTCCGGCCCGCCTTTGTGCCACTGACCTGCGGTGTCGTCGGCTGCGCCGACCTGGCCGGGACGTTGATCCCTTCGGGTCGGCGCAGCCGGCGCTTACTTCTTGTCGTTCGGCAGGCCGCTGCGTACGGCGTCCTTTACCTTTTCGCCCGCCTGCTTGAGGTGGCCGACGGCCTGCTCGGCCTTCCCCTCGGCCTCCAGGTCCTTGTCGCCCTTTAGGCGGCCCGCGACATCCTTCGCCTT
>DATAXG010000138.1:0-43385 GCA_036273055.1 Acidimicrobiales bacterium | reverse complement strand
ATCCTTCGCCTTGCCGCGCGCTGTGTCTGCGGTATTTCGAGCCTTGTCCTCGATCGCCATGGGTACAGCCTCCTCTTTCGTCGTCAAAGGCTCATACCCACATGAACCCCCTCCGAACCGAGGGCGTCCGTGCGCTGGTGTTATCCGAAGGTGAAGTCGTAGGCCTCGACGCCGGGCGAGAAGGTCAACGTGAGCGTGCCGGTCTGCAGCACATTCCCTGAGAACAGCGTGTAGAGCTTTGGGATGCCCGAGATCGGTACCGTCGCCAACTGCTTGCCGTTGTAGGACGCCCCGACCGTGCCATCACCACTCATCACGAGGTAGACGTCGTCCGCCGTGAATTGCAATCCAAGTGTCGCGTTGCTCCCGGCCGTCGCTTCTTCGTTGTGCACCGTCCACGTGCCGCCGAAGGCCAGGCTGTTCGAGGGGATGGTGGAAGGCGGGTGATACACAATCGCCTTGTTCGGCACCACGGGCTTGCCCACCGCATTGTTCAGGCGATCGTCTCCGATGTAGCTCTCCGGCGTGATGTCGTTGGTGGGTGTCTTGTCCGGGACATCGGTCCGGGCCGGGAGGTTGGTGACGCCATTGGCGCTGAGCAGCATCCTGATGTTGTTCTCCATGCCGCTGTAGCCACCTTCCCCGAAGTCGTAGGCACGCACGATCCCCGTCGGGTCGATCAGATACTCGGCCGGCCAATATTCGTTGTTATAGGCATCCCATGTCGCCAAATTGTCGTCCACGGCAACCGGGTAGCCGATCCCAAGGCTGCCTGCGGCGCCCTCGACGTTCGAGACGACGTGCTCGAACGCGAATTCCGGTGCCGACACGCCGACGACGACCAGACCGTCCTTTTTGTAGTCGTTGTACCAACCTTCCACATGGGGCAGTGCGCGTTGACAGTTGATGCACGAGTAGGTCCAGAAGTCGATCAAGACGACCTTGCCGCGCAACTCGCTCAATGAGAGCGGCTTGTTCCCGGGTGTGTTGAACCAAGCCGTGATGCCGGTGAAGTTCGGGGCCCGCCCCAGGTTGGGCAGATTTGTCTTGTTCGCCATGAAGACAGGTGTCCTCTGCTGTGATGAAGGAGTCGTCGTCGTGGTCGTGGTCGTGGTCGTCTTTGCGCCCGCCGCCAGATGGCCGCTCTGCGAGTTCCCCTCGTCGGTTGTGGCGCAAGTGGCCTTCTTGCCCTCGAGGTGGGCGTTGGCGGCAGCGAATTGGTTCTGGTGTTCGCCGCTCAGGTGCTGCAGCTGCGTGCAGGCCGAACCGGTCGATTCGATGTGATCCTCCAGGGCGCTGGTGTAGCCGGGGACGTCGCGCTGCAGAGCCCCGAGCCAGTTGAACGCGATGGCCAATGTGGCGACTCCCAGCACGACTCCAGCCACCTTGCGAACGGTGGGGAGATGGCTGCGCAGCGATGACCAGGACGTCGTGGCGCGTTGTGCGACCACCGCCAGCACGAGAAGCGGGATGGTGACACCCAGCGCGTAGAACAGCGTGACGAGGAGCGAGGTCGCTCCTGCATGGTGGTGCGCGGCCGCCACAGAGATCGCGGTCAGTACGGGTCCGGCACAGGGCACGAAGACCAAGCCGAGGCTCAACCCCAGCACGAAGCCGCCCCCCTGGTTGGCGTAGCGCGACGCGCCCAGCCTGGCGAAGGGTCGCTCAATGACGTCGCCGAGCTTTGGAATCAGGAGACCCAGCGACAACAGTCCGAGGAGGGCGACGCCCAACCAGAACAAGAGATCCTGGGGCAGATGGAGGAAGCCGAGGAGCGAGCTGGCGAAGAGGACGGAGATGCTGAAACTCACCACCAGGCCGGCGATGATCACGTACGGCCGCCATTTGCTCGTTCCGGCTGAGCCGCCGGCCATGACGACCGGGATGACAGGGACGATGCAGGGGGACAATCCGGTGATCAGCCCACCGAGGAACGCGACGACGAGGAGTTCACCCATGGGAGTCGCTCTGTTGCGGACCGTGAGCGGGCACCGTTACTTCTCCTTGTGGACGGCTTATTGCTTGAACCTAGCGGCCTCCTCGCCCCGAGGGGTGTCGCCCTCCCGGATGACGGCAGGTCGTCCAGACTGCAGACTGTGGAACGGTGATCAACGAGAATTGGATTTATCTCGGTACCGCAATCGGCGCGGCCGGTGCCGCCGTATACCTGCGGGACACCCTGCGGGGAACGACGCAGCCCAATCGGGTGACGTGGCTCCTCTGGGCCATCGCGCCCCTGCTGGCCGCAGCCGTCGCCATCAGTGGCGGCGCGGGCCTGCGCGCCCTCCCGACGTTCATGGTGGGCTTCATGCCGCTGTTGATCTTCATCGCCTCGTTCCACAACTCCGCCTCGGTGTGGAAAGTACGGCGGATGGACTACGCCTGCGGTTTGGTCTCCGTGATCGGCACAGTCGTCTGGCTCGTTACCCGCAACGGAGTCTTGGCCGTCTCCGCTGCGATCGCCGCCGATTTCCTCGCCGGCGTGCCCACCCTGATGAAGAGTTGGACCCATCCGCAGACCGAGACGGTGCACTCCTACATCGGCGCGCTCATCAGCATGGTCGTGCTTTTGCTCACCGTGGACCACTGGACCTTCGACGTGGTGGCGTTCCCCCTCTTCGTGGCGTGCACGGCCACGGTGCAATCGGCCCTGGTCGGCCTGGAGCCTGGACCGCGTCTTCGTCGGGCCCTGCACCGCGATGCCCCCGCGGCCGGATCCGCCACGCCGGCAGAGGGGATGACGCACTGACCGGCGCCTGGTAGGAAGTCGCCTGGTAGGAAGTCGCCTGGTAGGAAGTCGGTCAGAATCACCGCCCGAAGGGAGCTGTCAGTGCCGCAGGCCAACGTCAACGGGATCGAGATCGAGTACGTCACCGAGGGCGATCCTTCGGATCCACCGTTGCTCCTTGTCATGGGCCTGGGCGCCCAACTCACGACGTGGCCGGACGGCTTCGTCGATGCACTTCGCCAACGCGGCTTCTTCGTCATCCGGTTCGACAATCGCGATAGCGGCCTGTCCACCAAGTTGGAAGGATTGCCCGACATTGCTGCTCTCATCACTGGTACGGACCTCTCGTCGGTTTCCTATCGGATCGAAGACATGGCGGACGATGCCGCCGGACTCCTTGCAGCGCTTGAGATCGCCAATGCCCACGTGGTCGGAGCGTCCATGGGCGGCATGATCACCCAAGCCCTGGTCATCAACCACCCGCAGCTCTTCCTCAGCGCCACCTCCATCATGTCGACGACCGGCGACCGTGCTGTTGGGGCACCGACCGGTGAAGCGATGACCGCCCTCTTGCGTCCGGTGGCGACGAGCCGAGACGAGGCGATCCAGGCGGGCGTGGAAGGGAGCCTCGTCATCGGTTCGCCCGGGTACCCGACCGATACGCGCATTTTGCAGGAGCGAGCCGCCGCGGCGTACGACCGGTCCTACTGCCCCGAGGGCACGGCCCGCCAACTCGGCGCGATCCTCGGCTCGCCTGATCGCACGGAAGGTCTGCACGGGGTCGACATGCCCTTCCTCGTGGTGCACGGGGAGTCGGATCCGCTCGTCACGCCCAGCGGCGGCGACGCGACAGCAGCTGCGGTCTCTGGATCCAAGTTGCTCACGTTCCCAGGCATGGGCCACGACCTGCCCGAGGCGTTGTGGATCTCCATCATCGACGCCATCGTGGCCAACACCGAGCTGGCCGCCGTCTGAGCGGGACCTACGTGCCGAGCGCGTTGGCGGCCGCGACCGCGGCCAGCCAGGCGGCGCTGCGCTTCGGGGTACGGATGAACGTCTCGCGGTCGACGCCGACGATGCCGAATTTCGGTTTATAGCCCAACGCCCACTCGAAGTTGTCGAGCAATGACCAGTAGGTGTATCCCCGCACGTCCACTCCGTCGACGAGTGCGTCCAGCACGCCCGCCAGCGCCTGACGCACATAGTCGATCCGTTGCTCGTCGTCGGTGGTGCCGATGCCATTCTCGGTGACAACGAGCGGAACCGAGCCGGCGGTGTAGTCCCAGGCGCGTCGCAGGCAGTTGCCGAGCGACGCGGGGTAGAACTCGTAGCCCATGTCGAGAATGGGGATGCCGTCCTCGTAGCCGGCCCAGCCGTCGGGGCCGATCAGCATGCGGGTGTAGACCTGCACGCCCAGGAAGTCGTCCCCCTCCGTGGCGTCGAGGAACACATCTTCGGCGTGGTGACGGATGCTTTCGAGCTTCTCCTCGCCGCCCGGAGCGAGCTGATAGTCGGTCATGGAGAGGGTCAGGCCGACGGGAACGCCCGGTGCCCCGGCGCGGATGGCCTCGACCGCCACGCGGTGGGCGGCGGCGAGGCGGGTCGCCACGGTGCGTGAGAGCGCCAGGTCCTTCTTGCCCGGGGGGAACATCCCGGCGTGCCAGCCCATGGTGGCCACAATGTTCGGCTCGTTGAGCGTGCAGGCGCTCGCCATGACGTCGCCGAGCGCGTCCGAGACGACGCCGCAGAACCGGCCGAATCGCTCGACAGCAAGGTCGCTCTCCCAGCCTCCCTGGGCCGCGAGCCATTGCGGCGACGTGAAGTGATGGAACGTCACCACCGGATCAACGCCGCGCTCGCGTAGTCCGAGGCATTGGCGTCGGTAGTGCGCCAGCGCGGCCAGGGAGAACTCGCCGTCGGCGGGCTCGACACGGCTCCACTCCACGGAGAAGCGGTAGTTGTCGAACCCGAGCCCAGCCACCAGGTCCGCGTCCTCTTCCCAGCGGTTCCACGAATCGCAGCAGTCGCCGGATGGTTCGGTGCACCCCGAGCCCGGAGTGTGCTCGAAGGCCCACCAGTCGTTGTTGGAGTTCCCGCCCTCAATCTGGTGCGCCGCCGTCGCCGTGCCCCAAGTGAACCCCTGCGGAAACGCCCGCCCCAGTTCATTCCCAGCCATCGATCCGTCCTCCCGCTTGCGTTGGACCCGTGAGCGGCACGGTATCGTTCCCTGACAATGACGTCACATTCAACTCCGCTGACTGATGCCCCCGATTCGGAACCTACGGGGTCAGCCGCGCCCGCCGCCGACGCGGCGACGGCTCCGATGGTGGAGGCGCACGGGCTGGTCAAGCGCTTCGGTGACTTCGTTGCAGTCGATGGCGTCGATTTCAGCATTGCCAAGGGGGAGTCGTTCGGGTTCTTGGGCCCCAATGGCGCGGGCAAGACGTCGACGATGCGGATGATCTCGTGCATCAGCCCACTGAGCGGAGGCACCCTCAGCGTGCTCGGTATGGATCCCGTCAAGGACGGACCGCGTATCCGGGCGCGGATGGGGCTCGTGCCGCAAGAGGACTCCCTGGATCTCGAGCTCACAGTGCTCGACAACCTGATGATCTACGGGCGCTACTTCGACATGCCCAAGAAGGTGATCCGCGAGCGAGCCGAGCAGCTGCTCGACTTCGCCCAGTTGACCGACCGGGCCAACGACCGGGTCGATCCCCTTTCAGGAGGGATGAAGCGACGCCTCACCATTGCGCGCGCGCTCATCTCGGACCCCGATCTCCTCATCCTCGACGAGCCGACCACCGGCCTCGACCCGCAGGCCCGTCACCTGCTCTGGGACCGCCTCTACCGACTGAAGCAGGACGGCGTGACGCTCGTGATCACCACCCATTACATGGATGAGGCCGAGCAGCTGTGCGACCGCCTGGTCGTGATGGACAAGGGCAGATTCGCCGCCGAGGGCTCGCCGCGTCAGCTGATTGAGGAGTACTCGACCAAAGAGGTGGTCGAGCTGCGGTTCGCTCCGGGTCAGCACGAGGAAGTAGCACCCTCTCTCGTGCGGCTGGCGGTGCGGACGGAGGTGCTGCCCGACCGCATCCTCCTCTACACAGACGACGGCGACGCGGCCCTGGCCGAGGTCGCCCGCATGGGCCACGTGGCCCGAGCGACGCTCGTGCGCCGCTCGACACTCGAGGATGTGTTCCTCCGCCTGACCGGCCGCTCCCTGGTTGACTGATCGGATGACCGCAGTGAGCGGGGTGAGGGCACCGGGCAGCTCCGCGCTCTTCGGCCATGGCGAGAACATGGCCACCCGGCGCTTCGCCACTCCGATGTGGTTGCGCGCCGCCCGTTACTGGGGTTACCAGTACAAGCGGACGTGGCGCAGCTCCGTCGTCACCAGTTTTCTGATCCCCGTGCTGTACCTGGCGGCCATGGGTGTCGCCCTCGGCTCACTGATCGACAAGCACTCGCATGGAGTCGACGGGGTGACGTACGTGGCCTTCCTCGCGCCGGGACTGCTGGCCGGCACGTGCATGCAGATCGGCACGAACGACGCGACGTATCCCGTGATGGGAGCCATCAAGTGGATGCGCACTTATTTCGCCCAACTGGCGGCGCCGCTCAGCGTCTACGACGTGCTGCTCGGGCACCTGGCCTGGATCGCGGCGCGCCTGGTCATCGTGACCACGATCTACCTGGCTGTCATGGCGATCTTCGGAGTCGTGTACTCGCCTTGGGCGATCCTGGCGCTCCCGGCCGCCGTCCTGACCGGGATGGCCTTTGCGGGTCCCGTGAGCGCATTTGCCGCGACCCAGGAAAAGGACTCCTCTTTCTCGACCTTGTACCGGTTCGCCATCATTCCGATGTTCCTGTTCTCAGGGACCTTCTTCCCCATCTCGCAGTTGCCCACGTGGCTCGAGGTTGTCGCCTATTGCACGCCCCTGTACCACGGGGTGACCTTGTGCCGCGATCTGACGCTCGGCCAGGTGAGCTGGGCCGACCTCGGTCATGCCACCTATTTGGCTGCACTGCTCGGCGCGGGCTACGCCGCGGGCCGACAGACCTTCTCTCGGAAGTTGGTGGTCTGAGACAGTGACGTCCACCTCCACCGATTCGGCGGCAGCACCCGACCAGCGCTCCCCGGGCGTGGCCGCTCGCATCACCCCTCTCGCCCTCCTGGGAGGGCGCCACGCGTCGCGCGTTCTCGAGCGCAACATCCTCGTCTACCGGCGCTCCTGGATCTTCATCATCTCGGGCTTCTTCGAGCCACTGTTCTATCTGCTCTCAATCGGAGTAGGGCTGTCACACCTCGTCGGGCCGATCAACGTCGACGGTCGGGAGATCCCCTACACGGCCTTCGTGGCGCCCGGCCTGTTGGCGTCATCCGCCATGAACGGCGCCATGCTCGATTCGACCTTCCTGGTCTTCTTCAAGCTCAAGATTGCCAAGACGTATGACGCCATGCTGTCGACGCCACTGGGGGTCAGCGACGTGGCGCTGGGCGAGCTCAGCTGGTGCGTCCTGCGTGGCGCGCTCTATTCGGGCGCTTTCCTGGCCATCATGGCCATCCTGGGGTACATCGTCACGCCATGGGCGGTGCTGTGCTGGCCTGCGGCCATCCTGATCAGCCTGGCCTTCGCGTCCGCCGGCATGGCGGGGACGACCTACATGCGGACCTGGCAGGACTTCGACATGGTCTCGCTCGCCTTCATCCCTCTCTTCTTGTTCTCCGCCACCTTCTACCCGCTGACCGTGTACCCGGGGTGGCTCCAGGCGGTCGTCCGGTGCACGCCCCTCTACCAGGGGGTGGTGCTCGTGCGCGCCGCCGACCTGGGCATCTTCGCCTGGACCCTCCTGGGCCATATTGCCTACCTGGTGGTGATGGCCGTGCTGGGGGTCATGATCACGAGACGCCGGCTCGGCGCGCTCCTCCTCCCGTAACGGGCCACCCCGGACGACCGGTACCGTAAGGGCCGATTTTCCCGATTGGCAGAGGACCGGACCCAATGAACATCGTCGTCAGCAACGTCAAAGGCGGGGTGGGCAAGACCACCTCCTCCGTGTACCTGGCCGCTGCTGCGGCTCGCCGAGGCCGCGGCCCGGTGCTGCTGGTCGATGCCGATCCCCAGGGCTCGACGGCCGAGTGGTACGAGGCCGACCCGCTCGATGGGGTCGAACTGATTGAGGGCCCATCTGTCCGAACGGTCACGAAGGCGATGGGCCGGGTAGATGGCATCGTCGTGGTCGACACGCCTCCAGGGGAGGGCAACGTCGTCCAGGCTGCGCTCGGCCGAGCGGACGCAGTCGTCATTCCGACGAGGGCTGGCGGGGTCGAGCCAAACCGTGTGGTGACCACGTTGGAGATGACGCCCAGTGACGTCCCGGCGGGCGTCGTCATCTGCTCAGCCCGTCTCGGCACTAATGATCTCGAGGCAACCGTGGAGTGGTGGACGGAGCTCAAGGTGCCCGTTTGGGGCATCATTCCCGAGCGAGTCTCCATCGCCAGCGGCCCGGCGGCCGCGCTGTCGACCGAGGGACTGGAGCACTACGGCAAGGTGCTGAAGAGGGCCACCGCCAAGAAGCGGTGACCCTTGGCGCTCAGCGGGCAGGAACGGCTTGCAACTCGTCGTGGAACCTGCTGTCGACCCAGGCCACGGGCGCCTTTCCGTGCAACTGCCCTATGAGCTCGGAGAGGAACCAACGGCGGACCGCCACACTCGGAGGTGACGCCGGGAGGGTCAGGAGCCTCCGCGCCAGCCCGAACTCGTCGGCTTCGTCGAGCAGGGTGTCGTAGAACTCGACGGCTGCCACAGCTGACTGCGGAAGGTCGAGTGTCCAGTCGAAGAAATCGACCTTGTTGTCGACCGCGGACTGCCACATGTCGTCCATGCCCGGCCCCAGGCCGTTGAAGCGGGTGCCGATCTGGGAAACCAAGACGGAGAGACGCTCAGGGAGATGCGGCGTCTCGGGCGAGATGCCGGTCCGTTCTTTCATCAGCCGGAGCTCGCGGAAGAGAGCCTCGTACTCCTCGCTCGATTTTTGCAGAAGTGTCACCGGTATCCCCAGCAGTCGGACGGAGACCTCTTGCGATGCGCCCAATTCACCGTGCAGGCTGGGATGCGTAATGCCGGTCAGGTCGAAGCGGAAGCTGCCGTCGGAGATGCTGGACGGGCTGACCGGGAAGTCGACCGGGAGCTCGAACCAGACGATCTTGCCGCCGTCGACCGCCTGCACCCCCCAGTTCGACGCCAACGTGTTGAACAAGGTCAGGCCCCGACCGGTGGCCGCGTCCTTGCCGTATTCCTTGATGGAGGGGAACGCGGGGTTGCCATCCGCCACGTCGATACGGATGCGGTCCGGCAGAGTGTGGAGTGTGATGCACATCGGGGTCGCGGCATGCAGCACCGCGTTGGTGATCAGCTCGGAAGTCAACAGGGCGGCACAACCGGTGACCTCGGCCGGCAGATCACGCAAATGCGCCGAGACCCAATGGCGAGCCACCGGCGTGCTTTCCACTACCGGTTCGAGGTGCAGAGTTGACATGCCATCCCGTGACGTACCCACAGCCGGTGCGGATATGCGCCCCGCGGTGGTTCCCGTGTAGTTGACGCAGAGAACCACGATGTCGTCGGGGCGCTCCTCGACGCTCAGCATCGACGCCAAGGTGATGGCAGGGTGGTCCGGCCACCCCGCACGCGCAATGGATGTTGCCGTGTTGGCCAGCCTCTCCATCCCGTGCGTGATGACCTCACCACGGCGCTCGATCAGGCCGTCCGAGTACATGACGAGCGAGTCGCCGCGGTCCAACACGACCTCGTCTCGGGGTCGGAGCGAGCCACTCAGTCCAGCGGCGATGAGCAGTGTCCGTTGCATGGGGCAGAAGGTGGCGGTGCCGTCGGCCCGCACGACCAGCGGAGGAGGATGTCCCGCGTTACTCAGGACGACCCGCCCGGTCGAAGGAGAGATCGTCCCGACGACGGCGGTGACCACCCTGTCTTCGATGAGCGTGTCGAAGAGGCGATCCAACGACGAGAGCACCTCCGTCGGCGACTGGCCGGAAACCGCGTAGGCACGGATGGCGCTACGCACCTGACCCATGAGGGCAGCTGCCGGCGCACCCTTGCCCATCACGTCGCCCACGCTGAAGAACACGCAGTCGTCGTTGAGCTCGAACACGTCGTACCAGTCGCCTCCGGCGTAGGTGCCGGCGACTCCCGCCTGGTACTCCGCATCGAGCAAGAGTCCTTCGACATCGGGGAGCGAATCGGGGAGAACGGCACGTTGTAGCACGTCCGCCACAACATGTTCCCGCTGGAATCTCGTGGCGTTGGAGAGGGCGACCCCGGCGCGACTGGCCACCTCGGTGGCCAGGGAGACGTCGTCCGCCTCGAAAGCCCGACCGGGCCCGTCCACGAATGTCATCACGCCGATGACCTCGCCGTTGGCCGTGAGCGGCACGGACAGGGCTGTCGAGACGCCTGGTTGGTCGTCACCCCCTTCGTCGTCATGGAGCGGGGCCAGTTGGGTCCGGCCGGTGCGGAACGCGACCGCAGCAGGCGCATCGGACCCGAAGGGAAGAACGTCGCGTCCACCCCCGTCGGCCCCGGCTCGTTGCTGCGACGCGGGCCTGGGCTCGCGTACGTCGAGTCGGACCAGCCCATGGTCGCCAGGCACCTGGACCGAGCACGAGTCGGCCAGGCGGCCCTCAACCAGGCTCATGGTTCGCCGGATCACTGTCGTGGGCTCGAGACTCGAGCTCAACAGCCTGGTCACTTCGGAGAGCAGGGATAGCCGCTCACGTCCCGCTTCGGCGTCGCGGAGCGCCTCGCGTTCGTGTTCGAACACCTGGGCCCTCTCCAGGGCCTGTGCGGTCAACCCGGCCAACGTCGACAGGAAACGCAGATCGGGTTCGCTCGGCTCCGGCTGGCCGGCGAAGGCCAGCGACAGAACGCCGAGCGGGCCGACGCTGCCGATGAGGGGTTCACTCACGACGGTGACGGGCTGGGGAAGCTCTTGCAGAACCCGGGCCACGACCTCCGTCTCCACGTTCTCGCCCACATGGCCATCAGCGATGCCGGCCATGACGGTCAGGCCGCGCGTGAAGCAGGCTCCCGCATGGCTCCCCTGAATCGGCACCATGGTGCGGGAGAGGAGGGCCGGGTGGCCGCTGCTGGCCAGGCAGGCCAGGCTCCGCTCGCCAGCGGCCGGGACACGCACCACCGCCGACTGCGCGCCCAATGCCCGCCGACCCCCGGCGATGGCCGCATGGGCCACGTCGCCCGGTGTCGCGGCCGCAGCGAGGGCGGAACTGAGCTGATGGAGGTGCTGAGTGCGTTCAAGGTTGACGAACTCGGTCAGGGTGAGGCGGGCCCGTTCGACGGCCTGCGCCGCCGCGCCGGTGATGGTGAAGAGGAAGGTCCGTTCGGGCTCAGCGATCTCACGGTCGCGGACCCAGTGCACCACCACGGCGCCGATGGTGTGGTCGGATACGACGAGCGGGATGATGGCGAGCGCACGGAAACCGCCCGAATGGAGCGACGAGTAGATGTCGGGGCGGTCGCGCCGGAGGTCGTCGATGCTCTCGGAGAAGAAGGCGACGTTGTGACCCAGGACGGGACCGTCGATCTGTAGCGAATTCAGCACCCCGTCGATCGGATCTTCAGGGGCGTAGCCGAAGCGGCGGAGCGTCTGCAAGACGCCACGCTCGTCGAGGAGGGCGAACGTCGATGCGTCGACGCGCAACTCGTCCCGCATGGCCGCAAAGACGGCATCGGCCACCTGTGCAGGGTCGGCGGCCGTCGTCAGTGCACGCGCCATGGTCTGCATGCGTTGGGCCGTCTCCGCTGCGACCCGACGGCGCCTCTCGTTCCTGGTTTCCGAGCGCGCGGCCCACAGCTGGACGTTGCGCTGGCCGCGGAGGTACGAGATCCACATCGCCACCGCGGTTGCCGCCAGCATGGTCACGACACGCAAGGTGTGGTTCAGCTCTCCGTAGCTGTGGACAGGCGTACTGATGACAAGAGCGAAGAACGCGGTCAGGATGCCGACCAACGCCACCCGGGAGGGGCGAGCGAAGCCGGCAGCAAGGAAGGGGGAGATGGCCAGGAGGCCTACCAGCGAGACGCTCCCCCCGGAGACGGCAAAGATGATCGCCACCGCAGAGGCCCACCCGAGTGCCACGAGGGTCGCCACCGATTCGGCCCGGTCGGCGCGGGCATTCCGAGGGGTGGCCGAGAGTTCCTCGTCTGCTGGTTCGGGCACGTACTTCCCCCTGGTCGGCGGGCTTGTCTGCAACGTTATTCCTCTCGCCGGCCCTCAGGTTCCAACTCCCGCCGCTCACCGGGGTTGTGGTGGATTGGGTGCCCCGGGGAGGATCTAGGGGAAACCCGGGTCTCTTCCAGGAGGTTTAGGTTCAGCCTCCGGCGGCTATAGAGAGAATGGCCAATCGGCATTGCACGTCGTCCTCAGGCGGCACAGGATGAGCCCACAGGAGGGCGGAGTGGATCAGGATTTTCACATAGAGGAGCGGGCTGGCTCGACGCCCCGGGTGATCGCTGTCAGCGGTGAGATCGACGTGGCCACGGCTCCGCAACTACGGGAGTGCCTCCACGGTGTGATCGCCCAGGGCGAGCCGACGATCGTGCTCGACCTGCTCGGCGTGACGTTCCTCGACTCCACGGCGCTGGGGGTCCTGGTGGGAGCACTCAAGCGCTGCCGGGAATTAGGCGGCGAGCTGCATGTGGTCGTGGCCGATCCGCGCATCGTGAAGATCTTCGAGATCACAGGTCTGACCAGTGTCTTCACCATCGCCGACTCGCTGGAATCGGCGGGGGCGGCGTGACGGAGACCTCCGACCGGCTGGAGAGCGGCGATCGGATCGAGCTCAAGTTTCCCGCGCGGGGCGACCTGATTGTGCTCGCACGCTTGGTCACGAGTGCCATCTCCGCCCGTGCCGGCTTCGACATCGAGGAGTTGGAGGACCTGCGGCTCGCTGTCGGCGAGCTCTGCCTGCTGACGTTGCAAGGCAGCGACGCGCAGCACGGCGACCTACACCTCGAGCTCAGCGTGCTGGGCGAGGCCATTGAGGTCGTCTGCACCCTTGAGCGGGCCGAGGTGGCGACCGCACCCGAACCCGAAGGGGAGGAGGTCGCCCGCTTGAGCGAGCAGATCCTCGACGCGCTGGTGGACGAACACGGAAGGGAGAGCCGCGACGGCTCGGCCCGGGCCTGGCTCCGGAAGCGCCGGGGAGGGCATGCGGCGTGACGGAGGGCCGGGAACACGGTCCCGGGCCTCTTTCGGACGTCACGGAGCCTGACCGTCCAGCCCTCGATCCCGTCGCACGCGAAGAGCTGATCACCGCCAACCTGGGGTTGGCGCACCAGCTCGCCCGGCGGTTCCTGCACCGTGGCGAACCACTGGATGACCTCGTGCAGGTGGCATCCGTGGCGCTGGTGAAGTCGGTCGATCGCTTCGATCCGACCCGTGGCGTGGACTTCGCCGCCTTTGCCACCCGCACGATCATCGGTGAGCTCAAGCGACACTTCCGCGACAAGGGCTGGGCCGTGCGCGCCAGTCGCCGCGTACAGGAGCTCTACCTCGAGCTCGGTCACGCGACGGGCACGCTGGTGCAGCAACTCGGCCGCAACCCGACCGTGGCGGAGCTGGCGGCGGCCACCGGGGCGAGCGAGGAGGCCGTCATTGAGGCGATCGAAGCCGGGCAGGGCTATCGGGCCGCCTCCATAGACGCGTCCGAGAGCGAGGACGATCCGCTGTCGGCCCGGCTGGGGGAAGTAGACGCTAATTTCCATTCGGTGGAGGACCGGGCTCTTCTCGGCTCGGCCATGGCCACCCTCCCCGAGCGGGAGCAGTCGATTCTGCGCATGCGCTTCGTCGAGGGCCTCACCCAGTCAGAGATCGCGGCGGCGGTCGGGGTGAGCCAGATGCACGTCTCCCGCCTCCTTTCGTCGAGCCTGCAGAAACTCCGCGAGGGCATCGGACAGACAGAGGCGGGCCGCCGCTAACGCGGCGACGATATCGGGCACCGAACAGCCCTTCGGGCACCCAAACCATAGGCAAGACCGAATTCTGGGTCCGGGATGAGTGGATTCTCCGGAAAAGTGTGGAGAAATTCTGCCCGGCATGAGTATGGTGCAGGCCAGTCCTGTTGGAACGACGCACCAGTCCTGGAACGAACGGAGCGCCCATGGTCCATCTCGATGCTTCTCTGGCCAAAGAAAAGGACCTCGGCGACAAGGGCCTGAAGAGCGGGGCGCTCGGGTTGTTCTCCTCCGTCGTCGTTGGCGTGGCGTCGACGGCCCCCGCCTACAGCCTGGCGGCGACGCTCGGGTTCGTCGTCATCGCCATCAACGGGCTGCAGGCGCCGATCATCGCCATCCTGGCCTTCGTCCCGATGCTGTTCATCTCCTACGCCTACAAGGAGTTGAACAACGCCGACCCCGACTGCGGCACGACCTTCACCTGGGCCACCCGCGCCTTCGGACCCAAGACGGGATGGTTCGGCGGGTGGGGGGTCGTGGCGGCGGACATCCTCGTCATGGCGAGCCTGGCCCAGATCGCCGGGCAGTACGTGTTCCTGTTGTTCGGCACCAGCAGTATCGGGGGTGACCCCTCCAGCACCTGGGTCCTCCTGGTCGGGGTGGCGTGGATCGTGGTGATGACAGCTATCTGCTACGTGGGCGTGGAGATCTCCGCCAACATGCAAAAGGTCCTCTTGGGCATCGAAGTGGTCGTCCTGGTGATCTTCTCGATAGTCGCCTTCGTCAAGATCGGGTCAGGCAAGGCGCCGGCCGGGCACCTGACGCCCAGCGCGGAGTGGTTCAATCCATTCCACAATCTTGGCTTCACCAGTTTCATGGTCGGGTTCTCGCTCATGTTGTTCATCTACTGGGGCTGGGATACTGCCGTCTCGGTCAACGAGGAGACCAAGGACTCGACCCGCACGCCGGGACGGGCGGCGGTGATCTCGACGCTCATCCTCCTTGCCACCTACGCGATTGTCATCGTGGCCTCGCAGTCCTACGCCGGCATCGGCTCGACGGGCATCGGGCTTTCCAACTCGGCCAATTCGGGCGATGTCCTCAATTCGTTGGGCGCCTCAGTCTTCGGGACCTCGGGGATCGGGGCGGTCATGGTGAAACTGCTGCTCTTGATGGTGCTCACCTCGGCGGCGGCATCGACACAGACGACGATCTTGCCGACGGCCCGCACCACGCTCTCCATGGCGGCCTACAAGTCGATCCCGGACACGTTCGGCAGGGTGCACAAGCGCTTCCTCACGCCCACCACGTCGACGGTTGCGATGGGCGTGGTCTCCATCGCGCTCTACGTGGCAATGAACTACCTCTCGAACGGGAGCAGCGTGATCGGGGACTCCGTCTCGGCGCTCGGGGCCATGATCGCCTTCTACTACGGGCTCACTGGCTTCGCGTGCGTCTGGTACTACCGCAAGAGCCTGACAGAGAGCGCCCGCAGCCTCTGGCTCCGTGGCATCCTCCCCATGCTCGGTGGTGTCATCCTCTGGTTCGTGATGATCTGGTTCATCGTGTACAACTGGTTCACCCCGAGCAACAGCTACACGACGTGGACCATCCCGGGGACGCACAGGGTGGTCGGCGGCGTCTTCGTCCTCATCGTGATCTCGTTCCTGCTCGGTGTCGTCCTGCTGGCCATCTACCGGTTCGTCCGCCCCGACTTCTTCCTCGGCAAGACGCTCAACCGCGACACGCCGACCCGGGTGCCCGAGGACATCGGTGTGCCCGTCGGCCTGTTCGGGATCGAGCCGTTCGCCGACTCGGATGGGCACGCCAAGAACGAGCCCAGCGGGTCTCCCACGTAGCGCCGGGCGGCGTCACCACTCGTTCCGGTAGACCGTGGTCGGGACGAACCCGGCCCGGACTGGACATCAGGTGGAGGCTGCATGACGAAGAGACTGGAGGGGACGGTCGCCCTCGTGACAGGCGCCAGCAGCGGCATCGGCGCGGCGACTGCCATCGCACTGGCCGAAGAGGGCGCCGTCGTGGCACTGGTGGCCCGTCGCCGAGACCGCTTGGAGGCCTTGGCGGAGCGGGTCGGTGGCGCCGGAAAATCCCTGGTGATCGAGGCCGATATCACGGATCAGGCCCAGGCCGAGGGGGCCGTGGCTCGCGCCGTCTCCGAGCTGGGTCGCCTGGACACCCTGGTCAACAACGCCGGCGTCATGCTCCTCGGCCCGATCGTCGGTGCGCCGGTCGAGGAATGGCAGCGGATGGTCAACCTCAACGTGCTGGGCCTCCTGTACTGCACCCACGCCGCGCTCCCACACCTGTTGGCCGCCGCGGAGGACGAGCCGCGCTCGGTCGCCGACGTCGTGAACGTGAGCTCGGTGGCGGGCAGGGTGGCCAGGCTGAACAGCGGCGTCTACAACGCCACCAAGCACGGCGTCGGCGCTTTCAGCGAATCCCTCCGTCAGGAGGTCACCGCCCGCCATGTCCGGGTCACCCTGATTGAGCCGGGAGCCGTGGCCACCGAGCTCGCGTCCCACAACCGACCCGAGATCCTTGAGGGCATGGCGCAGACGTTCGGCGGCATTGAGATCATGCAGGCGGAGGACATCGCCGAAGCCATCCGCTACGCCGTGACCCAGCCCCGCCGCGTCGCCGTCAACGAGATCCTCATAAGGCCCAGCGAACAGGAGCGCTGACATCGAACGGGTCGCCGTTGTCGGGTGCTCGGGCTCGGGGAAGACGACCCTGGCCCGCTCGTTGGCCCGCGCGCTCGTTGCCCAGCACATTGAGCTCGACGGCATCTTCCACCAACCCGGGTGGACGGCCATCGACGGCGACATCTTCAAAGCCCGGGTTCTCGAGGCCATCGCAGCACCGAGGTGGGTCGTGGACGGCAACTACTCGACGGTCCACGACCTCGTCTGGGAGCGCGCTGACACCGTCGTGTGGTTCGATCTGCCCTTCGCCGTGGTGATGGCCCGCACCATCAGGCGCACGGTGCGGCGCGTGGTCACCCGCCAGGAGCTCTGGAACGGGAACAAGGAGCCGTGGTCCAACCTGTACTCGTGCGACCCTGAGAAGTCCATCATCGCCTGGTCCGCCACGCGGCACGCCATCTACCGTCAGCGTTACGCGGACGCCGAACGCGATCCACGCTGGGAAGGCATCCACTTCGTCCGCCTGCGCTCCCAGCGCGAGGCCGACGCCTTCGCGGCCGGAGTGACGAACCCGACCCTGAAAAAGGAGTGACAGATGGATCTGGAAATGGCAGGGAAGACCGTCCTCATCACCGGAGGAACCGACGGGCTGGGGCTCGCACTGGCCACCAAACTGGCGCAGGAAGGCGCGGCCGTCGCAGTATGCGGCCGGGACGAGGAGCGGCTGCGCGCGGCAGAGGCGACGGTGCAGGCGGCGGGCGGTGACGTGCTGGCCCAGCGCGCCGACGTCTCCCAGGCGGCGGACCTCGAAGCCTTTGTGGAGGCGTCGGTGTCGCGTTGGGGTCGCATCGACGGCGTCGTCCACAATGCCGGGCGCGCCTCGGCCGGCTCCATCGAGTCGATCGACGACGAGGCCTGGGAATCCGACGTCCAGCTGAAGCTGATGGCCGCTGTGCGGTTGACCCGGCTCGCCCTCCCGCAGCTACGGGCCTGCAACGGTGCTGTCCTGTTCACCCTGGCCATGGCGGCCAAGGCTCCTGGTGGGTCCAGCGAGCCGAGCTCGGTCACCCGTGCCGCCGGTATGGCGCTCATGAAGGCGCTCTCGAAGGAGTTGGCGCCCGACGGCATCCGGGTCAACGCGGTGCTCATCGGCCTCATCGAGAGCGGTCAGTGGGCTCGCATCGCTGCGGGCTCCGGGTCCGGGCTCCAGGCGTTCTACGACCGCTTCGCGGCGGACTCGAGCATTCCACTCGGCCGCTTCGGGCGCGCCACCGAGTTCGCCGACCTCGGCTCCTTCCTCCTTTCGCCCCGCGCGTCGTACGTGACCGGGACGGCGATCAACCTGGACGGCGGGCTGTCACCCGCGGTGTGATGACGACCCTGGTTGTCGTGCGATCCGCGTTCGGGCCAGGCGGGACGTCAGCGAAACTCAGACCTGCCGGCAACGTCACTTCTCGTTCAGGCGCACGGCCTCGAGTATGAGCGCCTTCAGAGCGGTTTGAGGGATCTTCTCGCCTTCACGGATATCGATGGCGCGGACTGTGCCGCTGTCCAGCCGCGCGTTGAATAACTTCTTCGGGTCCCTCAACCCGGCACCCTTCGGAAAGGTCAACCGCACGACGTTCTTGAGCATCTCGCCCATGCAGACGATCCCCTCGAGGGACCACACGGGCACTCCCTCTGGTTTGGAGGGCTTCTTCCACTTGACCTCCTCCACCACGGGAGCGCCGGCTCCAAGGATCGTCTGACGCAGTCGTGACAGCATCTCGCCTCGCCAGTCATGTGCGTTCCCGATGATGGCGTCGACCTCTGGAGAAGCACGCTCCACCGTATGCACCCCGTTGCTCTTGCGGGCACCATCTCGGAGCCCGATGATGACCTCTTGTTAGCTGCACCGCCGGGCGGCCGGCCTCAGTTGTAGCCCTCCGACTCGGTGCTGTCTCCGTTCCCGGCCGACTCCAGGCCCACAGCGAAGCCGTCGATCATGTCCAGGCGGGTGAGGGCGTCCACGTGCGGGCGGCCGTCGCCGCCCCATTTCGCCCGGGCGGCCCGGCGGGCCGACTCCATGTCCTCGGCCACGACGAAGACGACCTCGTGGTCCTCGCCCATGCGACCGGATGCCAGCTCACCACCCAAGAATGCCGCGAAGAGATGCACGCGGGAAGCGTAGCGAGTACGAAAGGGCGCATGAGCCCAGACAAATTGCAGGGAAGCACAATCGTGGTCACCGGCGTCACCGGGCAGGTGGCCCGCCCGCTGGCGAAAGCACTGGCCCGCGGCAACCGGGTGATCGGCGCGGCCCGCTTCTCGGACGAGGCCGCCCGCGCCGAGTTGGAGGCGGCCGGCATCGAATGCGTCTCGGTCGACCTGGAGTCGGGCGACATGGGCCGGCTGCCCCAGGACGCCGAGTACGTCCTCAACTTCGCGGTGGCCAAGACGAACGACTGGGAGCGGGACCTGGCGGCCAACAGCGGCGGACTGGCCTTCCTCATGGAACACCATCGCAATGCCCGCGCCTTCCTGCACTGCTCGTCCACGGCGGTCTACAAGCCCGAAGGGCACCGCGTCTTCGACGAGGACGGGCCTCTCGGTGACAACCACGGCGTGTGGCCCTTCCTGCGCACCTACAGCATCTGCAAGATCGCCGCGGAGGGCACGGCCCGCTGGGCAGCCGAGCGCTTCGAGTTGCCGACCACCATTGCGCGACTATCCGTGCCGTACGGGGACAACGGCGGCTGGCCCGCCATCCACCTGCACATGATGCTGAATGGGTCGGCCATTCCTGTGCATGTCGACGCACCGAGCGTCTACCACCCGCTCCACGCGGATGACATCGTGGCCATGGTGCCGCGCCTGCTCTCGGCGGCGTCGGTCCCGGCGGTGACGGTCAACTGGGGCGGCAGCGAGCCGGTCAGCATTGAGGAGTGGTGCGCCTACCTGGCCGAGCTCGCCGGCACCGAGGCCCGCTTCGAGCCCACGACGCAGACGATCGACAGCGTGGCGATCGACACGACCCGCATGCACGAGCTGGCGGGACGGACGACGGTCCCGTGGCGCGAGGGAATGGCGCGCATGGCCAAGGCGCTGCATCCCGACCTGGTGCAGTGAGCGGCGACCAGGCAGCGGTCGTCGGCGGGTTGCACTTCGTCCAGTGCGACCCCGAAGACCCGCCGGCAACGGAGCTGCTGGCCGCCATGCGGTCAGAGCTGATCGGCGCCTATGACAACGCCAACCGCCTCGACAGCCCGCCGCTCCTCCCGGCCGAGCTCCGTGCGCCGGACGGCGTCTACTACGTCGGGTACGAGGGCCCCGAGCCGGTGGCGGGCGGCGGGCTGCGGCGTCTCGGCGACGGGGTGGCGGAAATCAAGCGGATGTACGTGCGACCGGCGGCCCGTTCACGCGGTGTGGCGGCGGCACTGCTGCGCGCGCTCGAGGAGGCGGCCCGGGCCATGGGCTATGCGTGCACCCGCCTCGACACCGGCCCCAAGCAGGTGACCGCGCAACGCCTCTACCGCGCCGCGGGGTACGTCGAGATCGATCCCTACAACGACAACCCCTTCGCCTGCTTCTGGGGAGAGAAGCGGCTCGACTCGTGACTGGGCTGCCGGCCGTCGGCGACGAGGCCCGGCCTGGCGACGAGGCCCGGCCTGCCGACGAGGCCCGGCTCCCGTTGCGGCAGCGGTGGGCCTGGACGCTCCAGATGAACAGGCCGATGGCGTCACCCTTCATCGGGCTCGTGTGCGCCGTGTCCATCGGCGGGCCCCTGGCCGTCGGGATCGCCACCGGCTATCCGCGTGCAGGCGGCTGGGCGGCCGTCGGTTCCTTCTTCACGGACATGGCCGTGTTCCAACCGGGGCACCGCTTCCGGGCCAGGATCGTCGCCGGCACGGGCGTGCTGGTGGCGATCGGAGCGTTCCTGGGCGCGCTTTTCGGCATCCGCGGCATTGCCATCTACCCGGTTGTGGCCGTCTGCACGTTCGGGGCAGGCCTACTCGTGGAGTTGGGCCCGCAGGCTGCGTTGATCGGCGTCTCGTCAGTGACCTCGCTCGTGTTCTCCGCCTCGTTCGATGTTTCTGCGACCGAGGCGCTCGTGGTCGGCGGCGTGACGCTGCTCGGCGGTCTCTTCACAGCCGCCCTGGCCGTGGTGGCCCGGCGCGGCCTCGCCCGCTACGCCGATCCGACCCGCTCCGCCCGTGCGACCGGATGGGCCTGGGCGCGGGAGGTGTCGATGACGATGCGGCGGGCCGCCCACCTCCGGTCGATCCCCTTCTGGCACGCCGTTCGGCTGACGGCCGCGAGCCTCGCCGGCACGGTGCTGTTCCGCGTGACGAACCCGGAGGACGGGTTCTGGATCCCCGAGGCGGCGCTCTTCGTCATGCGACCAGCGCCCCAGCTCACGAGGCGGCGGGCCGTGTTGCGGATCATCGGGAGCGTCGCCGGCGCCGCCCTGACCACGTTGGTGCTCGTCGCGCTCCGGCCCGACACGACCATCCTGGCGGTGCTCGCCGTCGTCGCCAGCGGCATCGCCTTCTCGGTACAACGGGTGAACTTCGGTCTCTACATCACCTTCGTCACGTGCATCTTCGTCCTGCTCACCGCGTTCGGCGGCCTGCCGGCGCGCGCGGCCATCTCCAACCGGGTGGTGGACAATCTCATCGGCTCGGCGCTCGCCGTCGCCGCGCTCTGGCTCTGGCCCACCCGACCGCGCCGACCCGCGGCCGGCGATCACTGACGCCCGGCGGGCTCAGAAGGTCCAGACCTCCACGACCTGCTCGGTCTCGGGCACCCCACCGGTCCCTTCGTAGGTGGCGCGGGCGGCTGCGTTGTCGTGGTCGGTGATCACCCACATGCCGTAGCAGCCGGCGTCGCGGGCCAGCGTGGCGAGGCGCTCCACCAGCGCGCGCCCGATGCCGCGGCGTCGGGCGCTCTCGTCGACCTCCAACTCGTAGAGGAACATCTCGGTGCCCTTGTCGGGGTGGGTGACCTCGACCCCGCTCACGAATCCCACGGCCCGCTCCTCCTCATAGGCGATGAGGAGGTGGTGGCCGGCCTCGGCCAGGAAGCGCGCCGTGGCGTCGGGTCGAGCCGGTCCGTCGAACAGATGGGAGGCCGCCGCCACCAGCCCGTTATCACCGGGGCGGAGCACCCGGATCTCCATGGTCAGTCTTCTTCGGGGCGCGCCTGGAGCGCCGCCCAGGCCATGACCAGTTGCAAGGGGAGGCGGCCCCAGGCGACGGCGCGACTGTCGGACGGGCCGTCGTTGCGCCCCGTGCCGGCGTCGAGCGCCATCTGGACGTTGGCCGGGAACACGGCGCCCAGGGTGGCGAGGCTGGCGGCGCTCGCCCAGCGGGTGCGGCGGAGCAGGCCGAAGGCGCAGACGAGCTCGACCAACCCGCTGGCGTAAATGAGGTTGGTGTGGTGCTCCTCGGGGATGGCGCGCGGCATGATCGACGCGAAGACCTGCGGGCGGACCAGATGCACCATCCCGCTGCCCACGAAGAGGGCGGCCAGCGCGTGGGGGGCGCGACGCCGGAGGCGAACCACGATGGGGACTGTACTGTGGCGGCGTGCCTACCCAAGTGACGATCGTCGGCGGCGGGAGCTATCAGTGGGGTCCCGAGCTGATGGCCGACCTCTTCGGGACGCCCGCCCTCGCCGGCATGCACCTGGTCCTCGAGGACATCGACCCGACGCCGCTGCCCAAAATGGAAGCGCTGGCCCACAAGCTGAACGAGGCCATGGGGGCCAAGGCGACCATCGCCACCACGACCGACCTGCACGCGTCGCTGGACGGTGCCGACTTCGTCATCGTCTGCATCTCGACCGGCGGCTTCCGCTCCATGGCGGTGGACCTCGACGTCCCGGCCACCCACGGCATCACGCAGACGGTGGGGGACACCGTCGGGCCGGGAGGCATCAACCGCGCCCTGCGCAACATCCCCGTCCTGGTCGGCATCGGCAAGGCCATGGAGGAGCACTGCCCGGACGCGTGGCTCTTCAACATCACCAACCCCATGACGGCGCTGACCCGTTCGGTGTGCCGCGAGACCACCATCAAGACGGTGGGCCTCTGCCACGAGGTCGGCAACTTCTGCATGGACCTGGCCATCGCCATGGGCCGGCCCTTCGAGTCGGTCACCGCGTCGGTCACCGGGGTCAACCACTTCCCGGTGCTCACGTCGCTCGAGGTCGACGGCGCCGACGGCTTCGACGCCCTGCGCGGCCTGGTCGACGAGGTCGGCGGCCTCGCCTCCCTGGCCCCGTATCCCGGGCGCCCCGAACCCGACAAATTCTCGAAGCTCGACTTCGCCGAGCGGCATCTCTTCAAGCTGACGCTGCTGGAGCGCTGGGGAACCTTCCCGGCGGCCGGTGACCGGCACATCGCCGAGTTCGTCTCGTTCGCCCTGACCCCCGAGTCCGACTGGGGTGGGGCCTACAACATCGGGCTCAGCCCGATCGCCCGGCGCGAGCAACACCAGGCAGAATACGTCGCCGACGTCGATGCCTGGCTGGCCGGGACCAAGGACCTGCAGACCTGGCAGTCGGGCGAGCTGCCCTCACCCATGATGGAGGCCATGCTCACCGACGAGCCCTTCGAGGCCCCGGTCAACATCCCCAACACGGGCCAAGCAGTCGGGTTGCCGACCGAGGCGGTGGTGGAGTCGATCTGCGTCATTGACGGCGCGGGCATCCGCGGCCGCGACCGCACCACGCTGCCGACCCCCTACGACGAGATCGTCCGCCGCCACGTCGCCACCCAGGAGCTCACCGTCGAGGCGGCGCTGCGCGGTGACCGCACGCTGGCCGGTGAGGCCTTCGCGCTCGACCCGCTGGCCGGCCGGGGCGACCTGCGCACCACCGACGCCATGGTCGACGAGCTGATCTCGGGCACGGCCGAGTGGCTGCCCCAGTTCGCCGCCCGCTGAGCGGCCCGTCGGGAGGAACGCGCATGCGCATCGGATTCATCGGTCTCGGGGCCATGGGCCTGCCCATGGCGGGACACCTGGTGGCGGCCGGGCACGACGTGACCGTCGCGTCGCGCGGCCGGGGCCCGATCGACGCCGCGGTGGCCAAGGGCGCGGCCGACGGGGGCTCGCCGGGCGGCGTGGCCGAGGCGTCCGACGTGACCTTCTTGTGCGTGCCGAACTCACCCGAGGTGATCGACGTGATCGACGCCATGCTGCCGGCGCTCGGCCCGGGCAAGACGGTCATCGACACCTCCACCATCGACCCCGAGGTGGAGCGGGCCCAGCACGCCCGGGTGGCGGAGACCGGCGCGCGCTACCTCGACGCGCCGCTCTCGGGCGGTACGGGCGGTGCCCAGGCAGGGACGCTGACGCTGATGGTCGGGGGGGACGCCGGGACGCTGGCCGACGTGGAGCAGGCGATCGACCCGTTCGCCGGGCTCGTCGTGCACGTCGGTGGCCCGGGCATGGGCCAGGTGGTCAAGCTGTGCAACCAGGTGATCTACGCGGCGCAGATGACGGCCACGGCCGAGGCGACGGCCATGGCGGTGCGGTCCGGGGTCGACATGGAGAAGCTGTTGCTCGTCCTCACCCACGCCACCGGCGACTGCGTGGCCGTGCGCACCCGCCTGCCGGTGCCGGGCGTTCTCCCCGAGAGCCCGGCGTCGAACGGCTGGCAGCCGGGCTTCATGACCGACCTCATGGCCAAGGACCTCGACCTCGCCATGGCCTACGCGGTGCGCTGCGGTGTGCCCGTGCCGACGACCGCGACGGCGCGCCAGCTCCTCACGGCGGCCAGCACCGCCGGGTACGGGCGCGAGGACTTCTCCTCGGTGGCCAAGGTCGTGCTGGCGCTGTCCGGAGCGCAGTGACGACCCCGCTGTCCACGCCGGCCCTCATTCTGGCGGCGGACCACCGCGCCCGGGCCGTGCTGACCACCGAGAACTGGGACGAGTTCTTCGGGGCCCTGACGAGGGCACTCCCGGCGTGCGACGGGATTTTGGCCACCGCCCAGCCGCTGAGCGGCCTGGCCGCGGCGGGCCACCTCACGGCGCAGCACCGCACCTACCTGTCCATCAACCGCACGGGCCTGGCCGGCTCGGCCTTCGAGCTGGACGACCGGCTGGTGGCCAGCGTGCCGCGGGCGGCGGCCGATGGCTGGACGGGCGTGAAGCACATGACGCGCATCGACATGGACGACCCGCTCACGGCGGCGGCGCTCGAGTTGCTGGGCCAGGTGCTCGAGCAGGCGAGCGCGGCCGGCCTGGAGGCGCTCATTGAGCCGCTGGTGTGGGAGCAGGGGCGGATCCGCCGCGACACCGACGCCATCGTGCTGGCGTCGATCATCGCCCACGACATCGGCGCACCGGTGATCAAGGTCCCCGTGCCCGCCGTGCCCGCAGGCACGGAGCGCCAGCGGGCCGTGGCCCGGGTGGTGGCCAGCGTGAGCGTGCCCATCCTCTTCCTGGGCGGCCCGCGCACGGCCGACGGACGCGCGCCGGTGCTCGACGAGGTGCGCGACGTGATGGAAGGCGGCGGGGCGGGCATGGCCATCGGACGCACCATCTACCAGGACCCCGACCCGGCCGAGGCGGCCGGCCTGATGCACGCGCTGGTGCACGGCCGATGATCCTCACCATCGACTTCGGCACGTCGGTCACCAAGGTCGGCCTCTGGGGCGACGAGGGGCTGGTCGCGCTGGCCCGCTCCGATCTGACGACCAGCTACCCGCAGGTCGGCTGGACGGAGCAGGACCCGCTGCGCTGGTGGACGTCGCTCGTCATCGCCTGCGCGGAGGCGCGGGCCCAGGCGCCCCAGGCCTTCGGCGCGGTCGACGTCGTCTCCTGCTCGGGTGCCCGCCAGACCTTCGTGCCCGTGACCAAAGAGGGTGACCCCATCGGGAAGGGCATCCTGTGGTCCGACCACCGGGCCGCCGCCGAGGCGCGGGAGCTGGCCCGCACGGTGGGTGGCGACGACATCAACCGGGCCCGCACCGGCATCCCGCTGGACGCGGGCGCCGTGGCGGCCAAGCTGGCCTGGCTGGCCAAACACCAACCCGAACGCATTGCGGACGCCCACGTCATGCTGTCGCCGCGGGACTTCATCGTCTCCCGCATGACGGACCAGCTGGTGACCGACGCCACGTTCGCCTCGCGCAGCGGGCTCTACGACTTCGACGGCAACGCCGTGCGCGAGCTGGCCGGGCCGGCCCTGGGCAAGCTGCCCAGCATCGTGCCGTCCGACACCGTCGTGGGCCAGCTCAAGCCGGTGCCGGCGGCCGAGCTCGGGCTGCGGCCCGGGGTGCCCATCGTGATCGGCGCCGGCGACCGGCAGTGCGAGGTCCTGGGGTCCGGTGCGTCGGAGCACCATCCCATGGTGAGCTGGGGCACCACCGCCAACGTGTCGGTGCCGGTGCAGGAGCGCCCCGTGCCGTCGCCCGCCGGCGCCGTGGTCACCCGGGCCGCCGACGGGGGCTGGTTGCTGGAGGGCGGGTTGTCCGCCGCCGGCTCCTTCCTGGCCTGGCTCGGGCGCCTGCTCGACCGCAACACCGAGGAGCTGGGCCGCTTGGCGGCGGAGAGCGGCCCCGGTGCGCGGGGCGTGGTCGCCGTGCCGTGGCTCGACGGCGCCCGTGCCCCGTGGTGGCGCGACGACGCCCGGGCCGGCTTCATGGGGCTGGGGGCGGCGCACGACGCCGCGGACATGGCCCGCGCCGTGGTGGAGTCGGTGGCCTGGGACGTGCTGCGGGTCATGGAGGTGGTCACCGTCGGTCGCCTCGGCGGCTCGACCGCGGAAGGGGTGACGCTCGGCGGCGCCGGCTCGGGACTGCCCGTGTGGGTCGAGGTGCTGACGTCCGTGCTCGGACTGCCCGCGCTGCGCCACCGCTCGGGCGAGGCGGCGTCGGCCGGTGCCGCGCTCCTGGCCGGCAAGGCGCTGGGCATGGGGCTCACGCTCGACCAGATCGATCCCATTGCGGCGGTGATTCAGCCGACCCCCTCCGCGGTCGAGCTCTACCGCTCGCTGCGGCCGCAGGTCGACCACGTGGCCGCGGCCGTGCTGGCCGCCACCGAGTCGCTCCCCGGCACGGGTCCGTCCGCGCCCTGACCGTGCGCGTCGACCTGGCCTTCGGACGCCAGGGGACCTCGGTCGCGGTCCCCGACGGCGCCGAGGTCATCGCCCCGGTCGACGAGCCGGGCCTACGCGACGAGGCGGCGTCCATCACCGCCGCACTGCGCCGGCCGCTGCTCGGCCCCCCGCTGCACGAGCTGACGCGCGGCGCGGCGCGGATCGCCGTCGTGTTCCCGGACCTGACGCGGCCGATGCCCAACCGCACGGTGCTGCCGCCGCTGCTGGCCGAGCTGGCGCGCTGCGGGGTGCCCGACGACCGCATCACCCTGCTGTGCGCCACCGGGACGCACCGCCAGGCCAGCGCGGCGGAGATGGAGGAGCTCGTCGGGCGCGAGATCGTGGCGCGCTACGGCATCGTCGATCACGACGGCACGAGCGCGGCGCACGTCGAGGTGGGGACCGTCGACGGGACGCCGGTCCTGTTGCAGCGCGAGTACGTCGAGGCCGACGTGCGCATCATCACCGGTTTCGTGGAGCCGCACTTCTTCGCCGGCTTCAGCGGTGGGCCGAAGGCGGTCTGCCCGGGCCTGGCGGCCAACTCCACCATTCTGGAGGCGCATCACCCCCGCCGGATCGCCGACAGCCGGGCGACGTTCGTGACGCGGGACGGGAACCCCGTGCACGACTTCGTGCGGGCCGCCACGGCGCTGGCGCCGCCGCACCTCTCGCTCGACGTCGCCATCAACCGGGCCCGCCGGGTCACGGCCGTGTTCGCCGGCCCGCTGCCGGCGGCCCACGATGCCGCCTGTGCCCACGTGCAGTCCACCGCGGTGCGCGTGGTCGACGCGCCGTTCGACCTCGTCGTGTCGACCAACGGCGGGTACCCGCTGGACCGCAACCTGTACCAGGCCGTGAAGGGCATGGCCGCCGCCGAGCGCATTGTGCGGCCGGGTGGGTTCATCGTCATGGCGGCCGCCTGCGAGGACGGCGTGCCCGCCGGCGGCGCCTTCGCCCGCCTCCTGGCGGCGGCCCACTCCACGGCGGACCTGCTGGGCGCGTCGGGGGAGGCCGAGCTCGACCGCTGGCAGGCCCAGGTGCTGGGTCGGGTGCTGGCCCGGGCCCAGGTCCACCTCTTCGCGCCCGGCCTCGACGCCGGTGCGTCACCGAGCGCGCTGTTGTCCCTCGCGCCCGACCTCGACGCCGCGGTGGCCGCGGCGTGCACGCGCCTCGGGCCGGGCGCCCGGGTGGCCGTCATGCCGGAGGGGCCGCTGACGGTGGCGACGGTGGCGACGGTGGGGGACGGCCCGGCGCCGGCACGCTGAGGGGCCACCCTCCCTGACGCTGGTGTCAGAGATAGAGTCCCCAGCCGGTGACCGACGATCCGCTGTTCGACTTCGCCGTCCCGGAGGATCTGCTGCGCGAGGCGGTCTCCCAGGTCAAGGACTCCGAGGTGGTCGCGGCGCTGGAGCTCATGCCCGGGACGGGGGAGGGCAAGCCCCCGGCGCTGCTCGGCATCCTCAAGAGCTCGGGCTACGCCCCTCTGGTCCTGTTGACCGCGGCGGCACTGGTGCCGGGCACCTTCGGCAACGGCATCAACCTGATCGGCAAGAACCTCGAGACGTCGTTCCACATGTCGAACGCGTCCCTGGGCGCCGTCGCCTTCATCGCCCAGGTGTCCCAGCTGCTGTGGGCCGTCCCCCTGGCGGTGTGGGCCGACCGCGGCAGCCGCAAGCTGGTGGCCGGCGTCGCCCTGCTCATCTTCGCCGTGTTCGGCACCCTGATGGCGTTCTCGCCCAACGTCTGGTGGTTCGCCTTCCTGTATCTCGCCGCCTCGGTGGGCACCGGGGTCAACAACACGGTGCACAACTCGTACCTGTCCGACGCCTATCCGACCGAGTCCCGCGGCCGGATCTTCAGCTGGCACAACCTGTCCGACCCCCTGTCACAGACGATCGGGATCCTGATCTTCGGCTACGTGGTGACCGTCTCGCACAACTGGCGCTACGGCCTGCTGGTGGCGTTGGCCGGGATCCCCCTGGGCTTCGCCCTCTTCACGCTGCGCGAGCCCGAGAAGGGGCAGAACGAGAGCAGCCACATCCTGAAGGCGTCGGGCATGGACCTGCACTCCCAGCAGGAGAAGGCGCCCCGCGTGCTGCTCGGCTCCGCGGTGACCCGGCTGCTGCGCATCCGCTCGCTCTACTTCGAGCTGGTGGCGGTCGCCATCCTGGGCTTCGCGGGGACCGGCGCCCCGCTGTTCGGCAACCTCTTCTTCGTCGACAAGTTCCACCTCGACACTGCGTCGCGCAGCGAGGTCTACGCCATCATCGGCCTGGCCGCCTTCCTCGGGCTCCCGCTGGCCTACGTCTTCGGCGACCGCTACTTCCGGCGTGCGCCGCAGCGGCCGCTCGTCATCGCCGGCATCTGCATCACGGCCTACGGCGGCCTCTTCGTCCTGTCGCTCTACGTGCCGCAGCTCTGGCTGTGCGTGACGCTGCAGTTCCTGGCCAGCGCCGCCGTGTCCCCGCTGGCCATCTGCATCTTCCTGACGCTGGCGGCGACCGCGCCACCGGAAATGCGCACCATCTGCTTTGCCATGTTCGGGGTGTACTCGCTCGTCTTCGGCGGCTTCACGGGCTCGGTGCTGCTCGGGGCGGTGTCCGACGCCATCGGCGGCCTGCACGGCATCATTGTGGCCCTCACCATCATCTTCCCGGTCTGCGCGGTGGGCGGGCTTCTCCTCGTCATCGGGTCGCGCAGCGTGCGGCGCGACATCACGCTCGTCATAGAGGACGTCATCGAGCGCTACAGCGAGGGCAAGCGGCGCCAGGCCGGCGGGGCGATCCCTGCGCTGCAGATCCACAACCTCGACTTCTTCTACGGCACCAACCAGGTCCTCTTCGACGTCAACCTCGAGATCGAGGAGGGCGAGATGGTGGCCCTGCTCGGCACGAACGGCGCCGGCAAGTCCACCCTGCTGCGCGCCGTCTCGGGGCTGTCGCATCCGCACCGCGGCGTGGTCCGGCTCTTCGGCATGAACTCGACCTACCTCGAACCGGAGCAGATCATTGACGAGGGCGTGGCGCTCCTGGTGGGCGGGAAGATGACCTTCCCCGGGCTCAGCGTGCGCGACAACCTGCGCATCGGGGGCCACACGCTGCGGCGGGACCGGGCCAGGGCCCAGCAGGCCCACGACGAGGCGCTGGCCGCCTTCCCCGAGCTGGCGGCCCGGCTGGACCAGCCGGCCGGCACGCTCTCGGGCGGCGAGCAGCAGATGCTCGCCCTGTCGCGGGTGATGATGACGCAGCCCCGCCTCCTGATGATCGACGAGCTCGCACTGGGGCTCGCCCCCATGACGGTGGAGCGGCTCATGGCGATGGTGCGGCGCATCAACGAGTCCGGCACCACCGTGATCCTGGTGGAGCAGAGCCTGAACCGCGCCCTCAGCCTGGCCCAGCGCTGCTTCTTCATGGAGCGCGGCGAGATCCGCTTCGACGGGCCGACGGCCGACCTCATGGCCCGCGACGACCTGCTGCGCCCGGTCTTCCTCGGCAGCGCTGCCGCCGGCCTGTCCTAGGCATCCGTGCTCGCCGCGTTCTCTGCCCCCAACTTCGTCCTCGTCCAGGGCGTCTTCTACGGGCTGGGCTACGGGCTGCTGGCGCTCGGCCTGGTCCTCGTCTACCGCACCAACCGCGTCCTCAACTTCGCGCAGGGCCAGATCGGTGTCATCGCCGCCGTGTTCCTGGTCAAGCTGACGGCGGACTTCCACTTCAACTACTGGTTCGGCCTCTTCCTCTCCATCGGGCTGGCCGCGCTCGTCGGCGCCCTGTCCGAGCTCCTGCTCCGCCGCCTGTTCAGCCGCCCCCGCGTGCTCGTGATGGTGGCCACCATCGGGTTGAGCTACGTGCTGCTGGCGTTGACGGCACTGCCGTTCATCCGGCCCTCCAACCTGTACAAGCCGGTGCCGGTGCCCTTCGACCTGTCCTTCTCGCTCGGCCCGTTCATCATCACGCCCACCGAGGTGCTCACGCTCATTGTGGCGCCGATCGTGACGGTGATCCTGGTGCTGGCCGTCCGCTTCACCTCGTGGGGACTGGCCATGCGCGCCATGTCGGAGAACGCGGACTCCGCCCGGCTGTCGGGTGTCTGGATCCGCCGCACCTCCACGCTGACGTGGACCGTGGCCGGCGCGCTGTCGGCCTTCACCGCCATCCTCAACGCGCCCAACCAGACCAGCGCGCTGACGCAGGCGCTCTCGCCCGACCTGCTGCTCTACGCGCTGACGGCGGCGCTGATCGGGGCCATGGTCAACCTGACGGTGGCGTTCATCGCCGGCATCGGGATGGGTGTCTTCCTCGAGCTCCTCGAGTGGAACATCCCCTCGCCGGCCAAGCAACAGCTCATCATCTTCGTCGTCGTCATGGTGGTCCTGCTGGTGCGGGTCGGGGCGCTGCGCAAGGGGGCACGGACCGGGGAGCGCAGCACCTGGCAGCACGGCGCCACCACCACCATGCGGGCCGGGGTGGACCAGCTGCGCAAACGGGTCTCGGTCACCGGAGTCTGGCTGACCGTGGGCGTCGCCGTCCTGTTGCCCTTCGTGCTCTCGGTCGGCAACAACCTCCTGTTCAGCCAGATCTGCATCTTCTCGGTCATCGCGCTGAGCCTGACCATGCTGACGGGGTGGGCGGGCCAGGTCTCGCTGGGGCAATTCGGCCTCGTCGCCGTCGGCGCGCTGGTGGCCGTGCACCTCGGGACGTCACTGCCGCTGCCCGTCGTGATGCTCTACGGCGGCGCCATCACCGCCCTGGTGGCCATCCTGGTGGGGCTCCCGGCGCTGCGCATGCCCGGCCTCTTCCTGGCCGTCACCACGCTCGCCTTCGCCATCTTCATGCAGAGCGCCGTGCTGGCGACGCCCTGCTTCTCCATCCCGGGCATCCACAAGACGTTGTGCACGGGCCTGCCCGACCCCGGCTACACCTTCCTCGGACGCCCTTCGCTGTTCGGCCTCAGCCTGGACTCGCAGAAGTCCTTCGCCCTCTTCTCGCTCGGCGTGCTGCTGCTGTCCGTGTTCATGGTGCGGATCTGGCGCGACAAGGGCGTGGCGCGCCGCCTGGTGGCGGTGCGCGACAACGAGCTGACCGCGGCGGCCATGGGGATCCCGATCCTGCGCACGAAGCTGCTGGCCTTCGGGCTCTCGGGCTTCATGGCGGGCTACGCCGGCGTCTGCTTCGCCTTCGCCACCCAGCAGCTCAACAACACCGACATCACGTTCGACCCCACCACCTCGTTCGTGATCATCTCCATGGTCGTCATCGGCGGGTTGGGCTCCATACCGGGGGCGATCCTCGGCGCCATCTACCTCGAAGGGCTGCCCGCCCTGTTCGGCGCCAACCAGACCATTCAGTTCATCACCAGCGGCCTGGGCCTGATCCTGTTCATCCTCTACCTGCCGGGCGGGCTGGCCGAGGTGCTGCACCGCACCGGCGATGTCGTCACGCTGGGCATCCGCACGGCGCAGGAGCGCCTGGGCTCGCGTCACGCCGGCCCCCCGGCCACGCCGGCGCTCGCCACCGACGGGGGCGAGCGGTGACCGCCGTGGCCGAGGTCCCGGTGAGCGTGCACCCCGCGGGCCTGCGCGTGGACGACCTGCACGTGCAATTCGGCGGCGTGCACGCGCTGAACGGCGTGTCCTTCGAGGCGGAGCCGGGATCGATCGTCGGGCTCATCGGGGCCAACGGCTCGGGCAAGACCACCACGCTCGACGTGATGTCCGGCCTGGTGTCACCGCAGTCCGGCCGCGTGCGCCTGGACGACACCGACCTGTCCGAGTACCTGCCCGAGGAGCGCCTGGCCGTGGGCATGGTGCGCTCCTTCCAGGATTGCCGCCTGTTCCCGGAGCTGACCGTGCTCGACGTCCTGTTGCTGAGCGAGGACGCCCGCCAGGAGGTGGCCGTGATCTCCACCACGCTGCGCCTCCCCTGGGCGCGCCGGACGGAGCGCCGCAAGTTGGCCGCGGTGGACCAGGTGATCACCGCCTTCGGGCTGGAGCGTTTCCGCCACCACCGCACCGCCGAGCTGTCGACGGGGACCCGTCGCGTGGTTGACCTGGCCTCCATCGTGCTGGCCAAGCCGCGCCTGCTCCTCCTCGACGAGCCCACCGCCGGCATCGCCCAGCGCGAGGCGGAGGCCTTCATTCCGCTGCTGCAGCGGATCCACGAGGTGGCGGACACCACCATCGTCCTGGTGGAGCACGACGTGCCGCTGGTGTTCGAGCTGTGCTCGAAGGTCGTGGTCATGGAACTGGGCCGGGTGGTGGCCGCCGGGCCGCCCGAGGTCATCCGCGCTGACTCGAAGGCCCTGGCCGCCTACCTTGGTGCGAGCGACGAGGCCCTGATGGCGTCAGGACCGATAGGGGAGGACGGCGGTGCAGACCGCCGCGAAGGAGGGTGAGCATGGAAGCGAGCATGGAAGTTCCCGCGTCGCAAGGGGTGGGGTCCCGTCTCCTGGCCCCGTTGGGCCGGTCCTGGCGGCGCCTGCGCCGGCGCCCGCGCGCCGTGCAGATCCGCACGGCGCTGATGATCATCGCCATCGTCGTGGGGCTCGTCGCCTGGCTCGTCCTCGCCCCGGCCGGCACGCCGGGCGGCGGGAGTGACGCCGGCGCGGCCGAGGTGGCGTCGAGCAGCACCAAAGCCACGCCGCCGAGCGAGGCCAGCACGAGCACGCGCGGGGTCACCGCCACGAGCATCAACGTGGTCTTCCCGGTCGTCGCCATCAACAGCCTGGCCGGCAAGGAGGGTTTCGCCGAGGACAAGGAGTACAACGAGCCGATCCCGGCCATCCACCTCTACGTGAACCAGATCAACAAGAGCGGCGGCATCAACGGCCGCAAGATCAACCCGATCATCGTGCAGTTCGACCCGACCAGCGACGCCAACATGGAGTCGCTGTGCAAGCAGTGGATCCAGGGCAGCCCGGCCGCCTTCGCGGTCGTTGACGGGATCGGCACCTGGGAGCAGGATGACCAGCTCTGCGTGGCCCAGCAGGGCCAGACGCCGCTCCTCAGTGCCTGGTCCACCACCACCAACTGGACCAACCTGGCCTCTCCCTACCTGTGGTGGACCGGGCCGGACATGACGCCTGTTCTCGCCGCCGTCGTGAAGTGGGGCATGAGCTCGGGCCGCCTGGGGCACGGCAAGAAGGTCGGCGTCGTCGTGTCCGACCAGGCGCCCGACCAGGATGCCCTCAACGACTACCTGCTCCCAGACCTGAAGAAAGTCGGCATCACCCCGGTCGTCGAGACGGTGGCGGCCAGCCCGGACCAGACGGCTGAGACCAACTCCGACGCGCAGCTGGCCGTGGAGAAATTCAAGGCGGCCGGCGTCCAGTCGGTGATCCCGATGCTGCGCGAGAACGCCTTCTTCCCCTACATTGCGGCAGAGACACAGCAGCAGTACTACCCGCAGCTCCTCCTGAGCGACTACCAGTCCTCGGTGGAGGTGGCGCTCGGGCTCATTCCCGTTCCCTACGAGCAGGCGCTCAACGGGCAGGAGGGCGTGACGACGGAGACGCTGGGCGGCATCGACGACAACCGTCCCCAGAGCGAGGGCGGCTACGACCCCGGCACGCGAGCCTGTTACAACACGTGGCACGCCTACCACCCCAAGCCGATTCCCGGCACGCTCTATCACTACATTGAGGAGCAAGGCCCGATTCAGGCCTGGTGCGGCGCCATCGGGCTGTTCGCCACCGCGGCCAAGGACGCCGGCAAGAACCTGAACCGGCGGACGTTCGTCGAAGCCATGTCGAAGATCACGAACTACCCGGGCACGCTGTCGCCCACGTGGACGTTCGGCCCGGACAAGTTCTACGGACCGACCCAGTACCAGGTCGTGAAGGTGCACACCAACAAGCCCAAGTCGGCGCTGTGCAAAATGCCCAAGAGCGGCATTGCGCAGGGCACCTGCTGGGTGACGGTGCAGCCCTTCAAACCGTTGCCGACGTCGGGCTGACCCGACCGAGGACGGGCCGCCCGCCTGGTTCAGGCGATCATCGTCGGGCTGGGCGCCCGTCCCTGCACAATGTCGTCGAAACGCGTCGTGATGGCGCCCTCGAGCTCGGGGTGGGTGAGGATGTAGAAGGTGTTGGTGCGGACGGCGTCGATGACGCGGTCCGCCACTGTCGACGGCGCGATCCCGCTGTCGACCAGGTTCTGCACCACGCCGCGCACCGCCATGGCGCCCTCGACGTCTCGGTCGGGCGCCCAGTCGGGCCGGTTCCGCTCCGACTCCGCAATGCGCGTCTGCACGAACCCGGGGCAGAGCACCGACACGCCGACGGGCGCCGCCACGGCCTGCAGGTCCTTGAACAGCGTCTCGGAGATGGCCACCACGGCCTGCTTGGTGGCGTTGTAGGGGCCGAGGAACGGGGCGGCGATGAGGCCGGCGACAGAGGCCGTGTTGACGATGTGCCCCTCGCCCTGCTCCATCAGGAGCGGGGTGAAGGTGGCGACACCGTGGATGACGCCCCACAGGTTGACGCCGAGGATCCAGCGCCAGTCCTCCTCGCTGACCTCCCAGATGGGGCCGCCCAATCCGATTCCCGCGTTGTTGTGCACGAGGTGCACGGCGCCGAAGCGGTCGAGCGCCCGGTCGCGCAGCGCATGGACCGACGCCAGCTCGGCAACGTCGGTCACGACACCCACGGCCTCGGCCCCGCCGCTGGTGAGCGCGTCCACCGCCTGCTTGAGGGGGCCCTCCTCGATGTCGCCCAGGACGATCCGCATGCCCTCGGCCGCGGCCCGCTCCGCCACGGCCCGCCCGATGCCGCTGGCGCCACCGGTGATCACCGCTACCTTGCCCTGCAGGTCCTCCATGGGCCCTCCGTCCCTCGACAGTGGCCCGCAGTCAAGCACGCCCGTCGCTATGGGGTCCCATTCGGAACAGGGGGCGCGATGCACAGGGGCAGGGAGTGGCGACGGCGACGCGACAGGCACTGCGGCCGCCGGAGTGGCCGCCACGGTGCTGCTGGCGGGACTGGCCGGACTGGCCGTCGGTACCGGTGCGGGTGCCGCCACGCCGGGCGTCCCTCCCGAGGCGCGCGGGCAGGCCAATGCGTGGCCGCTTCCCGATCACGACTACGACAATTCGCGCGCGGCCGGCCGGTCGCCGATCCGGGCGTCGACGGTGTCGAGGCTGACCACCGTCTGGAGCGTTCCGATGTCCATCGGCGCGTCGACCTCCCCGATTGTCGTGGGCGGTGTGGCCTACGTGCAGGACCAGGCCGGGACGGGCTACGCCGTCGACGTGTCGTCGGGTCAGGTGAAGTGGCGCACCACGGCCCTCGGCTTCAGCATCGGGCCCTGGGGCGTGTCCGTGGGGTACCGAAGCTGTTCGCATCGACCACGACCGGCGTGGCCGCCTTCCGCCTGTCCGACGGGGCTCCACTGTGGACACAGAAGATCACGACGACGCCGGGCCAGGGAGTCGACATGCAGACGCTCCCGTACGGCGGCCGGGTCTACATCGCCAGCGTGCCCGTGACCCTCGGCGCGTATTACAAGGGCGGGTCGGTCGGTTACCTCGAAGCGCTCGACGCGTCCACCGGCAAGGTCGACTGGAGCTTCGACACCGTGCGCTCGAAGGACCTGTGGGGCCATCCGGCGGTGAACTCGGGCGGCGGCGCCTGGTACCCCCGGCCATCGACATCCGACACAACGTCCTCACTGGGGCGTGGCCAACCCGGCCCCGCGAGGCCGGTCAGGTCCGCGTCCCACGATCGCGGGGGTGGTGGGCAGGTGAGTGGATTTCCCACGCAGCCTGCTAGGGTGGGAGTATGGCATTTGACTCCCCGGTTGCGGGCTTCCACGTACACCTCGACACAAAGCGGCGTCCTACGCTGCCCGCCCGTCTCCTCGAGGACGCGGGTCTCGTCGGTGTGGACGACCTTCTTGCGAGGGCCGACGGGCCTGGGCGCATTGTCCTCGAGGACCCTGCAGCAATGCTCAGCGCCCTCCAGGACCGGGTAGCGGCAGCTCTCGAAGAGTCGGGCGAGACGGCCGAGTCAGTGATCGACTCGCTCCTGGCAGATCGCGCCGCCGACACCAGTCTGCGGCCGTAGTGCCCCGCAGGCCCGGGGGCGAGCCTCTGATCGTTGACGCCTCCTTCGTCCTCGGGGTACTCCTGCGCCAGTCGCTCGCCCTACGCTTCTCCACTGCCCTCGAGCGGTCGCACATCGTCGACGTGAACCTCGGGGAGGTCTTCTACAAGATGAAGGAGAAGGTCGGGGCCGAACCGAATGACGTCGGGGGGGTGCTTCACGCAAACGGTCTGCAGGTCATCGCAACCGGGGCGGCGGGCGCAGCGCGATTCCCGATGCTCAAGAAACTCGATCTCGATCACCGAGAGCGGCTACGCCAACAAGGCTGGCCGCCGGGCGACATCAAGTCCTTGTCGCTGGCGGACATCGCGTGCCTGGCAAGCGCTCTCGAGCGAAACTTCGTCGTCCTGACCGGCGACAAGCACTGGAAGCTGCTCGGCTTGCCACTGCGTATCGAGGACTTCAGAGACACAGACCTGGTTCTGTGAGGCGGCCCGGGCGTCGGGGTGGCCCGTTCAATCGTCAGTCAGGTTTGCTGCTGGCTAACCCGCCCCTATCGCACAACTGCGCTAGGACAGAATCGGCTGCTTCTCGGCTAGGAACAGAACCTGTGGCTTCCATGCGCCCATAGTTAAAGCCCGAAGAAGACCCTTGTGGATTGGGAAACTGGCATGGCAAACCAACTCCATTGCTTCACCCGAAGCGAGGTCTACTTCAATGACGTTGCTCTTTTCCCGGCTGGGTCGGGGTGCACTTACGTACACCCGGTGCTTGCCTGGCGACACAGGGAATTCGGACGGGATGCGACGAGCAGATTGCCCGACGCTGACCCCGTCAATCACCACGCCAAACTTCGCAACCAACCCGAAGGTTCCGCTGCGCTCAAGCCTTATCTTTGCCGGAGGTAAGTCCGTATCCACCCGCCGATTGTGCCACGATCAGTATCTCGAATTCTTGCGCTGATCGACCACCCTGTTGGAACGAGGTTGCCCCATACCAACGACCGGGCGCACCCTCCGGGTGCATGTGCGTTAGGCCCGCGCCGTCACTGTGACGCCACAACCGTGCTGATGATCAGGCTGTAGGGGCTGTGCCACGCCATGGTGCGAAACCCGGCGGCTCTCAGGAGGACCTCGGCCCGATGCCTTGTCCGTGCGCGGTCCCGGCGAGCGAAAAGCAAGGTTGGAACGAGCAACGGAGAGAACAGGTCAGTGAGGACCAAGTGACCGCTCGATTTGAGGACCCGAGCACACTCGCCGAGTCCCGCACCCTGATCCTCCCAATGATCGAAGGATGTAGAACTCACCACCAGGTTGAACGACTTATCGGGATATGGCAGGTTCTCCGCAAGGCTTTCGGAAAAACTGAGTCGGAGGTCGTTCGCCATCGATTTCGCCAGGGCGATCATCCCGGCGGCAGGATCGATTCCAAGGAGTTTTTCCGCCTCGGGTAGCTGGGCAGCGAGCAGCCGCAAGAGGTGACCGGTTCCACAGCCGACATCGAGCACGCGCCGTGGAGCGTCGCCGGAGTTGAGCGCGAAATCAGCTGTGCGAGCCGCAATGTCGTGATGCATCCGACCGCGCCACCCATCTTCATAGGTCTCAGCCCGATCGTGAAACGCTTGAATGTCGCGATCGTGAGGCACCTTCCGATTATGCCAGCCGTCCGTAATCCCTCTTCGGCCCACCTGCGGCGACTCAGCCATGCCCTGAGCGTGTCCCCCTCCGGTGTCGGAGCACTCCTCAGCGCTCGCCCGGACCTGCCCAGGCGTTAGCCCCACAATTTAGGGTACTTGATCTCACCCATTTGCCGAACTCGGGGCGTCGTGACGTCGGGCACGGCCACCATTCTCGCGCCCGGTCGGAGCAGCGAGAAGGTTCCCGCCTGCACCAGGACCAGGACACCCACGCAGCACAGCAGTATGGGCACTGCCACGTGCCCGAGCCGACGCATGGCTCCCCGGGCCCTGGGGTGGCGGCCGCCGCCGAGGATGAGCCAGGTGACGAGCGCCTCGCCGACGACGAACACGGTCGCGACGGCGCCGAGGTTGGTCCACCCGCCGACCCGGAACAACGGGATGTAGACGGCCAGGTTGTCACCGCCCGCCGCGATCGTGACCAGCGCGGCAGCCGTGAAGCTGCGTCCGACCGCTCGCTCTTCGGGCTCCCTTCGACTCTTCCGGCGCGTCGTCCGGCGCTCCGCCTCCGGTGCGGCTCCCCCGCCGCCCTCGGAGGACCGGGCCAACCCCACCAGTCCGTGCAGGCCCAGGGCCAGCGGCACCAGGCCGAGGAGCCCGACGACGGCCGTCGAGAACTCGAAGAGGAGCGCCGCCGCCGCGGCCGCTACCGCCACCAGCGCGACGAAGCCGAACACCTGCCCGGCAGCAATGCGGCGCGCCCGCTCCAGGGGCGCGCCGTCCACCATGGTCATGGTCACGACGCAGTTGTCGACGTTGGTCCCGACGAACGCCGCCGCGGCGACGCCGAGGTCGGCCCCCAGGCCGGCCGCCAACGCTGCGTCAGCTCGCAGGCAAGGGCATCGCCGGGCCGAAGGGCTTGTCGCCCCGCAGGGTCACCCGGTGTGCGTAGCGCGCCGCGCTCCCGTAGTCGTCCAGCGCGTAGTGCAGCGTGGCCCGGTTGTCCCAGAAGGCGACCGAGCCGGCGCGCCAGCGGAAGCGGCAGGTGAACTCCGGCTTGACGCAGTGGTGGTAGAGCATCTCCAGGATGGCGGCGCTCTCGTTGTCCGACAGGCCGAAGATGGTGCGGGTGAACTGCCGGTTCACGAACAGGCCGTTGCGGCCCGTCTCGGGATGCGTGCGCACGACGGGGTGCAGGGCCGGCAGCAGCTTGTCGCGCCAGGCGCCGTCCCATTCGTAGCCGCCCCGCTCGGCCACGTCGGCGGCGAACCAGGGGTCGTGGTGAATGGCGATCAGCTGATCGCACATGGCGCGCACCGGTGCGGCGAGGCCGTCGTAGGCGTCCTGCAGGCTGGCCCACATGGTGTCGCCGCCGACCTCGGGTGCCTCGAGCATGTAGAGGATCGACCCCATGGCCGGTGTCTCCAGGAAGGTGACGTCGGTGTGCCACCAGCTGGCCCGGTCCACCTTGCCGTCGATGGCGAGCACCTCGGGGCTCTCGTCGATGGACGGCAGCACGGGGTGGGCCTCGGTCACGTTGCCGAACTGGCGGGCGAACGCGGCCTGCTGCTCGGCCGTCAGGGACTGGTCACGGAAGAAGATGACGTGGTGCGTGTTGAGGGCGTCCCGGACGGCAGCCACCACCTCGGGCGCCAGCGGCTGCGCCATGTCGACGCCCGCCATTTCCGCGCCGATGGTGGGGGAGAGCGGGTGGATGCTGACGGAGGTGGCGAGGGTCACCGCCCAATTCTGCCCGAAGCGGATCGGCGCCGCCGACGACGCCTACATTGGCCCCGCACCGCCACGCGTACGCCAGAAAGGGCCGTCCATGAGCGAAGACATCGGGGGCCTCGTCCTGACCCCACCGGCCCGCAATTACTCGTCCTGGTACCAGTGGATGGCCCGCCTGGCCGCCACGACCCACGAGGACCCGCTGCCCGAGTCCGACCCGGCGTCCGTTCCGGCCTGGGTGGGGCGCCGCCGGGCCCGCCTGGCCGAGCTGCTCGGGCCCGAGCCCACGCCCGTCCCGCTCAACCTCGAGACCCTGGAGTCGGAGGCCTGTGACGGCTACCGGCGAGACAAGGTCGTCTTCGACACCGAGGACACCATGTCGGTCCCCGCCTACCTGTTGATCCCCGACGGCCGCCGGGACCAGCCGCCCGGGCCGGCCGTGTTGGCGGCGCACGGGCACGGGCCGGGCAAGGGCCAGGTCGTCGGCTTGGAGCACACCGACATGCCCAACGCCGACTACGGGCTGCAACTCGTCCGCCGCGGCTATGTCGTGCTGGCACCCGACCTGCGCTGCTTCGGCGAGCGGCTGGACTGGAACCCCGAGGACCATTACGCCTGCGACACCAACCTGGTCCACGCCTCCATGGCCGGCTGGAACCCGTTGGCGCAGAACGTCTGGGATCTGCGGCGCTCGCTCGACGTCCTGGAGCAACATGTGCTGGTCGACCCGGCGTGTCTGGGAATGGTCGGCATCTCCTACGGTGGCACGGTCACGCTCTTCACGGCGGCCGTCGACGTCCGCGTCGCGGCGTCGGTGGTGAGCGGCTATTTCTCGTCGTGGGCCGAGAGCCACAAAATGCCGTGGAACATGTGCGGCTCCCAGATCATGTTCGGCATGTTGGGCCGCCTGGAGCACGAGGACCTGGGCGCGCTCGTGGCGCCGCGGCCCTTGCTGGTCGAGTCCGGCACACAGGACGACCTGTTCCCCTTCGCCACGGCCGCCGAGTCAGTGCGCCGCACGCGTCTCGTCTACCAGCAACTGGGTGCCGGTGATCGCGTGGTGCACGACATCTTCGAGGGCGGGCACCAGTGGCACGGAGCGGAAGCGCTGCCCTTCCTCGACCACTGGCTACGTCAAATGGCGACCTAAAACGATTGTGGTCTCAAGCGGTCAACGCAACAGAGCCGATGGGGGGAGCTGCTCCGCGAGTGCCGCAAGGTCATCATCGCCAGATAACCACGTCGGCCGCGCCAGACCTTGCCTGAGCCCTCCGCGGCTACAGTCCCAGCCGTGGAGGACACTCCCGAGTCCGCCTCCACCCCTGCTACCTACACCCCGACCCCCGTCCATCCCTTCACGCTGGCTTTCGACATCGGGGGCACGGATCTCAAGGCCAGTGTTCTCGGCAAGAACGGAGACCTCGTAGCCGAACAGGTCAAGGTCCCGACCACCTACCCGTTGCCGCCCGACCTGTTGGTCGAGAAGCTCACGGTCCTGGCCGCGAAGCTCCCGGAGCCCGACCGCATCTCGGCCGGGTTCCCCGGCAAGGTGCGGAATGGCCACGTCCTCACTGCGCCGCACTTCGTCAGGACCAAGGGCCCCGAGACCAGGGTCGACCCCAAGCTGGCCAAGGCGTGGTCCCACTTCGACCTGGCCACCGCGCTGTCCGAAGCCATCGGCAAGCCTTGCCGGGTGGCCAACGACGCCGACGTCCAGGGCGCCGCCGTGGTGTCGGGCCGGGGCTTCGAGGCCGTCTTCACCCTCGGGACGGGCTTCGGCAGGGCCTTCTTCTTGGACGGTCGTCTCTTGCCCAACGAGGAGTTCTCTCTGATCGAGTTTTTCCAGGGCGAGACGTTCAACGAGCAGCTGGGTGAACCGATCCGCAAGAAGATCCGCGACAAACGCTGGACCAAACGCTGGACCAAGCGGGTCCGGAAGGCCATCACCTACCTCGATGCGCTGACCTTCTTCACGTTCAACGAGCAGCTGGGTGAGCCGACCCGCAAGAAGATCGGCGACAAACGCTGGAACAAGCGGGTACGGAAGGCCATCGCCTACCTCGATGCGCTGACCTTCTTCGACCACCTCTACATCGGCGGCGGCAACGCGCCCCGCATCAACCGGCGCGACCTGGGTGAGGTGCTCGAGCGCATCACCGTGGTGGACAACACCGCCGGCATCCTGGGCGGCATCAAGCTCTGGGAAGGCGACCACCTCCTCGGTGTCTGAGGACACCGACACCGGGCCGCCATGGGGCGACGGCCGGTCGGCGCTGGCGCGTGACAGTGGGCAAAGCCAGGCGGGATAGCCAGGCGTCGAAGCGCCCTCGATCATCCAGAGCACGGGACAAGTGGCCACGAAGGGCTTTCCCCCGCGCCAGTACTGTTTGGGGTAGTCGATCAAAGCCGCTCCGGGCTAGGGGCGCCAGTGAAACCTAAAGGTGAAATGGCGAATCGTCGTGTACCGGTTACCAAACCAGAATCTGCCACCTGGCCCAACGGTATTGAACCAGATTTGACGCGTCGCCTTGGTTCGTAGCCATTTGGGACGGTTCCGCATAAGTCGAATCGACCGGGCACGATTCTCTGCTCTTAGGCGATAGGTGGTTTCAGTGAGCCGCCCACTTACCCGATCCAACCACCAGGCCTCCAGCGATCGGCGATCCGTCGGCGAAAGGGCGCTGCGAAGAGCGAGCAACCGAATGTGTTTCGTTTCCACGTCTCGGAGTGCCCAGTAGTCGGCCAACCCGCGAATCCGCTCAAAGGGAATTCGCCCGAACCGAGCGTCGAGGTCCGAACGCAGCTCTTTTGGCATCACATCAAAATTGGGAGCCAGCGGTGGCTCTTGCACCTCACAATGATGCCCTACATCTCAGAGGTCTGGACATCCAGCCCCTGACCCGGTCATGGGTGCGTTGAAGAGAACGCCAGCCCGCTCAGATGCCACAGCGTTGCCGCTGCCGTCCGGGGGACCGCGGGAGCCGTTCCGGCATGACCACAGATCATCCCTCGGTAGCCATTCGACCAAGCGGCTGCACAGCTATTCGGAAGTGGTGCTATGGGGGCGGTGATGATCTGAACAATCGGTACGCTCGTCTGCGTGCTCTCGCGCTCAGAGGTGATCTGCAACGTCAACCTTGTCTCAGCTCATGAGCCACCACGGGACTACTTCCTCACGAGGTCCTGGCGAATCATGGAGAGAACGCCCCGCTGGAGAGCTTTCCCACACTCGGTGTGCACGTAGTGCAAGTAGTAGAGATGGACGCCATCGCTCGTCCGGCATACGCCGCCATCGACATCCGCTTGGAAATGACCGGCAGGAGTTATGTAGGACGAGATGTCGATGAAATGCGTCGTGGTCGATGACTTTGTGGCCGACCGTATGAGACTGTTGATCTCGTTGTGAGACGCCGTCGATGCGTCGGGATCTGGCCGTCCATTCGGCAATGCGGCGGGTTGCATCCAAGGAACCGACAAGAAGTAGATCGGCGCCGCGGAAGCAGT
>DATAXG010000137.1:0-26140 GCA_036273055.1 Acidimicrobiales bacterium | reverse complement strand
ACCCCGGTCGGGCTCTCCGGCCGCCACAACTCCCCCTTCACCAGGCGGCCGCCCTCGTGGCGCTGGGTGAGAAGTACCAGTCCCACCGCCAGCGCACAGCCGATGAAGAGGCACTGCGAGCGCGTGTCGGTCCCCAGATAGACCCGATTGGTGTTGAGTCCGCCGTCGTACAGGTGGAACATCCACACGGCAGAGCCGACCGCCGCCGCGCAGCACAGCGCGAACAACGCCCGCAGGCTGCGCGTGAAATGCATCACACCGAGCACGACGAGCGGCCAGATCACGTAGAACTGCTCCTCCACCGCCAGGGACCAGGTGTGCAGCAGCGGCGACGAGGCCGATGTCTCGTTGAAGTAGTTGGAGTTGACGAGAATGAAGTGCCAGTTGCTCACGTAGAGCAACGTGGCCCACGCGTCGAGCCGCAAAGCCCCGTACGTGCCCTTCGGGACGATGACCGACGCGAAGAAGGCCACGAAGAGCAGCATGAGAAACAGTGCGGGCAGCAGGCGGCGGGCCCGGCGGGCCCAGAACGCGCCGAGCTTGATCGTCAGCGCCTGTCGCCACTCCCCGATGAGGAGCGAGGTGATGAGAAAGCCCGACAGGACGAAGAAGGTGTCGACCCCCATGAACCCGCCGTCCATGTGCGGGATGCCGCCGTGGAACATCATCACGGCGAGGACCGCGCAGGCCCGGACGCCGTCGAGCGCGGGGAGGTAGGCCAGACGAGTGTGCGAGACCGCGCTCTCGTCGTCCTGCATGGGGCCGATCCCTCCTCGGTCAACTCGGGCGACACCGCACTCTGGGTGGCCGGGAACCGCATTCTCGCAGAACCGGCCCGCGTCCTCGGGGCGGGCTGCGCTCGATACCCTTTGCCCCCCTGAGCCCGACCCGACCGCTGGCCCCGCCCTTGCCGCCCCGCCGCAACCGGGGACGCCGCCGCCATCTCTTCAGGTGGGCGGCTGTCCTCATCCTGCTCGCCGCCGGGGTCCTGGTGGTGCGGCATGTCCTCGAACGGACGCACCTCAGCCCCCTGCGCGCCCGCATCGTGGCCGATGCACAGGGCCAGGTGGGCTATCAGACCGACCCGTCGGACACCTACTGCAACAAATTCAGCGCCTACTGGGAGGCCGGCGTCGACGACTGCGGCAACGACAACCTCAATGAGGAGTGGTGCGCCGACTTCGCCGCCTGGGTCTGGAAGCAGGCCGGCGCCGAGGTCTCGTACCAGCTGGCACCGGGCTCCCTCAACGGGGACTCCGCCAGCTTCTACGTCTGGGGCACCGACCATGGCACCTGGCACCCCATCGGGTCGGGCTACACGCCGCAACCGGGCGACGTGGCCGTCTACGGGCTCGACACGTCCGCCGTCACGGCCGTCCATGTGGCGGTCGTCACCGCGACCACCGGCAACGACGCCGCGCCGGACGTGATCAACGGTGATGGCGACCGCACCGGCTACAGCGTGGTCGAGGTCGGCGACAACCAGGCATTTGCTGATGTGAAGGGCAAAGGCGCACCGCTCTCGGGCTACGTCTCTCCGACCCCGGTCACCTCGTCGCCCTGACCGGCTCCTGAAGCAGCGGGGCCGCCGCCCCCATCCGCCGTGGCGGTACCGGCGGCGTCACACCATGCCGCCTCCTCGGCCTGTTGCGCCGCCATCGCCATGACGACCGCCTCGAACACCTTGGCCGCGTCGGTCTCAATGTGGGTGCGCGCCAGCAGGAGGCAGGCCGCCCCGAGGAAGGCGATGGGGAGAATGATGAGGAACGCCGTGCGGTAGTTCCCGCCGAACTGGGCGGCGATCGCCGAGGTCACGAGCGGGGCGGCGGCCGACCCGAAGACCACCGACGCCAGGTTGAAGGCCCCGAACCCTGCACCGCGCAGGTGCGCCGGCGCCGCGTCCGACAGACCGGCCCGCAGCGCGGGGACGCACGCCGTCGCCGCCAGGAAGCCCAGCAGCTGGACGACGAAGACGAGCGCGAAGGCCATCGGGATGAAGGACAGCATGAAGAGCGCTGCGCTGATGACGATGCACACGGCGGGGATCACGACCCGGGCGCCGAGAAAGCGGTTGACCCATTTGTCGGCGATACGCCCGCCGATGAGCGTGCCGGGGATGCCGCCGAGGATGGCCAGCGCACCGAACGTGCCGTTCGACGCCTGCTGCGTGAGGTGCAATTGGTTCTGGTAGAAGTTCGGCATCCAGGTGGCCACGGCGGTGACGACGAAGCCGACGGTCGAGACGCCTACCAGCGCGTAGCGCATCGTCGGGATGCGGAGAATCGTCCCCACGTCCTGGCGCAGACCGTCGCCCATCTCGACGAGGAAGTGCCGGAACCCCTGCGGGAAGAGCGGCGGGCCGTCGTCCTCGGCCAGCTCCATCTCCTCGCTGTGTGTCACATGGGCCCGGTCCGCCGACCCCCGCCGGGGCTCAGGCAGTCGCCAACAGAGGTACGCGATGAGAAGGCCCGGGAAGAGCGACACGAAGAAGGCCACCCGCCACCCCTGGCCGTGGAACAAGGGGCCGATGGCGCCGCCGATGGCCAGCCCCATGCCGAGTCCCACGTAGCTCAGGCACTGCTGAATGGAGAAGGCCTTCCCCCGGCGCTCGGTGCCGTAGTAGTCGGCGATGACGCTGCTCCCCGAGGGGTCGGTGATCGCCTGGCCGAAGCCGAGCGAGGCCCGGATCACCACCAGCAGGCCGAAGGCGGCGGTCGGCACCAGGCCGCCCAGTGCGCTGATGACCGACCACAACACGATCGTCACCGCCATGGCCCGGGTCCGGTTCCAGCGGTCGGCCAGGTAGCCGGCCGGCATCGTGATGATGCCGTTGACCAGGATGAAGGCGGAGAAGAGCAGCCCGATGGCGGTGTCGCCCACCCCGAAGGCCGCCTTGATCTGGTCGCTGCTGCCCCGGACGATGTACTGGTCCATCCCGTCGATGAACAGGGTGAGCCCCACCACCCACATGGGCCAGTTGCTGATCACCATGCGCCGGACCGCCCGCGTCGGATCCACGGGAGGTTCGGGCACTCGTGGTGCCTGCGCTGTGCTCACGACCGGCCCGCCACCCGTCGCTCGCCGGAGCCCGCCGCTCCTACCGAGTCCGAGACGGGCCTACGTCCCCGGCGTGTACCCGGCCGGCAGGGCGATCGACTTCACCTCGAGGAAGCCCTCCAGGCCCTCGGGCCCGAACTCGCGCCCCACACCGGACTCCTTGTAGCCGCCGAACGGCGTGGAGAAGTCGATCGGCACAGGCGCGTTCAGCATGTAGGTGCCGGTGCGCACCTGACGCGCCACACCGAGCCCACGGTCGTTGTCGCCGGTCCAGACCGAGCCGCACAGTCCGTAGTTGGAGTCGTTGGCGATCTCGACGGCGTCGTCGTCGCCGTCGTAGGGGATCACTACCAAGACAGGCCCGAAGATCTCCTCCTGGGCGATCTTCATTTTGTTGTCGACGTCGGAGAAGACCGTGGGCTCCACGTACCAGCCCTTGTCGAACCCGGACCCCGTGGGACGGCCACCACCGAGCGCGACGGTGGCGCCCTCTTCGCGCCCGCTGTCGAGATACCCCTCGATCCGGCTCCGCTGCCGCTCGGCCACCACCGGCCCGACCTCGGTGGCAGGGTCCATCGGGTCGCCGACCTTCATGGCAGCGACCCCGGACACAACCGCCTCCACCACTTCGGCGTAGCGGGAGCGGGGCGCCAGAATGCGAGTCTGGGCGATGCAGGCCTGCCCGTTGTTCATGATGGAGTTGGGCAGCAGGGTGGGGATCGTCGTCGCCAGGTCGGCGTCGTCGAGGATGATCGCTGCCGACTTGCCCCCCAGTTCGAGTGTGCATCGCTTCAGCCGCTCGCCGCAGAGGCCGCCTATGCGCTTGCCGCCGATACCGGAGCCTGTGAACGAGATCTTGTCGACGCCGGGGTGCTTCACCAGGTGCTCGCTGACCTCGCGGCCGGCGGGGATCACGGAGAGGACGCCCTTGGGCAGCCCCGCGTCGGCGAAGATCTCGGCCAGTCGGAACGCGTCGAAGGGCGTCTCGGGGGCCGGCTTGTAGACGACGGTGCAGCCTGCCGCCAGCGACGGCGCCAGCTTGGCCGCCGCAATGAAGAGCGGCACGTTCCACGGGGCGATGGCGCCCACGACACCCACGGGCTCCTTGGTCACCAGCACCTGCGGGTTCAGCATGCCGGTGCGCACCTCGTCGAAGGCGTAGGTGGTGGCCAGGTCGGCGTAGTAGCTGAAGATCATGGAGGGGGCCATTACCTGGCCCAATCCGGAGAAGGAGATCGGGGAGCCCATCTCCTGCGTGATGATCGCCGCCATGTCGTCCATCTCCGCCATGATCTGCGCCGCCACCTTGGCCAGGATCTCGCCCCGCTCGGCCGGTGTCATGCGCGGCCAGGGCCCGTGGTCGAAGGCGGTCCGCGCGGCCGCCACCGCCTTGTCGATGTCGCCCTCGGTGCCGTCGGGCACGCGGGCGATGACCTCCTCGGTCGACGGTGAGATGACCGGAATGGTGTCGGTCCCCTCCGGGGCCACCCAGTCGCCGCCGATGAACAAGCGGTCGTAGTCCCGAATCGCCATGCGTCCCTCCCAATGGGATGTCGAGGGGGTCACACCCCCCACCGCCGGACCGGCCGGTCGGTTACTCAAGGGTAGCTGCGCCCCCCGGACCGGGGACAGTTCCGCCGGGCAGGCGACGGGGCCGACCGCCGGCGACGAATGCTCAGCCCGCCTGCCGGCCTGGCTCGATGTGGGCGAGGATGCCGCCGTCCGGCTCCACCCAGCCCTTTCCGGCGGCGTACGCGCACATGCCGGCGAAGTCCTCCTCCCAGCGCTCGTCGGCCGCGAGGCCCGCCAGCGCCCGCAGGGCCGCCGGGTCCACCACGACGTGCTCGCGGTCAGCGTGCACACGGCCCAGGCCGGACTCCTGCACCACACCTGCCAGGTCGCCGTCGCCCACGAGGGACACGGAGAACGCGGTGAACTCGCCGGGCTGACGGAGGGCGACAGTGGCCGCGGACAGGTCGATGACGATCAGCACGGCGTGGGACGCTACCCGCCCGACCCTGTCACCTCCGTTGCCCCTTTCACGACGGGTGCGTCGGCCCCTCCGACGGCGGGCCCGTTGGCCCTTCCACGACGGGTCCGGGCGGTCGGTAGAGTGCCGCTCCGTGCCCGACATCAGCCAGCGTGATCCCGACCAGGTGGCCTCCATCCTCTCGCGTTGGCTGGCCACGAAGTCGGGCGACGGGACCGGGCCCGACGTCTTCGACGTCCAAGCCCCCGGCTCCAACGGGTTCTCGAACGAGACCATCCTCTGCCGTACCCGCGCTGCCGGCGGCGAGGAGAAGCGGCTGGTCGTCCGGGTGGCGCCGACCAAGCACCTGCTCTTTCTCGATGCACAGTTCTCCACGCAGTACCGGGCCATGCGCGCCCTGGCCGACAGCGGCTCGGGGGTCCCACTCCCCCATCTCGGCTGGTACGAGGAGGATCCCGAGTTCTTCGGCGTGCCCTTCTTCTCCATGGACCACGTCGAGGGCCTCGTCCCCTCGGACAACCTGCCGTACACCATGGACGGCTGGGTCATCGAGGCCACGCCTGAGCAGCAGGAACGCATGTGGTGGAGCGGCATCGACGCGCTGGCCGCCGTACACCGCACCGACTGGCGGGCCGGGGGGCTCGAGTGGCTCGACATGCCTGCCCGCGGCAAGCCGGGCCTCGAGCAGCAGCTCTCCTACTACCGCGACTTCCTGGACTGGGCCACCCAGGGCGAGAAGGTCCCGGTGATCGAGTCGACCTGGCAGTGGCTCGTGGAGCACAAGCCCGCCGAGGACGGCGACGTGGTGATCAGCTGGGGCGACAGCCGGATCGGCAACATCATCTGGGACGACTTCCAGGCCGCCGCCGTCGTGGACTGGGAGATGGCCTCGCTGGCCCAGCCCGAGCTCGACCTCGGCTGGTGGCTGTACTTCGACCGCCAGTTCTCCGAGGGCCTCGGGGTACCTCGTCCCGCCGGGTTCGGCTCGCACGAGGACACCATCGAGCGCTACTCCCAGCTCATGGGCCGGCCGATGCGCGACATCTTCTACTACGAGATCTTCTCGGGCTTCCGCTTCGCCGTGGTCATGTACCGGCTCTCCGATCTCGTCTTCGACCGCGAGGATATGGAGGGGGACGCCGACATGGCCACCAACAACATCGCCACCCAGCTCTTGGCCAAGATGCTCGACCTGGAGCCGCCGACCTAGCCGTCCGAAATGGGGTCCCCGGCCGGGCCCACGGCGACGCCGGCCGCCACGAGACGGCGGCCGAGCCACTCCGTGCCCTGGTTGCCCTCTTCCCGCATGGCCTCGGGCCAGCCCTGGAGGATCGTGTGCAACTCGTCGACCGTGCCGATCTTGGCGATGACGTGCACGGTGATCCGGTTCTCGTACCCCTCCGGATCCGACACGTGGATCCCGCCGAAGGGATCCTCCCGCACGTGGGGCGCCGGCTCGCGCAGCACGTAGAGCTCGCCGGTGTCCTCCACGTAGTTCAGCTCGTGCTGGACGTCGTCCTTCCCAAGCCATTCCGAGCCCAGCTCGAGCTCGGCCGAGGCCCGCCGGCGGGGATCCGCTTCGTAGAACTCGTCGATGTCCATCGGCGGCACACTACTGCCGACCAGGACCATTGCAGCAGCCCGGAGATTCCCCGCAGCACAACGGTCCGGTGGGAGGGATCGGGGGAGCGTCGGGGACGACGCTCCCGGCATGCCCACCACCACACGACCCCGTGTCGCCCTGATCGACCAGATGGCAGCCGAATGGAACTCGATCGGCCGATCCCAAGTTGGCATCGGCTCTCTCCGGACGGCCGCCGGCCGAGATGCCGGGCTGTCGCTCCTGGTCGTCGGAGGCGACGGCGGCCCGCCGCGCTGTCCCACGCCCTGCGACCTCATCGAGCACATGCGACGCGCCAAGGGGAGGAGGCAACGAGAGGAAGCGGCCCGGCTGGTCAGGGTCCTGCTCCGGGAGGCCGGCGCCGACCCGTTCCTCGGCCGGATGCTGGTCCAGGCCCTGGTCCCGGGGTTGGTCAGCGTGGCGGGGAAGCTGCAGTGGGGACGGGGCGGCGAGTGGCGGGACGGGGAGGAGTTCTTCGGCGAGCTCGTCACCACGACCTGGCTCGTCGTACAGGAGTGGTCCGGGCAGGACCGCCCCTACGCAGTCGGGGACCTCCTCTCCGCCATCCGCTGCCGTGTCCGGCGCCAGCTCTTCCGGTCCAAGGAACTGGACAGCCGATCGGCCGAATTCGGGCCCGACATCGTCGACAGGAGCTCCGGCCCGTTCCGCCGGGAGACGGATCTGGAGGAGCTGGCTCGCATGCTCATCGAGCTGCACGGCGAGGGGATGCGACCCGACGAGGTCCAGGTGCTCTACGCCCACCACGTCCTGGGGTACTCCATGGCGGAGCTGGCCGTCCTGACCGGACGCGACCGCCGCGCGCTCTACGCCCGACGTGACCGAGGCCAGCGCCGTCTGTGCGCCTGACCGCCGAGTGCGGAAAGCGTGACGCGTGCGTATCGTGTGCCCGTGTTTGGCGGAACACCCGACACCACGGAGGGTCTGCGGTCGCGAGTTGCTCGCGGCCGTCCGAACTGGTGGGTCATCCTCGCCGTCTCGCTCGGCCTGATGGCGCTGCTCGTCGCCACCGCGGGCGGCACCCCGCATGCAGCGCACCGGACGGGCGGTTCGGCCCAGGCGGCCTCCCGGACCTCCGGACGGTCGGGGACGAGCGCAGGGCAACACACCGGAGCGCCCTCGTTGAACTCGGCCACGACGACCACCTCGACGTCGACGACCGGCCCGGCAACGCAGTCGGGCTCGGCCAACGTCACCTCGTCGCTGCACACCCCTGGCACCCCCTCGGGTGCGACGGCGCCAGTGCCGACGTCACCGGGCATCACCGCGACCACCGTGGCACCGGTGGCGACGACGACGACGACGACCACGACCACGACGTCGGGCTCGAGTGCGGAAGTGCCGGCCGACCGCACCCAGAGCCCGGGCTACCTCAATCCCCCGCAGCATGCGGACGACCAATTCGGGTTCACCGGAACCGGCGCCATGGACGTGTCGGTCGTCTGGTCGGGGGACACGTATCTCAGCCTGCAGGTCAATTGCCCGAGCGGGGATCAGAGCGCGGGTGGGACGTCAGCCATGGAGGCCTCCCTGCCGGACGCCGATGGAAGTTGTATCGCCACCGTCACCGAGCCCGCGTCGGAGACGACAGCGCTGACCTTCACCATCTCGATCGGCCCGACCGGTGGGTAGCGCACCACGGAGCGGGTGGCCCCGGCGACTGTTGGACATCGCCGCCGCCGCCTGCGCCGCCCTCCTCGCGTTCACCGCCGTACCCGCCGTGCTGGTCGTGATCGTCGGCAATCCGTTGGGGGGCGGCCTCGGGCATGCCTGGCGGCCGCTCCCCCACGCCGTCTTGTGCCTCCTCGTCGTGGCGGCCTGGGTGGCCTGGGTCGCGTGCTGCGCGCAATTGCTCCGGGCCGTCGTGGCGCACGTCCGCAGGGGCGAGGTCGGGACAGGTCACGGTTCCTCGGTCCTCGACCGGCTGGCGGCACGGATCGCGTTCGGTGTGCTCGCCCTCACCAGCATCGGCACCCCGCTCTCACTGGAGGTCGGCGCGGGAGCCAGCACGCCGGCCATCACCGGACCGGCTTCCTCCATCACCACGCCACTCCGTGCCAGCGCGACGACGGTGCCGACCGCGTTGCCGGCGCAGGTGGCGGCCGCAGCATCGGTGGCGGCTCAGGGACCGGTGGTGGCACTGGGAGCAGCCCGGACCTACACGGTGCAGCCGGGCGACACGCTCTGGCGCATCGCTGACGACCTCCTCGGCGACGGAGCGGATTGGACCTCGCTCGCCGCACTGAACCTCGGCCGCCATGTCGGGACCGGTGTGCGCTTCGTCGATCCCGACCAACTCAGAGAGGGTTGGCATCTTCAATTGCCCGCGGAGGCAGGCGACGTGGTCAGGGACCACAGACGCGGCGGCGCCACCCACAGGCCGTCGCAGCCGGACCCGCCGGGCCACCTCCCCGAGCTCCTGGCGCTCGGCCTCGGCTCCGTGGCCTGCGCTGCGCTCGCCCGGCGGGCCGGACACCGCCGCAGGCTCGGCCCCCGGTTCAACGGCGATCGGATGGAGCACCCCGTTCCGTCAGAAGGAGTGCTGGACACGGCCACCCTGCTGCAGCGCTTCGCCGGAGCCCCGGCGCTCCATTCGTTCGAAGCGGCCAATTGCCTGTTGGGCCTGGCGGTCGGGGACCGACGCGCCGGCCCGAAGGTCCGGGCGATCTGCGTCTCGCCATCCGGCGTCACGTTCTGGCTCGCCGGATCGCTCTCCGATGATGCCCCAGAAGGGTTCGACCGTGTGCAGGACGGGAACGCCTGGTTCGTCAGCCACGATGCCCTCCACGGGCACGAGCCCTCTTCGCCGTATCTCCCGGTGGTGCTTCCCGTCGGTGACGACGCCGAGGGAACCTGGTTCATCCCGCTCGAGCCGGGAGACGTGCTGCCCCTCCTGGGTGAGGCGGCACCGGCTCTCTGGCGCGCCGCGCGCGCCGCTGTCGGATCCTGGGCCTGGTCGGACACCATCGTGGTGACCGAGGACCCGGACGACGAGGCGCTGCGCGACGAACCTGGGGCCGTCCCGCACCTGCCGCGCACGGTGCTCTTCTGCGGTGACCCAGCAGTGCTGTCCCCTCCGGTAGCCGCTCGCTGTGCCGTGATCACGATGGAGCCGGTCGCCGCCACCGACTTGACCCTCCTGGTCGACCGCCAGGCCGCGACCGTGCACCCCATGGGGCTGGTCGTCCGTCCCCATCTCCAGTCAGCGGAGACCGCCGGGCACGTCGCCGAACTTGTGGCCCGGCCCGTCGACGACGACCATCCGACACGGGACGCGGTCGAGCTCGCGGAAAGGACCGAGCCGCGGGTTGAGATGGGTGCCCTGTCGTCGGGAACGGTCGAGGTGCGACTGCTGACCATGACCCCTCGGATCGATAGGCTCCGCGAGGACCTCCCTCCCAACCGGGCCCGGCGGGCGACAGAGCTCGTCGCGTATCTGGCGCTGCACCAGCCCGACGTCATTACGAGCGACCGGCTGCGCACGCGTGTGCTCGGCTCCTCCGACGCCGACGCGGCATCGAAGACACTGTTCAACACGGCCTACGCGGCTCGTCGCGCTCTGGGGGTCGACGATCAAGGCGATCCCCTCTTCCCCGCCGGCTCGCGGGACGGCCTGTACCAGCTTTCGCCGCAGGTCACAGTCGATGCGCACCGAGCAGTGGCCCTCGCCGCCGAGGGAAGAGCCCAGACTGACCCCGATGTCGCCATTGCCTATCTCCGCTCGGCGCTGGAGTTGGTCGAGGGGGAGCCGCTGGCCAATGCCCTGTCGGGCTACGCATGGTGGGAGGCGGAAGGGCACGGCGGACGTGTCGCTGCGGCGTTGGTCGACGCCGCCTGCATCATGGCCTCCCTCGCCTCCGACACCGGACGCTTCGAACTGGCCCGGTGGGGACTCGAGAGGGCCCGACTCCTCGAGCCGTACAGCGAGGCGCTCTCCCGGGCGGCCATGCAGGTTGCGGCAGCAGAAGGAGACGCCGACCGCCTCCGCCTCGAGTGGCGAGACTGCCAACGCCGCATTGACGCGCTCGACCCGGGTGGCTCACCCTCGGCGCGCACCGAATCGCTCTATGGCGAACTATCCCGTCGGGTGCTCGTCGGTACCGGCCGGCCCGACGGCGTGTCGGCCAGTTCCCGACCTGAATCGAACGACTAGGGCTTAGGAGCCCGCCGCCTCTGCGTGCCGCTGGACCACGTCCTCCAGACGCGCAACGCGGCTTCCCTTCACGAGGGCTGCGTCGCCCGGACCCAGGGCCAGCAGGAGGGCCACCGCGTCGTCGGCGCCGGGCACCTGGACGGAGCCATAGAGCGCGGTCTGGTAACCGACCACTTCGATGCCGAGTTCCTGGGCCAACGCCGCCACTCGCAAGTGCTCGGCTTCTGTCTCCGAGCCCAGCTCGGCCATCAGCCCGAGAAGGGCCACCTTCCGTCCGCCCGGCAACGCCCCGATGGAGTGCAGCGCGGCCTCGGTCGAGGCCGGGTTGGCGTTGTAGCAGTCGACCAGCAGGACCGGGCCGTTCGGAGTCCTCCGCACCTCCATGCGCAGCGGCGACCCGGTCGCCGCGCCCAGTGCAGCTACCACCGCCTCGAACGGTGACCCGCACCACAATGCCGCGGCAGACGCGGCCAGCGCGTTCGGGACCTGTTGGATCCCGTGCAGCGCGAGTCGAACGTCGGCGGTCCCCCACGGTGTCGTCAGGTGGAATCGCGGTCGCAGGTCCTCGTCGAGGACGATGCTGCCGGCGCGCACTTCCGCCTGAGACTCCACTGCGTAGCTCAGCACCGGGCATGGGCTGACCGATGCCATGCCTGCGACCAGTGGATCATCGACGTTCAGGACCGCGACCCCCGAAGGCGGCAGTGCGCGCACGAGCTCGCCCTTGGCCCGGGCCACCCCTTCGAGGTCGCCGAAGAACTCGACGTGTGCCATCGCCACGCTGGTCACGATGCCGACGTCCGGGCGGCCGACGTCGGTCAGACGCGTGATGTGACCCGCCGCCCGGGCGCCCATTTCGAGAACGACCCACTCGACGTCGTCCGGCGCGTTGAGGAGCGTCAGCGGAAGTCCGAGCTCGTTGTTGAAGGACCGCTCGCTGGCCGACACCCGGAAGGACGACGCGAGACAGGCGCGGAGGAGGTCCTTGGTCGTGGTCTTCCCGACCGAGCCCGTAATGCCGACGACGCCACCGCCCATGCGCTCCCGCGCCAGGTGCCCAAGGTCGAGGAGCGACACAGCGGAGTCGGTGACGACGACCGCCGTGCCACCGATCGGCGCCTGCTCTGTGAGATACGCCGGGGCCCCATTTTCGAGTGCCGCACCAATGAATCCATGCCCGTCGCGTTCCGCCACGATGGGGACGTAGAGCTGTCCCGGCAGCAAGGTCCGGGTATCGATACTCGCTCCCGTGACGATGACGTCAGGTCCGACCTGCTCCCCACCGAGACGGTCCGCGAGTTCAGAAATGGAGAATTGCACGCATCACGCTCGCGGCCGATTGTATAGCCTCGGTCGATGCCCGATCCCGGAGTGCTGGCGGTCTTGTACGGGGGTCCGTCGGCCGAGCACGAGGTGTCATGCATCTCGGCGCGGCGCGTGGTGTCCACCGCGCTGGGGGCCGGGTTCACGGTGAAGGTGATCGGCCTGACCCACGACAAGCAATGGGTCGACGCCGACCGAGTGCTGCACGACGTGGCCGCTGTGGCGGCGCTGCCCTCCCCCGACGACCTGGTGCACCTGGATCCTGCCGCGGTGCACAGCCACCTGGGCAGTGGCGTGCCGTCCGACGCCGTCGTCTTCCCCGTCCTCCACGGGCCCTTCGGTGAGGACGGCGTCCTGCAGGGGCACCTCGAGGCGCTGGGAGTGCCCTACGTCGGCGCGGGCGTTCTCGCCTCCGCCATCTGCATGGACAAGGGCATCGCCAAGTCGGTCCTGCGCGACCACGGCCTCCCTGTCGCCGCCTGGAGGCTCGTGGCCCGGTCCGCCTGGTCCGCCGAGGTGATGGAGGATGCGCTCGGGGCGCTGGGCCTGCCCCTCTTCGTCAAGCCCGCCAATCTCGGCTCCTCCATCGGGGTCGCCAAGGCGTCGGACGAAGCGGCATTGGGGGACGCCGTGCTGTCCGCCTTCGAATTCGATGACCACGTGATCCTCGAGGAGTTCGTCGCCGGCCGCGAGCTGGAGCTCGCCATACTGGGCAACGAGGACGTGCGGGTGACGCAGGCGGGCGAGATCCTCGCCAGCCGGGAGTTATACGACTACGACGACAAGTACGTGCTCGGCCGGGCCGAGACCGTCGCGCCGACGGACCTGAAGGACGCGCAGCTGGAGCACGCGCAACGGGTCGTCAAGGCGGCCTACCGGGCCCTGCGGGTGGAGGGCCTGGCCCGCATCGACATCTTCCTGCGCGAGAACGACGAGATCGTGATCAACGAGGTGAACACCATGCCGGGCTTCACCCCGATCTCCATGTTTCCCATGTTGTGGGAGGCCGAGGGCCTTCCCTTCAACGCGGTGGTCGAGGAGCTCGTGCTTCTGGCCCGGGCACGCCACGTCAGGCGCAGTTCGCTGCGCACGCACCGGGTGCTCTAAGCGTCTCCGGTTCTGGTCGGGCGCCGACGAGGCCGATCCGCCTGGCGCGCCGCTTCCCGCTCTCGGATGCCCGGCAGCAACCGCAGGACGTAGAACGCGCTCAGCCCACCGGCGACGAGGATGATCAGCAAGGGGGCCGGATTGAACCTGTCCTGCACGGAGACGGATGCCAGTACCGCCAACAGGCCGAACAGCGCGATGCCGAGCGGTCCGAGCACACCGAGGCCCCGCACGCGGAAGGGACGGGGCAGGTCGGGTGCACGACGGCGCAGTCGGAGCGCGCAGACTCCCGCCACTGCATAAATCATCCCCTCCAGAGCCGCTCCCACCGCGACGAGCACCTGCCAGGTATGGGTGATCGCGACCAGGAGCGCCACGACGGCCGAGAGGGCACCCAGCGCCACCACGGGCACCCAGGGGACGGCGCGGGAGTTGAGCAGGGCCAACTGCCGGGGCAACGACCCCTCGCGGGCGGTGCCGTAGACGAAGCGCGAGGCGGTGATGAACCCTCCATTGAAGGTGTTGAGCGCGGTGACGGCCGTCACGCCCGCCATCACCCACAACCCCGAGTGGCCGAGGGCGGCAACGCCGAGGTACAGCTGCGGGTAGGCCGAGGTCAGCTCGTGGTGCGACAGCGTGTGACTCATGGCGACCGTCGCCACCGCGCAGACGACGCACAAGATGGCAATGGCGATCAGCATGCCGCGGTTGATGGATGAGGGCTTGCGGACCTCTTCCGCACTCGTTGTGACCCATTCGAAGGCGCTGTAGAGGAAGACACCGAGCGCCACCGCTTGGAGAAAGTCGCCAGGGCGATGCCCGTGCAGTGGCTGCAAGGGCTCGTGCAGGCCGTGTCCGCTGCGGACGAGGGCCAGCACGCCGATCACGAGTGTGGCGGCGATGACAACGGTGGTCGCCGTGTCCTGCAGGAGCCCCGCCACCGTGATGCCGCGCAGGTTCGAGAGCACGGCGATGCCGAGGAGCCCCACGATCCAGATGGAGGCCACCCAGGCGGGCTCGCCGAACGCGTGCGCCAACGCGCTGCCGACGATGAAGGCGTCGGAGGCGATGACCAGGATGATCGTCGTGAGGTACGTGAAGGTGACGGTCAACGCGATGCGGTCGTCCATGGCGCGCTGCATGTAGAGGCGGATGGCCGCCGCCGTCGGGAACATCCCGTTGAGCTCGCCGAAGAAGCCGTAGGCAAGGAGCGCGAGGGCTCCGGCGACGATGATGGGAATCCAGGCGGAGTCACCTGCCACATACACCACGAGCCCGGCCGCGGCCAGGTACTCCAGGGCGGCGAAAGCCAAGCCGGTCGAGGTGGTCACCACCGTGCGCAGGCCCAGCGCGCGGCGCAGGGTGGCTCGGGACGAGAGGGATGCCGCGGCGTCGGTCATCGGTGGTGACGGATCAGGAATCGAGGAAGGCCACCATGGAGATGGCGTCGATCCGCATGACGTCCTGCTGCGAGCCCAGCAGCGTGATCTCGCCCGACATGTACTTCTCCGACGGGTTGAGATCACCCCAGAACATGTCGCAGAAGTCCTCGCTGCTGCCGGTGACGACCACGTCGGGCTGCCCCTCGTGGCCGATCGCGAGGTCGGAGAGCTGCTGGCCCTCCACGCGCATCGTGAAGCCCTGTTCGGTGTCGGTCGTGGTGAAGTGGATGACGCGGTCCCAGCCGCGCACCATGTTGGTCAGGCGCGGGTTGCCGTTGCTGCGCGTGCGCCACTCGGCGTAGGCCTCGAGGAGCTCCTCAGTCGAGGCCAACGGGCTCTCCCTTCAGTGCATGCAGCACCTCGTCGGCAGCACGGACGCCGGCCGACAGCGCGCCGTCGAGATAGCCACACCATTGGGTGGCAGTCTCCGTCCCGGCCCAGTGCAGTGGCCCGACCGGCGCGCGCAGCGCCGGGCCGAGCGCAGTGAGGGCGCCGGGGGCGCTGACGGCGACGGGCCCGCCCCGTGTGTACGGCTCGGCGGGCCAGTGCTGCTCGACGACTTCGATGGGCGTGCGCGCCCTGGGGCCGAAGGCCCGCGCCAGCTCCTCCAGCACGGCGGCCTGGCGGGCGGCGGGACCGGCCGTCTCCATGCGCCGGCAGTCGTCGCCGGCGATGAAGCCGACGACGGCGCCGTGGGGCGCGTCGTCGGGCGAGTTGTCGAACGCGCTCTCGAGGACGGACCCGGGAGCGACGATCTGCCCGTTCAGCCCGTCGGCGCGCCAGAACGGCTCGTCGTAGATCGCGTGCACCTTGGTGACGGCGCCCATCGGCATGCGCTGGCAGAGCTGATCCCTGTTGCCGGGGAGAGGCGGCGAGAAGACGAGGCGTCCGCAGAGCGCCGGCGCCATCGCGAAGATGGCGCGCCGGGCCCGCACCTCCATGACGGTGGCGGCCGTGGCGGCGGGGTCGGTCGGAGCGGCGTCGCTCGGGACGAGGCGGGCGCTGACCGTCACGTGGTCGGGACCGTAGGCCACTGATTCGACCGGGGCGCCAAGGAGGACGCGCTCCCCCAGCTCCGCTGCCATCCCCTCGGCCAGCTGTTGCGAGCCGCCGGCGAAGCGCCGCTCCTGCGCGCCACCCGTGGTGCGGGCCAGGTTGGTCAGCCCGCCACCGGCGTGCAGGTAGAAGAGAGTGAAGAGGAGCGACAGCTCGGCCGAACCGGCGCCGAAGATCGCCTTGACCGCCACCTCCAGGATGGCCCGGGCCGACGCGGACGTCAGGTGGGTGTCGAGGTAGGTGGCAAGGGTCTGCGCATCAAGGGTGGCGGCGTCGGCGGCATCCCAGGGCGCGTCGAGCGGCACGTCGAAGGCGGCCAGGTCGAGATGGAGCATGCAGGCGATCCCGTCGGCGGCACCCTCGGGGTCCGAGGTCGGGATGAGCCCGACGTAGAGGTGCCGGTTGTCGTCGCGCAGCTCGACCCCCTGCCCCTCCGTCCAGGTCGGGAAGGTGGCGACGCCCATCTCGGCGGCCAGCGCGGCGAGATGGTCCTGGGACGGGCCGATCCACTGGCCTCCCCGGTCGATGGAGTAGCCGGCTTCGCTGACCTCGGTGAAGGAGCGGCCCCCAACGCGATGGCGGGCGTCGAGCACGACGGTGTCGACCCCCAGGCGGGCCAGGTGACGGGCGGCGGCCAGGCCCGAATAGCCGGCCCCGACGACCACCACCTCGCACTCGCGGTCCTGCTCGGCCACGGCCCGCTCCTCCCGATGGGGCATCGGCCACCCCGTTCGGCCACGATAGGCGCAGGTCCGGCGGGTGCTGCGAGCACCCCCTCTGTACCGTGCGGAGTGTGGTCATGACGTTCGAGGGCTTGGACAACGACACCTGGGACGCCCTCCCGGGCGCCAACCGCCTCACCGTGACCCAACGCGAGGCCATCGAGTCGGACGAGCCGCTGTTGTGCGTGGTGGCGGGAGCCGGGGCCGGCAAGACGAGGGTCCTGACGCTGCGCGTGGCGCGGCGGGTGCGGGAGGGGTCGATCGAGCCTGACCGAACCCTGGTGACCACGTTCAGCCGCAAGGCGGCGGAGGAGCTGCGTACCCGCCTCTGGTCGCTGGGGGTGTCGGGAGTGAAGGCCGGCACCTTTCACCGCACGGCGCTGGGATTGTTGCGCGAGCACAGGGAGCTGCGGGGCCGGCCCCACCCCCAGCTGCTGCCGGACCGCCGGCGCCTGCTGGCCGAGGTGACCACGGGCGACGCCCGACGGACCCGCGCCCTCGACGGGGAGATCGGCTGGGCCAAGGCGCGCCTCGTCGCACCCGAGCAGTACGAGGCCGAGGCGCGCCGGCACCGACGTCGCAGCGGCATGAGCGCCCAGCAGGTGGCGGACGCGTTCGCCAGGTACGAAACGGAGCGGAGCCGCCGGCGCGTCATCGACTTCGACGACCTGATCGTGTCGTGCGCCGACGCGCTGGCCGGCGACAGCGAGTTCGCCGACTCCATCCGCTGGCGTACCCGGCATCTGTTCGTCGACGAGATGCAGGACGTCAACCCGGCTCAGTTCCGACTGTTGACGGCCATGCTGGCCGACGAGCCCGACCTCTTCGTCGTCGGTGACCCCAACCAGTCGGTCTACGGGTTCAACGGCGCCGACCCCACGTTGCTGGACCGGCTGCCTGACATCCTGCGCGGGACCGTCGTCATCCGGCTGGACGAGAACCACCGCTGCACACCGCAGGTCGTGGCCGTCGCGACGGCCGTGCTGCGGGAGGGCGGCGCGCTCGGGCCGGGCGGCGAGGTCGCCCTGCCCCGCACGACGCGAGTAGACGGTCCGGTCCCCAAGGTGGTCTCGCACTCCTCAGATGTCGACGAGGCGGCCTGGGTGGCCGACCGGGTCAAGATGTCCCGCACCCCCGGGCGGCAATGGTCCAGCATCGCGGTGCTGACCCGGACCAACGCACAGCTCGCCGTGGTGCAGGCGGCGCTCGAAAAGGCGCGGGTACCGAGCCTCGTCGCCGGGGCGGACCTCGGCCCGGCGTCGGACCTGCGCGGCGACGCGGACAAGCGTGACGGGGGCGCGGACAGGTGGGAGCGGGACCGTGAGGAGTCCCCGGTCGACCGGGACCGCGTCGTGCTGACCACCTTCCACCGTGCCAAGGGCCTGCAGTGGCCGACCGTGATCGTCCTGGGCCTGAGCGCCGGCCTCATGCCCATCGCATCGGCGCAAACCCCTGCCGCCATCGACGAGGAACGGCGGCTGCTCTACGTCGCGCTGACCCGATCCGAAGAGGAACTCTGGTGCAGCTGGTTTGACGACGCCGGGGCGGGGACCCGAGCGAGCCGTGGTCCCAGCCCCTGGTTGGCGGCGATCGAGGGGTCGATCGCCGAGCTGGAGAAGGAGGCCGCGCCGACGGAGGCGACGGAGGTCTCCCGCCGCGTCGCGGAGCTGCGCCGTCTGCTGGACGAGGGCGCCGACGGCGCCGAGAGCGGAGACGATCACCGCTAAGGGCCGGTAAGGTCGGGCCGCCCGATCGATCCGAGGTGGGGATGTCGGAACTCCTGGAACAGCTGCGCAAGGCGGTCGGCGAGGGCAACGTCCTCGCGGGCGAGGCCGTGCACGCGGACTACACACATGACGAGGCGTTGACAAGCGAGCCGGTCGTGCCCTTGGCGGTCGTGATGCCCGGCACGACCGACGAGGTATCCGAGGTCCTGAGGGTCGCCAGCGAGCGTGGGGTCCCGGTAGTCGCCCGCGGCAGTGGTACCGGGCTCTCGGGCGCGGCCGTTCCGGTGGCGGACGGCATCCTGCTCGCCTTCGACCGCATGAAGCGGATCCTCGAGATCGACACCGAGAACCAGGTGGCGGTCGTGGAGCCGGGCGTCACGCTGGAACAGCTCAACGGCGAGCTGGCCCCGCTCGGCCTGATCTATCCGGTGTCGCCGGGCGAGCAGAGCGGGTCGCTCGGAGGGAACGTGGCGACCAACGCGGGTGGCATGCGGGCCGTCCGCTACGGGGTGACCCGCCATCACGTGCTCGGCCTCGAGGTGGTGCTGCCCGACGGGACCGTCCTGCGCACGGGCGGCAAGTTCGTCAAGTGCTCGAGCGGGTACGACCTGACGCAACTGCTCATCGGCTCCGAGGGGACGCTGGCCATCACCACCGAGGTGACGGTCAAGCTCGAACCCCGTCTCACAGCGTCTTCGACGGTCCTGGCGCCGTTCGCCACGCTGTCGGAAGTGGCCCATGCGGTCCCGCACATCATGCAGAGCGGCATCACCCCATCCATCCTGGAGTACGTCGACATCCTGGTGATGGGCGGCATCACGCAGGCGGCGGGGCTCGACCTCGGCGTTCCCGAGGACGTCAAGGCCCGCACCCTGGCCTATCTGGTGGTGGTCCTGGAGGGCATGGACAGCGGGCGGGTCGACGAGGACGTCGAGCGCCTCGCCACGCAGCTCGAGGAGCTGGGTGCGCTCGACGTGTACGTGCTGCCCCCGACCTCGGGAGCACAACTCATCGCCGCCCGGGAGCGGGCGTTCTTCGTCGGCAAGGCAGCCGGATGTGACGATCTCATCGACGCCGTGCTGCCCCGGGCCACCATCCCCGACTACCTGGCGCAGGTGGCGGTGCTGGCGCAGGAACACGGCGCCTTCATTTCCGGGTGCGGCCATATCGGCGACGGCAACGTGCACATCACGGTCTTCCAGCCCGATGACGAGCGACGGCACGCGCTCATGCACGCCAGCTTCGAGCTCGCGCTTTCGGTCGGCGGTGCCATCTCGGGTGAACACGGCATCGGGACGGCGAAGCTGCCCTACTTCCTGGAGCTGCAGGATCCCGTGTCATTAGCGCTCATGCGCTCCATCAAACGGACCTTCGATCCGCAGGGAATCCTGGGCCCCGACCGGCTACTCGGCGTGGCGCGCAGCGGAGCGTCGTCGTGAACGGCGCCCGCGCCCTCCTCTCGACCCTCGTCGATGCCGGCGTCGACGTCTGCTTCGCCAACCCGGGGACTTCGGAGATGCACTTCGTCGCCGCCGTCGACGACGTGCCGGCCATGCGCGGGGTGCTGTGCCTCTTCGAGGGTGTCGTCACGGGGGCCGCCGACGGGTACGGGCGCGTGGCCGAACGTCCCGCGGCCACGCTGCTGCACCTGGGGCCGGGCCTCGGCAACGGGCTGGCCAACCTGCACAACGCCCGCCGGGCCCGGACGCCGATCGTCAACATCGTCGGCGACCATGCGACCTACCACGCCCGCTACGACGCGCCGCTGGAGTCCGACATCGCCTCCATCGCCGGCCCGGTGTCGGGGTGGTACCGCTCGACGGCGCGGGCCGACGACGTGGCCGCCGACGGCGCCGATGCAGTGGCGGCGGCGATCGGGCCCCCCGGATGCGTCGCCACCCTGGTCCTCCCGGCGGACGCGTCGTGGTCGGAGTCGGCCACGGGCGCTTGCCCACCACGACCTCGTGCGCGGGCGAGCACCGTCGCCGGCGACACCATTGACGAGGTGGCCAAGGCACTGCGGGGCGGCGAGCGCACCGCCCTCCTCCTCGGTGGACGTGCGCTCCGGGCCGGGGGGTTGCACGCGGCCAGCCGCGTCGCCGTGACGACCGGAGCGGCGTTGCTGGGCGAGACCTTCCCGGCCAACCTCGAGCGCGGGGCGGGCATCCCGGCGGTCGAGCGTCTGGCCTATCTGGCCGAGATGGCGCAGGCACAGCTGGACGACGTCCGGCATCTCGTCCTGGTCGACGCCAAGTCGCCCGTGTCCTTCTTCGCCTACCCCGACAGGGCCAGCGACCTGGTTCCGCCGGGCTGCACGGTGCATGTCCTGGCCCGGCCGGGCGAGGATGCCGCCGGCGCGCTGGAGGCCCTGGCCGACGCGGTGGGTGCGCCAGGGGACGGCGGCCTGCCCGCGCCCGCGGGGCGCCCGGGCCTCCCCATGGGCGCCGTCACCAGCGAGACGCTGGCCGCGGCGGTCGGTGCCACGCTCCCGGAGGGCGCCATCGTCGTCGACGAGGGGAACACCTCGGGTCTCTTCGTCCCGGCCGCGACCGCGGGAGCACCGCGGCACGATTGGCTGACGCTCACGGGCGGTGCCATCGGCATCGGGCTGCCGATGGCGACCGGCGCCGCGGTGGCCGCCCCGGAGCGGCCGGTCCTGTGCCTGCAGGCGGACGGGAGCGCCATGTACACGCTGCAGGCACTGTGGACGCAGGCACGCGAGGGACTGAACGTGACCACACTGGTCCTCTCCAATCGGAGTTACGCCATTCTGAACATGGAACTGCACCGGGTGGGCGCCGATGCAGGCGGGCCGCTCGCCCGACGGCTGCTCGATCTGACCGACCCCGAACTCGACTTCTGCGATCTGGCCCGAGGCATGGGCGTGCCGGCGCGCCGGGTCGAGAACGCCGAAGACCTGGCGGCGGCGTTGGCTGCGGGCTTCGCCGAGGCCGGCCCAACGGTCATTGAGGTGTTGCTCTGAGGCGTTCATGTTCAGACGGCCGGACAACGGCCGGACAACGAACCAACGCGGCGACAACAAAGGGTTCCTCGGTCCCCCATTAGGTTCCAACGGCTCTATAGCGCCCGAAATGGGACTGTCAGCATGCAATTCGAAGAGGGTGCTCCAAACCAGTACACCCGGGGACGGTCTTTACCGAGGAGATGCAGATGCAGATGGAAATGGACAGCCATCCTTCATCGGACCCTCGGGCCATGGACGAGGCCCTCGAGCGGCTGCGGCAGGACCTCCTCCACACCCCGCCCGTGACGCCCGAGCAGGACGAGGTCGATGAGGCGGACATCATCGACTACGCCTCGGTCGAGTTCGAGGTAGAGCGGATGCGCAAGCGGCTTGCCGTGTGGGAGATCTTCATGGCCTACATGCGGGGTGGGGCCACCAGCTGGACCAAGGTGCAGCAGTCGCTCAGCCAGGAGGACTTCGAGAAGATCATCGCAATCTGCGACGGCGTGCCGTTGCGCGACCTGCTCTTGGACCTGCGGTAGGGACGACCCGGACAACGTGTGACCGAGCAGCGGCGGCTGCTCTTGGCGACGGTCAGACGTTCTCGGGGCCCGGTGGAGAAGGCGGAGAAGGTGAAGAAGCTGCAGAAGGTGCGTGGCCGAGCGACCACAGTCGTTGCTTGGCGAAGGCCACGCCCCTTCTGGTCATCGGGCCTTCAGGACTCGGCGAAATCCACCACGACCGGGGCGTGATCCGAAGGCTTCTGCCCCTTGCGGGCGTCGCGATCCCTGAATGATCCGGTGGCGCGCCGGACGAGATCGTCGCTCACGAGGATGAGATCGATGCGCAGTCCACGCCCCTGGTGGAAGTCACCCGCCCGGTAGTCCCACCACGTGAAGGTGCCGGGGTCGTTGAAGCGCCGGAACACATCGTCCAATCCCCACCCTTCGACACCACGGAGCGCGGCGCGCTCGGGCACGCTGACGTGGGTGGCGCCGACAAAGGCGGCGGGGTCCCAGACATCGCCGTCGTCGGGCGCCACGTTGAAGTCGCCGCACACCGCCAGGGAGGAGCCCGGCGGACACATCTGGTCGAGCGTGGCGCGGAGACGGGCGAGCCAGGCCAACTTGACCCCGTACATGTCGTTGTCGAGGGCGCGCCCGTTGGGGACATAGACGGAGAAGACGCGCGTTCCCGCGCACTCCGCCGAGACGATCCGCCTCCCCGCGTCGTCGTCGGACGTGCCGAAGCCCCGGGTGACCCCGGCGAGCCCAACCCGGCTGACGATGGCCACGCCGTTCCAGCGCCCGTCGCCGTAGTGAAGCGACTCGTAGCCCAACTCGGCGAACGCCTCCTCGGGGAATTTGTCGTCCGCTTGCTTGGTCTCCTGCATGCAGAGCACGTCGGGCTGCTGCTGTTCGATCCACTCGGTGACCCGCGGCAGACGAGCGGTCAGTGAATTCACATTCCAGGTCGCCAACCGCATCAATTCGCTCCTCCGTCGACAATGACGAACAACAGATCGGCCTCACAGGCGGTCTGTCCACCCACCGAGGCCCGCCCGTGCCCCTTGCCCGCCCGTGCAGACAACCGGTCCATGGTCACCTCGAGCTCCAGCGTCTCCCCGGGGACCACCTGGCGGCGGAACCGGGCTCGCTCGATGCCGCCGAAGAGAGGCAACTTGCCGGCATAGCGCTCGTCGAGCAGGACGGCGATGCCCCCGAGCTGTGCCATCGATTCGACCATCAACACACCGGGGAGGGTCGCTCGGCGGGGGAAGTGACCCTCGAAGAACGCCTCCTCACCCGTGAGCTCCCACCGTCCTCGGGCCGAGACGCCCGGTTCGACCTCGGTCAGCTCGCTGACGAACAGAAAGGGCGGACGATGCGGCAGGACGTCGGAGGGCCGCGGAAGATCGGTCATCGGGTCGCTCCGTCGCTCATCGTGCGCGCGGCTTCCCGGCCTTCTTGACCGAAGCCTTCTTGGCCGGTGCCTTCTTGGCGGGAACCTTCTTGGCCTTGGCGGCCTTCTTCGCCGCCGCCTTCTTCGGCGCCTTCTTTGCTGCCCCTGCTGCCGCCGCCTTCTTCGCGGCCTTCTTGGCCGGTGCCGCCTTCTTGGCCGCCGCCTTGCTGGTGGACGGAGCTGCCGTGGTGGTGGGCGCCCGCTTCGCCGCCGGCGCCGCCGTCTTCACCGTCGGCGCCCCCAGGGCCTTCTCGACCTCCGGCGCCCTCGTCGGGATCGCCAACTCAGCCACCCGGCGGGGCGGGTCCAACCCGGCCAGGACGAAAGAACGGACCTCGCCCTTCTTCAGGACCTGGCGGGCTTTGGTCGGCGGTGGCGTACCCATGGCGGTCAGGGGGATGTAGCAGTGCAGGGCGCCGCCGCCCGGCAGTGGGACGTCCACCATCGCCCCATGCGAGGTGAACGACACCACCTCGCCCTCGATGGTGCTCCCAACCGGGAACGCCGCCACGAAATTGATGAACGTCAAGGGCTCGTTGACTGCGGGCGGTGGCGTCGAGCGCTTCGGGTTGCGCCCAGCGTCGTGGCTCGAGGGCCGGGCACCCTTGGCCTGGGCGCCCCTGCGCGTCGGCGGCTCCTTCTTGGCCTTGGCCCGCTTCTCAGGCGCTGCCTTCTTGGCCACCGCGTGCTTCTTGGCGGCGCCCCGGGACTTGGCGGGTGTGGGCGCCGGCGGATGCAACGCCTCCTCGACCGCCTCGTCGATGGCGCTGGAGAACACCGGGTTGACCTTGGCCCGCCCCGGGGGCGGCGCGGTGGGCTTGATGGGCCACGAGGTGTCGACCGGGGGCGCCCCGGCCGCTTGCTTCGTGGCGCTCTTGCGCGCCTTGGACGACTTCTTTGCCGCCTTCTTGGCCGCCTTGGCCAGCTCGGCTGCCTTCGCCGGAGCGGAATCGGGGTCTTTCTTCGCCCGGGCCTCGGCCGTAGCGGCCCGGCTCTTCGGCCCACGGATCGGCAGCCGGGGCGTGAAGATCCACCCCACGCCCGGCACCGGCTTGCCGCCGATCAGCCGACCATCGTCGAAGAGCCAGGGGTGCTCGCCGTGGAATTCCTGGAACGAGTCGTTGGACAGCACCGTGGCGCCGGTGCGCTCGGCGATCCGCAACACGAAGGCATCGCCGCGTCCGATGGCGCCGGCCGGCGGCGAGATGATCTCGCCGTTGAGCATCGCCTGGCGCACCTCTTCACGCTCGGCGTCCGCCACCCGGTGCTCGAAGGTGGCGTCGACGACCACGATGATGCTGGCGTCGGGGTCCTCGGAGGCGTACGCGCGCACGGCCTCGTCGAGCTGCTTGAGGCTGGGGAACGTTCGCCCTTCAGTGGCCAGGTTGGACCCGTCCACCACGACGTGGTGCGTTTCAGCCAATGGCACGTCGCAACAGATCGGCCTGCTCCAGCTGGTGCAGGGCGGCGCTGCCGATGGCGGGGTTGGCCGATTCGGGCCGACTCACGTGTCGGAGGCGCAGGCGTTCGGGGAGACAGGCGTGGAGACGAGCATGCACGAAGGACCAGGCTCCCATGTTCTCGGGCTCCTCCTGGAGCCACACCACCTCGGAGGCCCGGCCGTAGTGCTCGAAGACGGCGGTCAGGCTCGGCAGGGGCCACGGATAGAGCTGCTCGACCCGCACCACAGCCACCCCGGAGGCCTCGGCGGGGTCGAGCTCGGCGCGGTGCTGGATCGCCTCGTGGGCGATTTTCCCGCTGCACAGCACGATGCGGTGGACCGCCGTGGGGACTTCGATGGAGGAGTCTTCGATGACGTGCTGGAAGGAGCCCGTCTCGAGCTCGGCGAAGGTCGAACGGGTGGCATGGGCCCGCAGCATCGACTTGGGAGTCACCACGACGAGCGGCCGCTTCGGCGTCGCCCTGGCCTGGGAGCGCAGCAGGTGGAAGTACTGCGCCGATGTCGAAGGCATCGTCACCCGCAGGTTGCCCCGCGCCGAGAGCGACAGGAAGCGCTCGTAGCGCGCCGACGAGTGCTCGGGGCCCTGCCCTTCGTAGCCGTGGGGCAGCAACAGGACGAGGCCGGCGAACTGCCCCCATTTGTTCTCGGCCGCCACCATGAAGTTGTCGATGATGATCTGGGCGCCGTTGGCGAAGTCGCCGAACTGCGCCTCCCAGGCCACCAGTGCCTCCGGCGCCTCGACGGAGTAGCCGTACTCGAAGCCGACGGCGGCGTACTCCGAGAGGAGGGAGTCGCGCACGGTGAAGTTCCCCATCTGCCCGGACGGCTCCACCGCGTCGGCACCGATGCGGTGGAGGCCGTCTCGAATGTGGGCGAGGGGGACGTACTCCTCGCCGTTGGAGTAGTCGACCAGGACGGCGTGGCGGTGGCTGAACGTGCCGCGACGGGTGTCCTGGCCGGTCAGGCGGACGTTGACGCCTTCGTACATCAGCGAGCCGATGGCGAGGGCCTCCCCCAGCGCCCAATCGACCTCGCCACCGGCCACCAGCTGGTCACGCTGGACGAACTGGCGCTCCAGCTTCGGGTGGATCATGAAGCCCTCGGGCACCGACCGCACCACGGAGGACAGGGCCCGCAGGACATCGGGAGCGACGCCGGTCTCCGCCGACGGCGTGTCGCCCGGGCCCGGGTCGGGCGCCGGGAGCCCGGTCGGCGCCAGCGATGGCTCGCCGCGCACCTCGTCGAGGACGACCTGCAAGCTGGCGTTGAAGTCGTCGAGAGCGGACTCCGCCTCAGTGAGCGTGATGTCGCCTCGGCGCACCAGGGTCTCGGTGTAGAGCTTGCGGACCGAGCGCTTCGCTTCAATGCGCTGATACATCAGCGGCTGGGTGTAGCTGGGGTCGTCCCCCTCGTTGTGCCCGTGCTTGCGGTAGCAGACCAGGTCGATAACGACGTCCTTGTGGAAGGTCTGCCGGAAGGTGAAGGCCAACCGAGCCGCCCGCACACACGCTTCGGGGTCATCGCCGTTCACGTGG
>DATAXG010000136.1:0-10315 GCA_036273055.1 Acidimicrobiales bacterium | reverse complement strand
ATGGCACCGGGTGCCCTGGACCCCGAGGTGCGCTCCCGGGTGCTCGACGCGCTGTCGATCGAGGCGCAGCTGGTTTTCCCGACCTTCGCTCTGGGCCACTTCGCCCAGAGCAGGGATCCCGAGGTCCTCTATGGCGGCACCGAGGCCCTGAATCGCGCCATGTGCGCCTTCTGCGCCGCCGACCCGCGTCTCAAGGCGGTCGGGTACCTCCCGCTGAACGACCCCGAGCGGGCACTGGTCACGTTGGCGCGGGCGCTCGACGACGGCATCGCGGCCATGTGGGTCCCCTCCGACGCGCCGGGAGAATTCTCGCCCACGCACGGCGACGTGGAGCCGATCTGGTCGACCCTGGCCGAGGCCGGTGTGCCCTTCGTCCTCCACGTCGGCGGCGGCAAGCTCCTCCCGAAGGCGTTCCACAACAATGGCCGGCCGCGGCCCAAGGACTGGCTCGGCGGCGGCGAGAACCTGCGGTCCAAGGACTTCCCCGTCCTGCATCACTCGCCGGAGCGCTTTCTCGCCTGCATGGCGCTCGACGGGGTCTTCGAGCGCTTTCCAAACTTGCGCGGCGCAGCCATCGAGCTCGGGGCGAGTTGGGTGCCCGGTCTCCTCCGGAACGTCGACCACGCACTGCGCTCGTTCTCCAAGTTCGAGCCGGCGCTGCAGGAGCTGACCCTCCTGCCCTCGGAATATCTGCGCCGCCAGGTGCGCTTCACGCCCTTCCCCTTCGAGGACACGGCCTGGCTCCTGGAGCAGTGCGGCCCCGAGCTCTTCATGTTCTCGACCGACTATCCCCATCCCGAGGGTGGGAAGCGGCCCTTCGAGGCGTTCGGCGACGCCGTGGCCGGCTTCGATGCCTCGACGCGGGAACGCTTCTTCTGGCGGAACGGGGCCGAGCTGCTCGGGCTCGTCTGACCATGCCGGCGCGGTGACGACGATCGGGCGCGCCTCCCTCACCGTGGAGCCCATGGCGGGGGCGCTGGGAGCGACCGTCACCGGGCTCGACCTGGCCCAGGTGTCCGAGGCGGGCGAGCTCGACGGGTTGCGCCGCGCCCTGGCCGAGCATCTCGTCGTCTTCCTCCCCGAGCAGGCGCTCGACTTGGACGTGCTCGAGCGCGTGACCGACCTGCTGGGCGGCCGCGACGTCACGCCGTTCGTGGACCCCCTCGAGGACAGGCCCTATGTCATCCGGGTCATCAAGGAGGCCGACGACGTCCTCAACTTCGCCAACGCCTGGCACAGCGACTTGAGCTACCTCGCCACGCCGCCGGCCTACACGCTCCTGCACGCCTGGGACGTCCCCACCCATGGCGGCGACACCGTGTGGTCGAACCAGTACCTCGCCTACGAGAGCCTGTCGCGCGGGCTCAAGGCGGCCTTGCAGGGACTGCAGGCCGTGCACTCGGCCGGCATGGCCTACGGCACGGGCGGGTTGCTCGACCAGGTCAAGGACCTCACCTCCATGGCCATCGCCCCCTCCGCCCAGGCCTATGCCGAAGAGGCCCACCCGGCCGTCACGGTCCACCCGGTGACGGGCAGGGCGGCGCTCTACCTCAATCCGGTGTACACCACCCGCTTCGACGGGTGGACGAAGGAAGAGTCGGCGCCCCTGCTGGCGCACCTCCACCGCAACAGCATCAACGAGAACTTCACGTGCCGATTGCGCTGGTCGCCCGGGACGCTTGCCATCTGGGACAACCGCTGCACCATGCACAATGCCCTCAACGACTACTCCGGTGTTCGTCGCGAGATGTACCGCACCAGCGTGAAGGGCGCGCGGCCTGTCGGGGTGAGCTGAGTTCGGCAAATCGTGGTGATCGGGTAGCGTGGAATTTGGGGTTGATCTGGGCCTCGGCCGACGCCCACGACGTGTAGGTCGACCCGTGATCGGAATGCGCGATCGTCTGGCCGGCGGGTGGGCGCCGTCGCCAGACTGCCATCTGGAGGGCGTCGATGACGAGCTCGGTGCGCATGTGGTCGGCGATCGACCAGCCCACCACGCGGCGGCTGAAGGCGTCGAGGAGGAGGACGGCCAGATACGCCTTGCCGCTGTCGATGGGGTGTTCGGTGACGTCCATGACTAGAGGCGGGTCCGGCTGGTCCGGATCAAAGGCCCGCTGGATCAGCTCGTCGGAGGGTTTGGCGTCGAGATCGCGCCTGTTTCAGCCGCCCCGGCGCCGCCGGTGGATGCCACAGATGGCGGCCTGGCGCATCAGGCGTTCGACACGTTTGCGCGAGCAGCGGACGTCTCGGCCGAGTTTGAAGTCGGCATGGACCCGGGGGGAGCCGTAGGAGCGCTGGCTAATGGGTCCAGATGTCGACGATGGCGTCGCTCAAGTAGGCGTCGTCGAGGTCTTTGGAGCGCACCGGGTGGGCCTGCCAGGCATAGAAGCCCGACGTCGACACCCTCATGACCCGACAGCAGGCCGACACGGGCAGGTCCGTGCAGACCCGGGGCGATGAAGGTGTAGATCATTTTGGGCCCGGCAACGTCCCCTTGACGAAGTACGCAGCCGCCCGGCGGAGGATCTCGATCTCCATCTGGGCTGTGCGCAGCTCCCGGCGCAGGCGCACCAGCTCCTCACGCTCGTCGGTGCTGGCTCCGGGCCGATTACCACCGTCGATGTCGTCTTGTTTCATCCACCGACGCAGCACGAGGTGGCGATGCCGAGATCGGCCCCCACCTTGGTCACGGGCTGGTCACCGGTTTGGGCCAGCTCGATCGCCCGCTGGCGGAACTCGTCTGGATAACGCACGGGCATAGGGACATCCCTCCAAGAGCCACCTCTCGGCGCCTCGGGTTCGGTGTCCGCCAGGGCGGGGGAAGCTCACTTCCGTGTCTGACCGGCCAGGACGAGTTCGTCGGATCAGGCACGTCGCAACGTGTGTACTATCCGAACTGCCTCAGACCCCACGCCGGTGATGTCGATGCCAAGGGACGGTACAGACCACACTGTGTAGGAGGGCGACGCTCGAATCACCTCAACCGGCACGCCGTTCACTTTGATGTGCGCGCTCGCTGGCGTGTCCACCTGGGTCGGGTGGTAGAGCTCAACGAGACCCAACGAAACTGGGTAGCTGGGGCAGTTCATGAGCACTTTCGGGAAGCCGAGCAGAAGTGCCCCGGACGCAGTCGTGAGGGGGCAGTTGGTGTTGTGCTCAACCGTCCAGTTCTTCGGTACGGAGATCGTCGCTCCGCTGTAGGTGTAGGACGCCCAGCCCTCGGGAACGTCGACGTGGGCCTTGGGACGAATCGTGTGCATCACCTGGTTCGCTTTGGGTCCGCTGCCGGATACCAGGAGGCCAAGGCCGGGGATCCACCATGCGGGGGAAGGCTCGTTCAGAACTCTGATGTGGAACCCGTTGATCACTGCCGAGTGGTATCCCTCCGGCAACGACGATGTGCCCGAGAAGTCCGTGACGCTCACGATGTTCGGTGCGATCACGTAGGGAGGCTTCATCCCGGGCGGTGCCGGACACCCGGCCCCTTGGACCGGACCGAGCAATAGCGCTCCAATGCGCGCGGCACCAGGACAGACCGGCGGTTGTCGGAACACCTTCCAGGATGCGGGCGAGGAGATGGCCAAGCCACCGTAGGTGTGCGTCGCCCAGCCCGATGGGGCGGCAGTCGGCGAGCTGGCCGCCGGGGCGCAGAAGCATGATCCCATGAGGACCGCCACAGCGACCGGGACGACAGCGATACTGAGCAACCTCCAAACCACAGTGCCTCCTATGACGCTGCCACGGTCAGGTTGGTTCGGGGTCTGCTCGCTGGTAAAGACCCGGCCACCCGTGGCACCCCGGCTGTTCGACTGGTTCTACTTCGTCATGGTTCTAAGCGTCCCACGCCGCACTGGGCGCCTTGACAGGCTCGCCCCAAGAGACCACCTCGAGGGACCAGAAGATCCAGGGTCTAGCTGAGCCGCGCCGCGCTCTGTCAGAACGAGCGCGGTCGGCCCGAGACCGATGTGCTCTGACCCCAGTGGCAGCGCCGGCCGACGGTCGGCCTCGGCCCGTCTGCTTCGTCGGCTGACTCGGTGGACAGCTCGCGGTGCAGCGCCGCCCCGAGGTCGCCCGGCCGTGCGGCAATGCCGCGCACATCCACCCGCCATTCGTAGTCCTCGGCGGTGAGGGCGCCGTCGGTGTTCATGATGGCGGCGTCCGGGCAGGCCTGGCGGGCCCGGGCGAGCAGCTCGAAACGGGCGATGGTGCTGTCGCGGCCCGGGTGATGGAACGACACGGCGCCGTTGACGCGCGGCGACTCGATGACGACGACCCACCGTGGTCCCCGGCGGCAGAGGTACAGGGTGGCGCCGTCGATGACCTCGCCGTGGGCGGGGACGTTCGGTGTGTTCCCGGGTCGCATCACGAGGGGAACGCCCCGAGCCGGCGGACCTTGCTGCGCCAATGGATCCATTTGTGGCCCCGCACCCGTCCGACAGGGCAATGCCCCGGCCCGTCATCTCCCGTTTCGGGTCTCACCGTCACCGTGCTGCACGACGACCCCAGGGACGGCCAGAGCCGAAGTGTTCTTGTGCGGCCCCGGCTGTTCACGGGGCCCGGCGCAGGGTGACCGTCACGTGACGGACAGCCGGCTTCAGGCTGACCGTCCCCGTCGCCTGGTTGACCGTCCCCGCCGAGGTGCTCGCGATGTTGTGTACGAAGGTCGGCAGCTGGAAGAGAACGGCCCCAGTCGGCACCGCGCCGCGCATCGTCAGCGAGACCGAGCGCCCGGACGAGGAGATGGACAGGCCGACGCGGTGGCCGGTCGTCGTCGGGAAGTTCGTCACCGCAATCGGTTTGCCGCGGTCGAGCCAGCTCGGGGGCAGCCCGCGACCGACCACAAGTGACCCGTCCGAGCGCAGCGCCACCAGCGAGTCGAGCAGGACCTTGTCCGCGCCCGCCATGCCCCAGGCGTGCGGGGAGGACCCCTGGCCCGTCGCGGGGTGGCGCCCCACCCAGGGGGAGTGGGGATCGGGGGCGCTCGAGCTCTCCCACCACGACAGCGGCCCGCTCTCGCTGTTGGCCAGCATGAACTCGAAGTTCGAGATGCCCTGCTCGCGATGGTCGGCGCTGGCCAACCCCGCCGCGCCCTGCGCCGCGTTGTAGGCGCTCGAGTAGTAGTCGCCCGGGAATCCGCCCGTCGTGTCGGGCGGGAGCACCCCGCGCAGGCGGCTGAAGCCGTAGGCGTAGGTGGCGTCGATCATGGTCAGGCCCGGGCCGCTGACCGGAGCCCCGAGCAGCGCGGCCTCCCAGGCCCAGTTGCCGATCGGGGAGGTCCAGTTGGCGTCCTTGGGATTGTTGCAACGATTGGCGGTGTTGGGCTGCATAAGGGAGCAGGGCAGGTAGTCGAGGTGACCCTGGCTGATTGTCTGGTCGAGCAGCGCGTCGGTCGCCGTGAGGAGGCTGGCGTACTGCGTCGCGGCCCACGACGCCTCGGTGGCGTTGCCGAGGGTGGAGGCGACGAGGCGGTAGGCGGCCAGGCCCAGTAGCGCCTCGAAGTCGTCCGTGGTCCACGAGCCCTGCGTGTCGATGTCGTCGGTGGCCTCCATCGTCCCCATCGGCCCGGTCCGGTCCGCCGCAATGGCGTGCGCGGCCTCTTCGATGCTCGGTTCCTCCGCGCTCGCGCCCCCGGTGGCGAAATTCTGCTCCACGAAGGCCTTGTCACCCGTCTTGAGGAGATAGACGGCCCAGGGCACCGAGTAGGTCCACAACCCGTCGACGTACTGACCGGGTGCGCCGACCACGGCGCCTACCTCGGTCAGGAGCGCATGGGCGTCAGCGTAGGAGCCCTGGGTGAAGAAGGTGGTCAGGATGCCCACCACGTCGTGGCTGAACTCGCTCTCGTAGCCGTTGACGCCCGTATTGAGGGCGTTGCCGCTCCGCGTGATCTGGGTCGTGATGAAGCCGCTGTCGTAGGCGTCGACGAGTGGCCGGTCGGGCACACTGACCTGCGCAATGGCACCGAGCTGCATGTTCCAGAAGGAGCGCATGTGGGAGAAGTGGGCGTCGAAGCTCCCCGCGGCCTTGAGGTCGCCGGCGCCCGGCCATGCGTCGAGGCTGGCGAAGCGGTCGGAGACGATGGCGTAGTCGTGGTCGACGGCGTGGTGCGGCGGCACGGCGTCGGGACTGCTGTCGAGCGCAACCAGCCCGGTCGAGGCGAGCGGGTCCACGCTGACCGCGTGTGCCGTGGAGTTGTCCACACGCACGCGGCTGTAGATCACGACAAAAGGGTCGCCGTGTACCAGGACGCGATCGGCGAACTCGGTGATGGAGGCGGTGACGCCGCGGCGGAGGGCGAATGTCGTGACCTGCGCCGGCAGGTAGCCGCCGGCGTCGTCCCAGGTGGTCCGCTGCCCGTCGTAGATCCCGAAGCCGTAGCCCTGGAAGAGCCCGGTGGGGCCGTCCTGGACCACGAACGTGCCGCCGAGGCAGGTTATGACGCTGTTGTGGTCGCCCAGCCATCCGATGGCCGACGCCGTGCCGTCGGCACCGGTGAAGGCGTCCGTGTTGACGTTGAAGCTGCAGCGGTAGGCCGGCTGTGGCCCGGCGACCGTGCGGGGAGCAGCCGGTGTGGCCTCCGAGGCCACCTCGCTCTGGACGACACAGAGGGTGCCGAGGAGGGCGCCGAACGCCAGCGCTGCGAACACGCGGTCGGAGAGCCGCCGGCATCGGGTGGCCGGCGGCTCCCGGGTCACGGCCGGAAGACCACCTTGATCGCGTGCGTCGTGTTGCGGTCGATGGCGGTGCCGATGGCCTCGCGGTAGTCCTCCAACCCGAACTCGTGGGTGACGACCACGGAGTGGGGCAGCAGGCCGGCGGCCAGGACGTCAAGGGCCCGGTCCACCGAGTGACGGTCCGGCGCGCCGGCGAGCCCGGGCGTCGAGTGCGAGTCCACGGTGTGGTCGATGGAGCCGATGAGCGCCGCCTCCTTGTACCAGATCGGTGTGAGGTCGACCTCGCTGATGCCCGCAGCCCCGAGCAGCAGCACGCTGCCGCGGTGCGCCACCGCGCGCAGCGCCTCGGTGACCGACGCCGGGGATCCGACCGCCTCGATCACGTAGGGGAACCCGCCCATCAGCATCTGGTGGCGCTTGCGGCCCACGACGCGGGATCCGCTCAGCGACGCCAGCTCCTCCCAGTGCGTGTTGTCGGGGTCGCTCATGACGACGTGGTCGGCGCCGCAGGCACTCGCCGCCTCGGCCTGGTGGCGGTGACGGGCCAGCACGGTGACCGGGCAGCTCGGGAAAAGCCCGCGCAACGCCGCCAGCGACGCCAACCCGATGATGCCGGCCCCCACGATCAAGACGGGCTCGCCGTCGACCGGCATGGCGCGCAGCAGGCCGTGGCAGGCGATGGAGACGGGCTCGTAGAGGCTGGCGCCGCGGTCCTCGATCGCGTCGGGCATCGGGTGGAGCATGGAGTCGTGGCCCACCACGCTGTCCGCCCAGCCCCCGCCCAGGTCCTGCGTGAACCCCAGCGACCGGCCCGAGCTGATGACACGACTGTCCAGGTTGAGGCAGGAGGAGGTCCAGCCGCGGGCGCAGTTGGCGCAGGGCGGGTCGATCCCCCGCGGGAGGCACGGGATGCAGGGGTCGAGCACGACTCTCGTCCCGACCGCGACCGAGCAGTTGGGCCCCGCCTCGACGACGCGCCCGGCCGTCTCGTGGCCGAGCACGAAGGGGAACGTCCCGATGGACGCCAGCGTGGGTGACGGGCCGGTGTTGTGCGCGAACAGGTGCAGGTCGCTGCCGCAGATCCCACCGGTTGTGACCGCCACCCGTGCCCACGACGGCCCCGGCAGCGCGGGCTCGGGAATGTCGTTGAGCGAAGCGGGAAACTCGGGGTCGGCCATGTCGAACACCACGGCGCGCATGGCGTGAGCGTAGGCGCGGCCGAGGTCGGCCTCCCGGGAGAAGGTCGGTAAGGTGCCCGGTGATGCGGGTCTCTGACGCCACTCTCGCCGAGGTGCAGGCACGCGGCTTCTCACTCATGGAGGGCTTCCTCGGCGATGACGAGCTGGCTGCGGCCCGGGAGGCCCTCTGGTTGCATTTCCCCCGCCCCGAGGACTACTCCGCCGACCCGGCTTCATTCGACCGCTTTGCGGCGAGTCAGTTCGCCGGGGTGGAGGAGTTCCCCTACCGCGCGTGGGACCTCAACCGGTTGGCCGTGCACGCCGACCTGGTGGACGCGGTCGAGCGCTATCTGCAGACGCCCGACCTCCACCTCTACAAGGTCGAGCTCTGGGCCAAGTACGCCGGCGCCGTCAACTACGACCAGCCGCTGCACCGGGACTACGGGAGCCACAGCCTCGTCGTGCCACGCCCGGAGCCCCGTTACACGCAGCTCACGACCTTCGTCTATCTGTCCGACGTCACGGAGCAGGACGGGCCGACGTGCATCGTGCCGTATGAGGACGGCAAGGACGTTCCCTACACCCCGCTCTACATGCCGTTCGGCTCCCTGGCCGACGCCGAGGTGGCGTGCACCGGGCCGGCCGGGAGCCTCCTGATCTACCGGACCGACATCCTGCACCGCGGCTCCGAGATGACGGGCCCCGGGCGCTCGCGGTTCTCGATCCTGGCTGACTTCCAGGTGCGCGGCACGACCTGGGGCGGCAAAATGGCATGGCCCAAGCAGTCGCCCGAGCGCTGGGCCAGATTCATCCCGCAGTGCGGCGTGCGGGAGCGCGACCTCTTCGGCTTCCCCCGCCCGGGGGACCCCTACTGGTCCGACGAGACGCTCGACGGCGTGGCCGCCCGCTACCCCGGCATCGACCTGGCGCCGTATCGAGACGCGTTGGTGTGAACGAGCGGCGGCGTGCCCGGGTCGAACTGCGGCGCGTGTACGAGGACATCCCGGCGGGCGGACCGCACAGGGTCCTGGTCGACCGGCTGTGGCCCAGAGGGATCGCCAAGGCCGATGCGCCGTTCGACGAGTGGATGAAGGACGTGGCGCCCCGCACCGAGCTGCGGCGCTGGTACGGGCACGATCCCGCCAAGTTCGAGACGTTCGCCTCCCGCTACCGGGCGGAGTTGGCGCAGCCGCCGGCCGGCGATGGCCTGGCCCGCCTGCGCGTGCTGGCGGCGCAGGCCGGCGTGGTTCTCGTCACGGCGACCCGTGACGTCGGGCACTCTGCGGCCGAGGTGCTCTACGACGTGCTCGTCGGTCCGGACTGAAGCCCGGCAAATCGTGTTGAAGGGGTCGCGCGAGAACAGCGCGGTCGCACGATGTTGCGCTTGAGCGCTTTCTGGGCGGGCTGTACCTCTCTGACCAGGGACTTTGGCGAGTGCAGAAGCAACGAGACTTCGAGGCCGGGAGGAAAAGGGTCAACCTGGGTGCACCACGGGGCAGCAGCGGGTAAAATACGGACCATGTCGAAACTCCGTTTGAGGTCCGCCGAGGCTCCGTTCGACCACCGCCGCGTGGCGGGCGAGGCTGCGCGTCTGCTTTGCCGGGCTGAGGCCTCTGGAATCTGGGATCCCCCCGCGCTGGTGACCAGGCTCGACGGGCAACTCTTTGGCCAGGCCCTCGACGACATCGCCGAATGCGGCGTCGCCACGACTCGTCGGCTCGAGTGGTCCACCTACGCGGAGAAGGGCTCCGACGACTTCGCCGACTGGATCCACGGTGTCCGATCCGAACTCGAGGACTGCCCGGTACCACAGCGCGAGCTCCCAAAGCTCGTTGACACCTTGGGGTCAGACCTGCGCGATCGCCTGGGTGTCTCCCCGTCAGCACTGCAGAGATACAGGGGTGAGAGTCGAGAGACGCCCGACGACGTGGCTTGGCGAGGCCATGTGCTCGCTGAGATCGTGGGGGACCTGGCCGGTTCGTACAACGAGCGCGGTATCCGAGGCTGGTTCACGCGCCCGCGATCCCAGCTCGACGGCCGGACGCCGGCCGACATCTTGTCGGGGAAGTGGGATCCGCACTCCGACGACGTTGCGGCTGTGAGGAAGCTCGCTGAATCGCTCGTCGGCTGAGCGTTCATGACCAACTCTGTGCCCCCTGATTGCCCGCGCCTCTACCGATCCTGCGACAGACGATTTCTTTTTGTCTGGACGACGGATGATCAGCCTGAGGCTCGCTGGCACGGCCCTGGTGAGGGGCCGTGCCATTATTTGGCCACGTCGCCAAAGGGCGCGTGGGCCGAAGTGATCCGCCACGAGGGGATTACCGGGCCCGATGACCTCGAAGATCTCGACCGCGCGCTCTGGGAGGTCAAGGCGCCGACGCCCGCGTCGAGTCCCGCGCTCAGTGACGAGGTGCTCCTCGGCGGCCAAAGCACCTACCCGCAGTGCCAGTCCGAAGCTCG
>DATAXG010000135.1:0-25906 GCA_036273055.1 Acidimicrobiales bacterium | reverse complement strand
GCAAGAAGCCCTCGTTCGGCATGAACGTGAGCCACTCCCACCGTCGCACCAAGCGGCGTTGGAACCCCAACATTCAGCGGGTGCGCGCCGTCGTCGACGGCGCTCCCAAGCGGCTGCACGTCTGCACCTCGTGCATCCGGGCCGGCAAGGTGACCAAGCCCCTGCGCCGGACGCACCAGCCCGCCGACAGCTGAGGCTCGCTCCAGCGCAAGCCACGGGCCGCGCTGGTCTCACCCCAGCCGGTGTTGCCAGCCCATGCGGGCGACCGGCTCGCCCTGCAGCCGTCGTGTCGCCGGGTCTTCGGTCACGACCCCCACGGTGAGCGGGCGCCGAAGGCCCGCGGCGGCGAAGGCCGACGACAGCTGCTCCGCTGTCTGGCGCTCGGCCGCCAGCGCCAGCTCGTAGTCCTCTCCCCCGCCGAGCGCCTCGTCACGCGTCGCTCCCGGCGCGATCGGGGCCGATTCGAGCTCGAATCCGACGCCGGACGCATCAGCCAGCCGGTGCAGGTCGAGCGCCAGCCCGTCAGAGACGTCGATCATGGCATGGGCCCCACCGAACCGGGCCAGCTCGCCCTCCCGGAGCCGGGACACCGGTCGGCGGTAGGCCGCCGCCAACGCCGGCTCCACCTCGCCTCCCGACCGGAGCGCCCGCAGGCCGGCGGCCGAGCCGCCGCAGGGACCGGTGACCAGCACGACGTCGCCGGGCCGCGCCCCGGACCGTCCGACCGGGGGTGGTCCGCCCTCCTCGACCGTCCCGAGCACCGTCACGGCCACGACCAGCTCGCCTCCACCGGAGACGTCGCCCCCCGCCACGGGACAGCAGGCCGCCGCGGAGGCCTCGGCCACGCCGGACATGACGCCCATGGCCAGCTCCCCCTCGCCGGAGCCGCCGGGCACGCAGAGCGCCACCAGCGCCGCCAGGGGCGTCGCCCCCATGGCGGCCAGGTCGCTCAGGGCGCCCATGAGCGCCTTCCAGCCCACGTCACCAGGGCTGCAGAGGGTGAGATCGACGTGGACGCCCTCCACCACGCTGTCGACCGACGCCAGCAGTACCCGGCCACCGGGAAGCTCCAGCAGAGCGGCGTCGTCGCGCAGCCCGAACGCCTCGATTCCATTTCCCAGCATGCTCCGGATACGCTGTAGCACCTCGTCTTCTTGGACGGGAGGTGTCATGTGCCCTGGTTTGGGGGATCCCACGTCACATGCCTAGCATTGGACCCCACCGAAACAGGCCGGACGAAGGAGCAGATCCCCTCGATATGCCGCCAACAAAGAACGCGAAACTCCTCGCTTGGGTCGACGAAGTTGCGGCCCTCACCACACCCGACCGAATCGAGTGGTGCGACGGCTCGGCCGACGAGTACGACCGGCTCTGCCAGGAGCTCGTCGACGCGGGCACGTTCACCAAGCTGTCCGACGCCAAGCGCCCCAACAGCTACTGGTCGCACTCGGACCCGGCCGACGTCGCCCGCGTCGAGGACCGCACGTTCATCTGCTCGGCCGACGAGGTCGATGCGGGCCCGACCAACAACTGGTGTGACCCCGCAGACATGCGCCAGACCCTCGACGGGCTCTTCAGGGGCTGCATGAAGGGCCGCACCATGTACGTCGTCCCCTTCTCCATGGGCCCCCTGGGCTCGGACATCGCCCACATCGGCGTGGAGCTGACCGACTCGGCCTACGTGGCGGTCTCCATGCGCATCATGACCCGCATGGGCACCGGGCCCTTAGAGGTGCTGGGCGACGACGGCGAATTCGTGCCTTGCCTGCATTCGGTCGGTGCGCCGCTCGGGCCGGGCGAGCAGGACGCGGCGTGGCCGTGCAACGCCGAGAACAAGTACATCGTGCACTTCCCCGAGACCCGCGAGATCGTGTCGTTCGGGTCCGGCTACGGCGGCAACGCGCTGCTGGGGAAGAAGTGCTTCGCGCTGCGCATCGCCTCGGTCATGGCCCGCGACGCCGGCTGGATGGCCGAGCACATGCTCATCCTGAAGCTCACGTCGCCCCAGGGCGACACGCGCTACGTCACGGGCGCCTTCCCGTCGGCCTGCGGCAAGACCAACCTCGCCATGCTCATCCCCTCCATCGAGGGGTGGAAGGTCGAGACGGTTGGCGACGACATCTGCTGGATGAAGTTCGGCGCCGACGGCCAGCTCTACGCCATCAATCCCGAGGCCGGCTTCTTCGGCGTGGCACCGGGGACCAACACCCACACGAACCCCAACGCCATCCTCACCCTCGACGGCAACTGCATCTTCACCAACACGGCCATGACCGACGACGGCGACATCTGGTGGGAGGGCATGTCCGATCAGCCGCCGGCCCACCTGACCGACTGGAAGGGCAACGACTGGACGCCGGAGTCGGGCACGACCGCCGCCCACCCCAACGCCCGCTTCACCGCTCCGGCCAGCCAGGACCCGGCCATCGCGCCCGAGTGGGAGGACCCCGCGGGGGTGCCGATCAGCGCCATCCTCTTCGGCGGTCGCCGCGCCTCGGTCGTCCCGCTCGTCTTCCAGTCGCGCGACTGGGAGCATGGCGTGTTCCTCGGCTCCATCATGGCGTCGGAGACGACAGCCGCCCAGGCCGGTGCCGTGGGCAATCTCCGCCGCGACCCCTTCGCCATGCTGCCCTTCTGCGGCTACAACATGGCCGACTACTTCGCGCACTGGCTGCGTATCGGCGCGGAAGCACCCGACCGTGACGCCCTGCCGAAGATCTTCTACGTGAACTGGTTCCGCAAGGGCGCGGACGGGAAGTTCCTCTGGCCCGGGTACGGGGAGAACTCGCGCGTGCTCGAGTGGATCTTCAACCGCGTCACGGACAAGGCCGAGGCCGTCGAGACGCCGATCGGCGCGGTCCCGACGCCCGCCGCCATCGACACGACGGGCCTCGACGTGAGCCGGGAGCAGATGGAAGAGCTTTTGCGTGTCGACACCGAGGGTTGGCGGGCGGAGGTGCCGCTGATCAAGGAGTACTACGCCCAATTCGGCGACCGTCTCCCCTCGGCTCTGGCCGATCAGGCCGACGCGCTCGGACAACGCCTGGGCTGACAGCTGGGGGCGGTGCGGCCGCTAGCCCCCCGCCTCACCCACTTCCCCGATGCTGCGGGAGTCCCGCTGCACCATGCGCGGCGCGTGCGCGGCGCGCCGTCCCGTCACGTACGACAGGCCACCGAGCGCGGCGAGCGCAGCCAGCACGGCGTCACCCTGGGGCAGCGTGAACACGATGATCAAGGGGATCAGCGCGCCGATCACCCAGACCAGCTGCTGGCGCATGCCGAAGCGGGCGAAGGCGCGCCCCTGGGCGGACAGGGGGATGTAGCGCTGGGTCATGGCGTCGAAAGACGGTTGGGCCACTGACCCGCACAGGCCGACCATGAAGGCGAGGACCACCTGCGCCAGGAGCGTGCCCCAGACGGCGCAACCGGCCGCCGTGACGGCGATGAGCCAGAGAGAGCTGAGCAGCAGCTGCTGCTCGGTCATCCGTTTGCGCAGGCGTCCCACCAGCACGAGCCCGACGATGGCCCCGGCGCCGCTGCCCGCCAGGACCAGCCCGTACCAGTAGAGGCCGACCCCGTGCATGCGCCGCAGGCCGAAGGCGAGCATGAAGGTCATGAAGCCCGTGAGGCCGCGCACGATGCACATGGCGCTCAGACCGAGCATCACCTCGGGGTTGGCGAACGGCTGCAGCCGCAACAGGTCCTGCTCGCGCGTCAGGGCCTCGCCCTCCTGGCCGTACTCGCGCACCTTGATCGACTGGTCGGTCCACAGTTCCCCCGCTCGGCGGCTCGTGAGCACGGGCAGCCGCGCCCCGGCCACCGCGGCGGCGGCGAACACGATGGTGGCGAACACGAGCACGCCCGGGGAGCCGGCGATCTTGGAGAGGATCACGGCCGGAATCGATGCGACGAAGCCGGCCAAGGTGCCGAGGAGCGTCAGTCGCGCGTTCAGCGTGGCGTAGCCGGCCTGCTCACTCGCCGAGTCCGAACCGTCGAGCGCGGCCATCTCCGGCACGAGTGCGCCCTTTGTCACGACGTAGAGCTTCTGGCAGACGAGGACGAGAAAGGCGAGCGGGAAGAGCAGCAGGCTGTGGAGATGGGTGGCCATGAGGGGGCACAGCACGACCTGCCCGACGGCGGCCGAGACGACCATGAGGCGGCGTGCCCCACGGCTGCGGTCGATGAGCGGGCCGAGCAGGGGCGACACGATGGCGAAGGGGGCCAGGGTGAAGAGGAGGTACAGCAGGATCTTGTGATCGGCGGCGTCCGGCGAGATGGAGAAGAAGAGCGAGCCGGCCAGCGAAATCGTGACGACGGTTCCACCGCCGAGCATGGCGCACTGCACGAGGGAGAGACGGCCGATGGGGTGTGACTGGTCGAACAGGTCCTGGCCGGCCTGGCGAGCCATGTCCTTGAATTGCTCGATCTTGGGGGCCATCGCCACCAGGCCAATGTACGGTGTGCCGTGACCATCCACGCGTACGTGCTCATTCAGACCGACGTGGGCAAGGCGGCCCAGGTGGCCCAGAAACTCAGCGGCATCGCGGGTGTGCTGGTGGCCGATGGTGTCACCGGGCCCTACGACGTGATCGCCCGGGCCGAGGCGGCCTCCATGGACGATCTCGGCCGGATGGTCGTGCGGGACATGCAGCAGATCGAGGGCATCACCCGCACCATCACCTGCCCCGTCGTCACGATCTGAGGGGCTCGCCTCGCGCCTGCCGCGTCGACGCTGCGGCAACCGATGTTCCGGGCGTCCCGCGCCCGGCCTGAAGGTCGACATAGCCCCCACACCGCGATTGCGGCGCGGGGAACGCTCTCAGGTTGCCCTTGGGAGACAACGCCCGCCGCCTCAATCCCCCATTGGACCCCCGTTCTGAGGGTTTCTGCGGGAGTTTCCCGCATGGCCGTCGTTCAACGGGGGTGCCATGGGTAACGGCTCTGTGCAATGCCAGACGGGCTCTCCGCGGGAGAGCCGCCTTTGAAGGAGAACCCGCCTTGTTCCTTGCCGTCCGCACGCGCCGACGCGCGTTGCTCTCGTCCGTCCTCTTCGCCGTCATGACGATCGTGGCGGCGCAGCTGGTCACCGCCGGGCCCGTCACGTCGCAAACTCCCCGGCATCCCCAGCGGACGGCGCTGGAAACCCCCCGAACGGGGCTGCAGACCGAACAAAAGGCGATCAAGGAGGCGGCAGCCGCCATGGCTGCAACGATCGTGAAGCCGATCACCCCTCCCCTCGCGCCGACACCGGTGCCGGCGCCGGCGCCGGCACCGGCGACCACGACGACCACCACCACGACGCCACCCGCACCGACGCCGGCACCCGCGCCCGCCGCCGCCGTTGCTGCGGCACCGACGCCGGCGGCCAGCGATCCCGGCGTGGTGCCGCCGATCGGCCAGGCCACGGCCTGGGGCTGTGGCGCCGCGCTGGCCTATCTGCAGGCCTATGCGGCCAAGAGCTTCACGCTCGAGTGTCCCGGCTATGCCGAAGGTCGGGAGGCCATGACCTGCGTGAACCAGGCCGGCGCCTGTCCCGAAACGTCGGTCATCGCCATCGCGGACCCGTGCCCACAGGCCTACATGAACGAGGCGTCGAATTCGTTCGTGATCACCGGGGTTTCGGACTCGCCCATCGACCCCTACGGGCCCTGCCCCTGACCGACCGGTCCCCTGTGCTCAAGCCTCGGTCTAACTGAGCGCCCCCGACTCGCGCAGCTTGGTCACCACGCTCTCGTCGACCCCCCACTCGACCAGCCCCGAGACGGTGTCGGCCCCGGGTGGCGACGGCGGCCGCGACACGGCCGAGGGCGTCTTGGAGAAGCGGGGCGCCGGGGCCGGCTGCACGGCGCCGTCCACCTCAATGAAGGTCGAGCGGGCCACGTTGTGCGGGTGCTCGTGCGCCTCCCAGGGCGAGAGCACGGGCGCCACACACGCGTCGGTCCCGTCGAAGACGGCGCACCACCCCTCACGGGTCTTCGTCTTGAAGATCGCGGCGAACCGCTCCTTCATGGCCGGCCAGTCCGCCCGCGACTGCGGATCCGGCAGCGTCTCGTCGCCGGCCAGGCCGAGCCCGTCGAGCAGCTCGGCGTAGAACTGCCGCTCGATGCCGCCGACTGCCATCCACTTCGCGTCCGCCGTCTCGTACACCTCGTAGTACGGCGCACCCGTGTCGAGCATGTTGGCCCCGCGCTCCTCGTTCCACAGGCCGCTGAGGTGGAACGAATGGATCATCGTCATGAGAGATGCCGCGCCGTCCACCATGGCGGCGTCGACCACCTGGCCCTCGCCCGAACGGGCCGCCTGGAGCAGCGCGGCCACCATGCCGAACGCCAGCAGCATGCCGCCACCGCCGAAGTCGCCCACGAGGTTCAGCGGCGGCACGGGGGCGGAATCGGCCCGGCCCAGCGACCACAGGGCTCCGCCGATGGCGATGTAGTCGATGTCGTGGCCGGCCCTGGGTGCCAGCGGGCCGTCCTGGCCCCAGCCCGTCATGCGCCCGTAGACCAGGCGGGGGTTGCGGCCGAAGCAGGCGTCGGGCCCGACGCCGAGCCGCTCGGCCACGCCGGGACGGAAGCCCTCGATCAGCCCGTCCGCCTCGGCCACCAGTCCGAGCACGAGCTCGACGGCGTCGGGGTTCTTCAGGTCGATGCCCACAGAGGGCCGGGACCGGTTCAGCAGGTCCCAGTGCGGCCCCGCGCCCGAAGCCCGCATCTCCTCGCCCCGCTCCACCGCGCCCGGGGCCGCCCGCTCGAGCCGCAGGACCTGCGCGCCGGCGTCGGCCAGCATCATGCAGGTGTAGGGCGCCGGCCCGATGCCCGCCAGCTCGATGATCTTGATCCCGCTCAGCGGTCCACTGCGGTCGGCCATCGCAGGATGGTGGCCCGCGCCGCCCACGACGGTCAAGCCGGTCCCCGTCCTGCGCCAAGCTGGGGGCGTGCCTGCCGCTCGCGCCCCCGGAAGAGTCACCATCATCGGCGACCACACCGACTACAACGCCGGCGTGTCGCTGCCCATGGCTGTGGAGCTGGCCACCGAGGTCCGTTTCACACCCAAGCCCGGGAGCTTCCTCTTCGGGATCGACTCGGACCAGTTCCCCGGTCGGCCCATTGAGATCATGTTGGGCGACACCGCGCCGGTGCCCACCGACGCCGCCCTGGCGGCCGGACTCCTGCGGCTGCAGGCTCCCCCGAGCGGCGGGGCGGCCCGGGTGACGAGCTCCATTCCTGTCGGGGCGGGGCTCTCCTCCAGCGCCGCCTTCGCCGTGGCCTTGCTGCTCGCCCTCGGGCACGACCCCCACCCACTCTCCTTGGCCCAGGACTGCCAGGAGGCCGAGCGCAGTGCCGGCGCCCATGTCGGATTGCTCGATCCGCTCGCCATCGCCGGCGCCACCGCGGGGCACGCAGTGCACATCGACTTCGACACGCTCGAGACCCGTCAGGTGGCGGTGCCCGAAGAGGCGGCCTTCGTGATCGTGCACAGCGAGGCGCCGCGGCTTCTCAGTGACACCCCGTACGCCGACCGGCGCGCGGAGTGCGAGCGGGCGGCACACATCCTGGGCCGTCCGCTCGGCCTCGGGGAGATCGGTGACCTCAGCGCGCTGCACGATCCCGTGCTGCGCCGGCGGGCTCGTCACGTGATCACCGAGTGCGCCCGCGTGCGAGAGGCCGAGCGGTTGCTCGCGCGCGGCAACCTCAGCGACCTGGGCGGGGTCATGACCGAGGGGCACCGCAGCCTCGCCGGCGACTACCGGGTGTCGGTGCCCGCCGTCGACGAGCTGGTCGAGCACCTCACGGGAATGCCCGGCGTCCTCGGTGCCCGCATGAGCGGAGGCGGGTTCGGGGGGTGCGTTCTCGCGCTCTGCGAGCCCGATTCGCCGGCGCTCGACGCCAAGGCCCACGCGCCGCGCCGGAGCTGGCGGGTCAGCCCGGTTGCCGGCGCAGCTCGTCTCGAGACGTAGCGATCAAAGCGTCGAGCACGTCGACGGCCTTGCCGCTGTCGATCGACTCGGTCGCCAGGGCCAACCCGCCCGGCAGGTCGTCGACCCGCCCCGCCACCACGAGCGCCGCGGCGGCGTTGAGGATCCCGATGTCGCGCCGGGGGCCCCGCTCGCCTTCGAGCACGGAGCGGATCACACCGGCGTTGAACGCCGCGTTGCCGCCGCGCAGGTCTGCCAGGGTGGCCGGGGCGAGTCCCAGCTCCTGGGGGTCCACCCGCCACCGCGTCACCTCGAAGGCGCCGCTGCCGTCGCCACGCACCTCGAGGACCTCCGTGGGCGCCGTCACGCTCAGTTCGTCGAGCCCGTCGTCGGCGTGCACGATCAGGGCATGGCGGCTCCCGGTGGCCCCGAACACACCCGCCATGATCGGCGCCATGGCGGGGTCACTCACGCCGACCAGCTGGCGCCGCGTACGCGCCGGGTTGATCAGCGGCCCGAGGAAGTTGAACACCGTCGGAACGCCCAGTTCTTTGCGCACGGGGCCGATGAAACGCATCGCCGGATGGAAGCGTTGTGCGAAGCAGAAGCCCATGCCCGCCTGGCGCACGCAGCGAGCCACGCCCTCCGGACCGAGCTCGATGGCCACGCCGAGCGCCTCGAGCACGTCGGCCGTGCCCACCGACGAGGAGGCGGCACGGTTGCCGTGCTTGCACACGGGCACCCCGCACCCCGCCGTGATGAAGGCGGCCAGTGTCGTGACGTTGATGCTCGACAGACGATCGCCTCCCGTCCCGACCAGGTCGACCGCGGCGTCGGCATCCTCGGCGGCCAGCGGGCACGGCACGGCGGCGTCCACCATGGCCCGGGCCAGCCCCGTGACCTCGTCGGCCGTCTCGCCCTTGGCATGGAGCAGGACCAGGAACGCTCCGACCTGGGCCGGCGTGGCCTCGCCCGCCACCACGATCTGCAGAGTCTCCTCGGCCTCGGACGCGCTGAGCGGCTCGCACCGGCTCAAACGGGCCAGGACCTCCGGCCAGGTCAGTCCCACCACAGATCCCGGTCGAGCACGCCCCGGGCGATGAGGCCCAGCTGCACCTGCGACGTACCCTCCACGATGGTGAGCTGCTTGGCGTCGCGGTACCACTGCTCGGTCGGGTGGTCCTCCATGTAGCCGGCCGCCCCGAGGAGCTGGACGGCGAGCGACGAGGCCCGCACGGCCAGTTCGGTGGCGTGGTATTTCGCCATGGAGAGGTACGGCACGAACTCCTTGGTGAACTTGCCCTCATCGGCCAGCACGGCGGCCCGATAGGTCAACAGCCGGGCGGCCTCGATGTCGACGGCGCACTTGGCGATCTCCCACTGGATCCCCTGGAAGTCGGCGATGGTCTTTCCGAAGGCCGCCCGCTGCTGCACGTACTCCGTCGCGTACATGAGCGCGCCCTCGGCCAGCCCGATGCCGCGCGCCGCCACGATCGGGCGCATGGCGTTGAGTCCCAGCATGGCCAGACGGAAGCCGCCCACCTCGCCGATGACGTTCTCGGCCGGGACGTGCACGTCGGTCAGCACGAGCTCACCCGTGTCCACACCCTTGACACCCATCTTGTGATCGGTGCGGCCCACCTCGACGCCGTCCCACTTCCGCTCCACGAGAAAGGCCGTGATGGAGTCGTGCGCCCGGCTGCCGGGGTCGCTGGTCTTGGCGAAGACGGTGTACCAGTCCGCCTCTTTGACCCCCGACATCCAGCACTTGGTGCCGTTGAGGACCCAGCCGCCCTCGCTGCCCTCGTCGGGGACCCCACGTGTCCGCATCCCCATCACATCGCTGCCCGCCTGGGACTCGGACAGCCCGAAGGCGGCGCGCAGGGTCCCATCGCAGATTCCGGGCAGGTAACGCCGTTTCTGCTCCTCGGTGCCGGCGATCATGACGGGGCCGGTGGGCAGCCGGGTCAACAGGAGCATCAGCGCCGCCGTGTTCGAGTATTTGGCCACTTCCTCAATGGCCAGGGCCAGGCCGAGGATGCCGGCGCCCGAGCCCCCGAACTCGACCGGGATGCACAGGCCGAGCAGCCCGGCGTCGCGGAACGCCTCCAACAGATCCGTCGGGTAAGCCGCCTCCTTGTCGATTGCCCGCGCCCGGGGCTTGACCTTGTCCTGGGCGAGGCGCCGGACGGAATCGCGGAGCTCCAAAAGCTCGTCTGGGAGATCAAAATGCACCGGTGAAGGGTATCGGACCTCCCGGCTCAGGTACTTTCTGATCCTTGACCCCCGACGAACCCGACTCCCCCGGGCCGCCCACTGCCGCCGAGGACCACGCCAAGTCGCGGGCCGATCTGCAGGCGGAGCTACGGACGACGCGGAAGAAGGCGCGCAAGCGCCAGCACCGCTGGCGCCGCCGGACCATCTACGCCCTGTCGATCGTCATCGTGCTGGCCGGGCTCGGGGTGGGTGGCCTCTACGTCTACGCCAACTACCGCTTCAACCAGATCAAGAAGATCCACGCCAAGCACCTCGTTGCCGCTCCGGCGGCGCCGGGCAAGCCGTTCAACCTGCTCCTGGTTGGTTCCGACTCGCGTGCCTTCGTGTCGAACGCCACCCAGGTCCGGGCCTTCGGCGACGACGCCGACGCCGGCGGTCAGCGCAGCGACGTCACGATGGTGGCACGCTTCGACCCCGCCGCCAAGACGGTGACGGTGCTCTCCATCCCGCGTGACCTCTGGGTCGACATCCCCGGTGACGACAGCGGGATCTCGGGCATGAATCGCATCAACGCCGCCTATGACGGCGGGCCTGACCTGTTGATCCAGACGATCGAGCAGGATCTCGGGATACCCATCAACCACTACGTGGCCGTGGGCTTTCAGGGATTCTCGGGCATGGTCAACGCATTGGGCGGCATCACCATGGACTTCCCCACCGCGGTCAAAGACCAGTACACCGGGCTCGATGTGTCCACCACGGGGTGCCAGGTGGTGAACGGGACCACCGCGCTGCAGCTCGTGCGCAGCCGCCACCTCTATTACAAGGGTGCGAACGGCTACTGGGAGTACGACGGGCTCTCGGACTTCAGCCGGATCCAGCGCCAGGATGCCTTCTTCCGCGCCGTGCTGGCCAAGGTGAACTCGTCGATCACCAATCCGCTCGCCATCAACTCGTTCCTCGGCGCGGCCGTGGGCAACCTGACCATCGACGACACGCTGAGCCAGGGCGACCTGCTGCACATCGCCGACATCTTCCGGGGGCTGCCGTCGTCGCACCTCGTCACCGAGACGCTGCCGACCGTGGCGTACACCTCGTCAGGAGGGGCGGCTGCGCTGAAGGAGGCGCAGCCGTACGCCCAGAACGTCATCGACCAGTTCAACGCCATCGGCTCGACCTCGACGACCCCCACGACAACTCCGACCAAGGGCAGCAAGTCCAAGTCCACCAGCACGACGACGACCACCGTCCCCACCGAGGACCACAGCCTGGTCGGCGTGGACGTGCTGAACGCTTCGACCGTGAGCGGCATCGCGCACACCACCGCGGCTGCGCTGACCGCGCAGGGATTCCAGGTCAACGAGATCGGTGACGCCCCCACGCAGCTGAGCGAGAGCGGTCCTTCGGAGATCCTCTATGGCCCGTCAGGCACGGAAGCCGCGAAGACGCTGGCGTCGGTGCTCAGCGGGCCCGTCACCCAGGTGCCCGACCCGAGCCTGAGCGGCTCGACGGTCGAGCTGCTGATCGCCGCGTCGCCGCTGACCGTGACCGGATCCTCGTCCGGCAGCACCACGACCACGACGACCACACCGACGGGCCCGACAACGACCACGACGATCCCCCCCGACGTCTACACGAACCTGCAACCGGAGCCCTGGAATCCCTCGCCGTGCACCCTCGGCCAGCCGACCACGACGACCACGACGGCCCACAAGGCCGTCAAGAAGAAGTAGGCCGGACCAGCCGGCTCAGGCCGACTTGCGGCGCTGGCGCACGATGCGCCGACGTTCCCGCTCGGTCGTGCCGCCCCAGATCCCCTCACGCTCGCGGTGGGCCAGGGCGTGCTCCAGGCACGCTTGGCGGACCGGGCAGACGGCGCACACAGCCTTGGCCTCGGCCGCGTCGGCCTCGTCCTCGGTCACGGGGTAGAACGCCTCGACGTCGAGGCCCCGGCAGGCGGCTTGCTTGCGCCACGTGGTGGCGATCATGGGAAACACTTCCTCAATAACGGATGAAAAGGCGGATACTTGATTCGCCCTGTTCGGAGGCCCTTTTGGTCGAGCAGCGGTGTGGAGCAACTCCGAATTCGGCGAACGACGAGTATGGCGCAGGTCCTGTGCGTCTGTAAAGACGCGCGCACGGAATTGTCCCAGGTCAGCCGATAGGGAGGGCCTTTGTTGTGCCAAGGAGATCCCCGACTAGCTCCCGGCGCACCCCTGGTGTCAGCTCGGTCCTTGCCTCGTACTCGGGGTGGGTGGCCACCAGGGCCACGTCCCGGGCGTCGCCAAAGGCCCCAACCTGCTCCCCTGTGAAGTCGAAGCGCACGTAGTGGACTGCCGGCGTCACGGTCTCCCTGGTCAGGGCCGCCTCATGCTCCGCCTCGGGGACGCTCCCCACCACCGCACCGTCGATGGAGATGCCGAGCTGCCGCTCGATCCCCACCAGACGGGGCAGCCAGTGCCGCAGGGCCTCGTCCGAGGTCAGCTCGATGAACACGGTGGCCGACAGCTCCCCTGCCGCCGGCAGGAGCCGGTTGTAGACATCGAGCTCGACCTGGATCGCCTCGTCGCTGATGATCTTCTCGGCGCGGGCCATCTCCTGAACCTGGAAACGGACCGTGTCGAAGCATTCGAAGACCAGGGTCATGACGGGGCCCAGAGCAACCCGCCTGTCCCGCTTGCGCGCAATGATCTTGGCCCGGTAGTCCTCCCGCACGCGCTCGTACGCGCGCAGGTCGAGCACGTCGGTCAGGGTCAGCCCGGCTGCCGCCGCGCCGTGAGTCCGCTCGTTCACCGGGCGTCCTCCTTGTCGCCCACGATGCCGTAGGCACGGGCCATCAGCTGCATCGGGTGTACGGGCTGGGTGCCGGTCTCCTGCAGGATGGACCCGTTGGCCAGATGGCAGTCGCCACACACCGTGTCGTTGCCGGCCGCCTCGACCTCCCGCCCGAGCGGTCCCGCCACCTTGCGGGCCAGCTCGTAATTCTCGGCCCGGTACCCCCACGTCCCGTCGATGCCGGAGCAGCGCTGCACCAGGGAGCACTTCACGCCGGCCGCCTTGAGCAGGTCCCGGCTGCGCAGCCCGGCATTCTGCGCCTGCAGATGGCAGGCGACGTGGTACGTCACGGCGTCGGGCACCGTGCCGTCCTCACGGCCGGGGAATTCGTCGCGCAGGGTGAACTCGTCATCCGCGTCGCGTTGGCGGCGCATCAGGTACTCCGCCGGGTCGAAGGTGTGCGCCGCGACGAGGTCGGCGTCGGCACCCTTGACGTAAATCGGGTAGTCCCGCTTCACCACGTACGCGCACGTGGGTTGGGCCACCACGACGTCACGTCCGGCACGGACCTCCTCGGCCAGCGCCGCCACGTTGCGCTCCGCGGCTTTGGTGAACTCGTCGATCCGGCCCGAGTGCAGCCAGGGGGCGCCGCAGCACTTGGTGCCCTCGGGCAGGCTGCAGGCCACGCCGTTGTGCTCGTAGACCTCCACGATGGCCCGGCCGACCGCGGGCTCCATGTACTCCACGAAGCAGGTGGGAAAGACGGAGACGCCTCCCACCGGCTTCGGCGCGGCAGTCCGACGGCCTCGCTTCTTGAACCACGTGGTGAAACGCTGCTTGGCGTAGGGCGGCAGGATCCGCTCGGAGGCCAGCCCCGCCGTCTTCTCCATGACCCGCCGCGTCCACGAACCGGGTGTCCCTGTCGCCCAGTTGACGAGAGGCGCGGCGGCGACCGAGACCCGACCGAGCGCGTCGGTGCGGCCGAGGAATTGGTCGGTGACGCGCTCCTTGACCGGCACCAGTTGCTTCTGGCGCACCGCGTGTACCCGGCTCATCAGGCGCGGGAAGTCGAGCTCCCACTCGTGGGGTGGCACGTAGGGGCACTTCACGTAGCAGAGCTTGCACTGGTAGCACTCGTCGACGACCTGGGCCTGCTCGGCGTCGGTCAGCGCCGCTACGTCCCCGTCCTTGGCGTCGATGAAGTCGAACAACGTCGGGAACGACGGGCACAGGTTGAAGCACAGCCGGCACCCGTGACAGAGGTCGAAGACGCGGTCCAGCTCCTCGCGGAGCGCCGCGGGCTCGAAGTATTTGGGATCTGTCGGGTCGTACGTGGCGGTCATGGGGCCGCCGGTCCTAGGAGACCGACTCGAGCCCTTGCGTGAAGCGACCGGCGTGCGACTTCTCTGCCTTGGCCAGCGTCTCGAGCCACTCGGCGATCTCCTCGAAGCCCTCGTCACGGGCCGTCTTGGCAAACCCCGGGTACATCTCGGTGTACTCGTACGTCTCGCCCTCGATCGCCGACTTCAAGTTGTCCTCGGTGGCGCCGACGGGCACGCCCGTCACGGGGTCGCCCACTTCCCTGAGGAAGTCGAAGTGTCCGAAGGCGTGGCCGGTCTCACCCTCGGCGACGGAGCGGAAGAGCGCCGCCACATCCGGGTAGCCCTCGACGTCGGCCTTCTGGGCGAAGTAGAGGTAGCGGCGGTTGGCCTGGCTCTCGCCGGCGAACGCTTCCTTCAGGTTGGCCTCGGTCTTGGAGCCCTTCAGTGCTGGCATGGTCGGTCGTGCCCTTTCTCTCTTGATCGGTTCTGCTGTGGTCGGTTGTGATTGCTACTGCTGGTCCTGCTGAGATCCCTTGCATTCGTCGCACAGGCCGCGGAAGACGACCTCTGCGCTGTCCACCTTGAAGCCCTGGGCGGCCCGCCGCGACACCCGGAGGCCCGGGAAGTCCGCGGCGACGTCGCGCACCTTGCCACAGGAGCGGCATACGAGGTGGTGATGCGTCGTCTCTACGTTCGGGTCGAAACGCGCGGAGCCGGTCCCCACGTCGAGGACGGTGATCGCCCCGAGGTCGGCCAGGTCGTTGAGCGTCTGGTAGACGGTCTTGAGGGAGACATTCGGCATCTCGTGGCGTACCCGCTCGTGGACCCGCTCGGCCGAAGGATGAGTGACGTCCCCCTCCAGGGCCCGGAAGATGCACTGGCGCTGCGCCGTGATTTTGCGCCCGTGGGCACGAAAGAGATCGGTCAACGCGTCGGGCGACTGCATCGCCGGCCACCCTAGCGGGCAGCTGGGAGATTTTGACAATCATTGTTGAATCGCCTCGCGACCAGGGCGCTCCGGCCGGGGTACGCCGGTCAGCCAGACAGAGCCTCCAACTGGCGCATGGTGAAGAGGGCATGGAGGCTGATCCCCTCGGCCGCGGTGACGTCGGCTCCCCCTCCCTCCCGGTCGATGACGCACACGGCGTGCTCGACCACGGCTCCGGCGGACCGGAGGTCCTGTGTGGACAGCACGATCTGCCCGCCCGTCGTGACGACGTCTTCGATGACCAGGAGACGGAGGCCTGCCACGTCGCCGCCTTCGCAGAGCTGCTCGGTGCCGTACTTCTTGGCCTGCTTGCGCACGAAGTAGGCCGGGAGGCCGGTCGCCGAGGACAGCATGGTCGCCAGCGGAACACCCCCCAGCTCCAGTCCGGCGAGGCCTTCGGTCTCCGCCGGCACGAGCGGCACCAGGGCATCCACGATCTCGCGCAACAAGACGGGGTCCGACTCGAAGCGGTACTTGTCGAAGTAGTGGTCGGCCGTGCGCCCGGAGCGCAGGACGAACGTCCCGGTGAGGTGGGAGGCGGCGAAGACTCGAGCGGCCAACGTCACGACGCCATTGTGCACCGGCGCCCCGCGAAAGGGGCGGTTCCCTATTGGCGGCCGGTCCCCCCGTCGATGCGGGCGTGACCCAGGCGGAAGCGCAGGTGGGCCCGGCAGAGGGTCGTCGTGGCCAAAGCCCAGTTGGGGCTCACGTTTGGACGGCCCAGCATGTCGCAGTCGAGGCAGAGCGACCCCGGAAGACCTTGCACCTGAGTGATCAGGGCCGAGAGCTCGAAGAACTCCTCCATGGCCAGGCATCCGTCCTCGCAGTGGCTCCACAGTTCGGAGAGGCGAAGCTCGTCGGCCAGCTCGCTTTCGGCACCGCGGTCGGCGAACAGCCGCGCGCCAGCCTCGGACAGGTCGTCGACGTCCTGGGTCCACACGCTCTCCGACCAGTAGCGGGGAGAGGCCTCGTCCGCGATCAGGCTGCGCCAGAGCTCCTCGGGATCGGAATCGAGCTCGACCTCGAGTTCCAACTCCGCCTCGAGTGCGCCGTCATCCCAACTCTCGTCAAACTGCTCCATCGTTCCCCCCGCAAGGTGCTTCGTGCCCACGGCACGCCGCCTCCCGTGCATCAAATCGGCGCGTCCGGCGCCCGGCTGAAGGGAAATCCTGGCCGATGGGCCACCAGGGCCCAGCCTGACGCCTGGCGCCGACCGCCCAGGCAAGAGACGATCGCCCATTCCTCGGGCGTCCAGGCGAAGATGGCGTCCTGGCCATAGCGCGCCGCCAGAGCCAGGATCACCGGTTCGGCGGCACCCTGCACAGCCACGCCCTCCTCACGCCGTCCGGTCACCGGATCGACCCCGACGGCCGCCCAGAGGGGGACGGCCAACGAGCTCAGATCCGCCTCGAGCGCGGCTTGGCGACGACGATTCAGGTCGGGCCCCGGCCGCTCGGGACCCGGATCCCAGGCGGTCAGGATGTGCACTGGCTCCGCCGTCGGCCACGGCCAGCCGGCCTCGTCCGCCTCCGGCGCCGAGCCGACCCGGAGCGAACCTCCGCCGGGCCCCGCGATCTCTACCACCGTCCGCTCGTAGGAGGCCCAGGGGTCCTCACCGTCGGAATCCGCCGGCACGTGTCGACCCTAGGTCCGGCGAAGGCGCCACGGAGGAGTCGTCGCAATCCCAGTACGGCGTCAGCCTCGTCGACGAACTTCGGGCTTCGTTGCGTGAGTTCGTGGGCGACGGCACATACGCTTCCTCGCCCCTGGCGCCCGGCCTCCTGCCGCATCCCGACAACTGGCGGCGCGGGGTCCGCCGACCGCCGACAGCCGACGCTGCCGCTCCACCCGATGGTGCTGCACCGTGGCGGCCACCCCGATGGCAGCTGATGGGCCCCGGATCGGCGGCACGACGAATGTGGCAGGCTTGATCAGTGCATCCCTTTCGCCGCGCCGACGCGTTGCGACGCCTCGCCGACGAAGAGTTCGATGTGCTGGTCATCGGGGGTGGCATCACCGGAGCCGGGGTTGCGCTCGACGCGGCCAGCCGGGGCCTGAATACGGCGCTGGTCGAGAAGGGCGACTTCGCGTCCGGCACCTCTTCGAAATCCTCGAAGATGATCCACGGCGGCCTCCGCTACCTCCAGCAGCGTGAGTTCCGTCTCGTCTACGAGAACCTGGCCGAACGACAGCGCCTGCTCGACAACGCCCCCCACCTGGTGAGCCCTCTCCCGTTCCTCATCCCCCTCTTCGGCCGGGACGGCGTGGTGTCCAAGACCGTGGCTCGCTCCTACGCCACCGCGCTGTGGCTCTACGACCTGACAGGCGGTTGGCGGATCGGCAAACGCCACCGCGAGGTGACGAAGCAGGAGGCGCTGGACCACCTCCCCTCGCTGAACACGGACCACCTCGTGGCCGGCTTCCTCTACTTCGACGCCCGAGCTGACGATGCCCGGCTGACCCTCACCGTGGCCCGCACCGCCGCCTTCGAGTTCGGGGCCGTCGTGGCCAACTACACCCCGGTCGTCCGCCTCACCACCGCCGCCGACGGGACCGCCGACGGCGCTGTCGTGCGGCCGATTCCCGACGACGAGACGTCGGAGTTCCCGATCCGCGCCCGCATCGTGGTGAACGCCTCGGGCGTCTGGGCCGACGCCGTGCGCACCCTCGACGAGGGCCAGGACCCTCGCGCCATCCGCCCCGCCAAGGGAGTGCACGTGACCGTGCCGGCGTCGCGGCTGCCGTGCGACATCGCCGCCGTCATCCCCGTGCCCAAGGACAAGCGCTCCATTTTCGTGGTGTCGTGGCCCGAGACGGATCTCGTCTATCTCGGCACCACCGACACGGACTACACGGGACCGCTCGACGACCCCGCCTGCACCCCCGAGGACGTCGACTACCTGCTGGACGCCGCCAACGCCATCACCACGTCGCACCTCACCCGGGCCGACGTCACCGGCGTGTGGGCGGGCCTGCGCCCGCTCCTGGCGCCCGCCGCCAAGGGTGGCCACGTCTCGGCACGCACCGCCGACCTGTCACGCCGCCACACGGTGGCCACTTCCAGTCACGGTGTGGTCACGGTCACCGGCGGCAAGCTGACGACCTACCGGAAGATGGCGCAGGACACCGTCGACGTCGTCGTGACCCGCCTCGGTGAATCCCCCCACCGTCGACGCTGTGCGACCAAGACGCTTCCGCTGATCGGTGCCACCACCAAGGCCCGCGACCCCGTGACCCTGGCCCAGCCGCACGCCCGACTCCTTCGTCGCTACGGGACGGCTTCGAGCGAGGTCCTCGCCTTGGCCGATGGACGCCCCGAGTTGCTCGAGCCGATCGTGGACGGATTGCCCTACACGGGAGCCGAGGTCTTGTACGCGGCGCGCGAGGAGATGGCCGGCTCGCTCGACGATGTGCTCTCACGCCGCACGCGAGCCACGATCCAGCGGGCCCAGGCGACGATGGCCGCTGCCAACGCGGTCGCCAACCTCATCGCTCCCGACATGGGCTGGGACGAGGCGGAGACAGGCGAACAGGTAGCGCGGTTCACAGAGGTGTGCGAGAAGGAACTGCTCACGGCGGGGCTCGACCTGCCATGACCGTGCCCACTCCGGTGACACCCATCGACGCCGACGGAGCCGAGGTGGCGGATCGTCTCGGCGCCACTGTCGTGGAGGTCCCGCCTGCACTGCTCGACCGTCTGGGCGCCACCGGCGCCGCAGTCGTCCTGGACGCCGACGCGCGCGCCGAGGCCGGGCGGGACTGGTGGCCGCTGGCCATCGGCTGGGCCGCCGAGGGCGGCGTGCCGCAACGCCCGGGCGCGGTGGTGCGACCCACGTCGACCGAGCAAGTCTCGGCTGTGCTCACCGCCTGCAACGAGGCCGTGGTGCCCGTCACCGCTGCCGCGGGGCGCAGCGGGGTCTGCGGCGGATCCATTCCGGTGCACGGCGGCGTCGCTCTCGACATGACGGCGCTCGAGGGCCTGGTTCGGGTCGACGAGACGTCGCTGACCGCCGACGTACGGGCCGGTACCTTCGGGCCCGATCTGGAGACCGCGCTCGGCGCGGTCGGCGCCGGCTACACGCTCGGCCATTGGCCGCAGTCCATGGACCTGTCGACCGTCGGCGGGTGGCTGGCCTGCCGGGGGGCGGGTCAGTACTCGACTCGGTACGGCAAGATCGAGGACATGGTCATCGGTCTCGAGGTGGTCCTGGCCGACGGCCGCGTCGTGCACACCGAAGGCAAGGGGCCGCGTGCCGCCACGGGGCCGAACCTGACCCAGCTCTTTGTCGGGAGCGAGGGGACGCTCGGCGTCATCACCGAGGCCCGCCTACGCGTGCATCCACTGCCGGCGGCACAAGGTCGACGCGCCTTCGGTTTCACGTCTTTCGCGGCCGGCCTCGAGGCCTGTCGCATGATCCTTCGCCGCGGCGCCATGCCGGCGGTGCTCCGCCTCTACGACGAGACGGAGTCGGATCGCAACTTCGAGCACGGCGAGACCAACGTCCTCCTCGTCCTCGACGAGGCCGACCCTGACATCCTTGCGGCCACGCTGCAGGTCGTCGACGCAGAATGCACGACCGAGACCGGGGCGCATCCTCTCGACGACAGCCTGGTCGACCGATGGTTGGAGCACCGCAACGATGTCTCGGCGCTGGCGCCGCTGTGGCGGGGCGGCATCGTCGTCGACACGGCCGAGATCTCAGGTCCGTGGGCGGTGCTGCCCGGCCTCTTCGATGACGTCATCGGCGCCCTGAAGGGGATCGAAGGCACGCTGGCCGCGTCGGCGCACCAGTCCCATGCCTATACGGACGGCGCCTGCCTCTACTTCACCTTCGGCGGACGCGGGCCCGAGGGCGACGCCGAATGGCGGGAGCACTACTACCGCCAGGCCTGGGACACGGTGACCGACGCCACCATGGCGCATGGCGCCGCCATCAGCCACCATCACGGCATCGGGCTCAACCGCTCCCGCTTCCTGCCCCGGGCGCTGGGCTCCGGTTTCGAGGTGCTGAGCGGCCTCAAGGCGACCTTCGATCCCAACGGCATCCTCAACCCGGGGAAGTTCGGCCTCGCTTCTCCCTTTGGACCGCCGCCCTGGGCATGAGCACCGCCGGGGGCAGCATCTTGGTGGTCGACGTCGGGACCTCAGGCGTGCGCGCCGCCGTCGTGCGACCGGACGCCACCGTCGAGCACGAGCACCACGTGCCCCTGTTGCCCGACTCGCCGGCGCCGGGCCTCGTCGAGTTCGACGCGGCGCGCATGGCCGACGCCATCCTGGAGGTCGCACGCACCGCGCTGGAAAAAGGTGGCCCGGTTGCGGGCGTGGGGATCGCCAACCAACGGGCGTCGAGCATCGTCTGGGAGCGCGCCACCGGAAAGCCCGTGGCCCCCGGGATCGGCTGGCAGGATCTGCGCACGGTCGGGACCTGCCTGGTCCTGCAGTCCGACGGCATCCGGCTGGCACCGAACGCATCGGCGACCAAGGTCATGGCGATCCTCGACGACGTCGATCCGGAACGCTCCCGCGCCGAGCGGGGTGAGCTCTGTTTCGGGACCGTCGACAGCTGGGTGGCCTGGACCCTCTCGGGCGGGGCGGCAGCCGGCCGCGACGTACTGCACGTGACCGACGCCACCAATGCCGCTGTCACGGCCTTGGTCGACGCCACGATCGGCTGGGACGAGTCGTTGCTGCAGACCTTGCGGATCCCGGCGTCGATGATGCCGGTGATCGTGGACTCGTCCGGGGCCTTGGGAGTCGCCGGCGCGCTCCCCGGGTCTCCGCCCATCTGCGGGATCGCCGGAGATCAGCAGGCGTCCCTCGTCGGCCAGGGCTGCACCCTGCCCGGCTTGGCCAAGGCCACCTTCGGGACCGGCGGCATGCTCGACCAGTGCGTCGGGCCCGGCACAGCGCCCGGAACCATGGGCCGGGGGGACGCGGGCACCTTCCCGATCGTCGCCTTCCGCGTCGACGGCCAGGCGACCTGGGGCACCGAGGCCGTCATGCTGTCGGCGGGCACCTGCGTCGAGTGGTTGCGCGACGACCTCGGGATCATCGCCACCTCGAAGGAGTCCGAGACGGTGGCCGCCCAGAGCACCAGCGCGGGCGACGTCTGGTTCGTCCCCGCGCTGCTCGGTCTGGGCACGCCGGTCTGGGACTTCGGCGCACGGGGAACGCTGGTCGGCCTGACCCGTGGCTCGGGCCGGGCCGAGATCGTCCGGGCCGTGCTCGAAGGCGTGGCGCACCGGGGTGCCGACCTGGTCGAGGCCAGCGAGCGCGACAGCGGCTTCCCGATCGGGGCGCTGCGCATTGACGGCGGCATGACGGACAACGACGTGTTCGTCCAGGCGCTGGCCGACGCCACCGGGCGCTCCGTCGAGATCTCGCCGGTGCAAGAGGCGACCACGCTCGGAGCCGGGCTCCTGGCCGGATTGGCCGTCGGCACCTATGCCACGACGACCGAGCTCGCCGACACCTTCTCGCCGCGCCGCACGGTGGAGCCCCGGGGCAACGATGCCGATCGGCGGGCGCTGCGTGACCGGTGGCTGGCCGCCCGGAGCAAAGCCGAGGGCACCATTCCGGAGCTCTCGGGCATCTCCTTCTGAGGGAGCTTTCACTCGCCCCAGAAGGAGATCTCGCCGACCCGAGCGACCCCCTTCCCTGCGTCCTACTGGTTGCCAAGGTACGCCGTGGTCGACGCCTCCGTTAGGGCCGAGAGACCCTATTTGCGGTCACTTTCTGGACAAACTGCGCTCGAATTGAACGATGCCGCACCTGATGTGCGCGGCGCCAGCCGCGAGCCATTAGGTCGTGTGGGCCAGCGCGTCCTTCCAACTGGTGCCCTTCTGCAAGAGAGGCCGGAAGCCCATCAATTGCCGGGGCTTCCCGATGGCCACGACGGCGCGCAACCGGTCCGCCCGGCCGAAGAGCGCAATGAACTTGCCGTCCTCGGGCGATCCTTCGGCGATGTGGACGTCGTCGCTCCCGTGTGGACTTCCCAGCACCTGCAGGCGAATGCCGTACTGATCGGACCAGAAATACGGCACCGGCGAGAAGGGCGGCGCATCCGCCCGCCCGGCCAGAAGGCTGCGCGCCGCAGCCACGCCCGCCTCCGCCGCCACCTGCCAATGCTCGATCCGGATCATCTCCTCGCCGCCATCGTGTCTCCAGAGCCACCGTGCGATGTCGCCCGCCGCCACGATGCCGTCGGCGGCAAAGAGGCGGTCGTCACAGACCACCCCGTTTTCCAGTGTGAGGCCAGAGTCCTCGAGCCAGTCCGTCGCCGGCAGCACCCCGATCCCCACCACGACGACGTCGGCGGGAAAGGCCTCGTTCCCGTCGAGCTCCACCACGAGCCCGGACGATCCGACGGCCGCCCGGCTGACCCGCTGCACGCCCACTCCCGTGCGCAGGTCCACGTCGTGCGACGCGTGCAATGACGCAAAGTGGGTCCCCAGCATGGAGCCCAGGACGTTGCGCAACGGGACGTCCAGCGCCTCGAGAACGGTGACGCGACAACCGAGGGCGGCGCAGGTCGACGCCACCTCGGCGCCGATGAAACCGGCGCCGATGACCACGACGCGGGCGGCGTCCACCGCCGTGACGGCAGCACGCAGGGCCAGGGAGTCGTCGAGGGTCCGGAGCGTGAACAACCCGTCGCGCTGACCGAGCCCCTCGGTTCCCGGCAGCGGGCGCGGCCGCGCCCCGGTGGCAACGACGATGGCGTCGCCCTGCAGTACGGCGCCGCCATCGAGCTCGATCTTTCTGGCCGCAGCATCGAGGCGGACGGCGGGGCGGCCGAGCACCTCCTTGACGCGGTGCTCATCGGCGCGGCGCTTGTCGGCCAGGACCGCCTTCTCGGGGGGCCACGTCCCGGCCAGCACCTGCTTGGAGAGCGGCGGCCGGTCATAGGGAAGGTGCGCTTCGTCGCCGACGAGCGAGATGGAGCCGTGGAAGCCCTCGGCCCGCAGTGTCTCGACCGCGCGCCAGCCGGCCAGCGACGCGCCCACGACGATGACGCTGCTGTCCGCCGTCAGTTCCTCACGCGCGCTCATGAGCCGAACATCGCCATCCACTCCTGGGCGGAGCGCGGCCGGAACACGTAGTTCCAGCGCCGCGTCTCGCCCATGCTCTGCGACGGGTCCTGCGAGTAGAGGTGGCCCGGGAAGAGGATGGCCTCGTCGGGGACGCGGGCGAGGCGGGTGTGAATCGACTCGTACATCGCCAACGGGTCGGAGCCCGGGAAGTCCGTCCGGCCACAGCCCTCGAGGAAGAGCGTGTCACCGGCCACGAGGCGGCCGTCGACGAGAAAGCACTGGCTCCCCGGCGTGTGCCCCGGGGTGTGGATCATCTCCACCGCGATCTCCCCCACCCGCACCGTGTCTCCACTGTGGTGCGCCACCAGATCGCTCCCGCCGACTCCGGTCGTGCGCTCGACCCAGGGCACCTCTTCAGCCTGGACGTGGACGGGCACCTGCACCTTGCTCAGCAGCGTGCTGATCCCTTCGAGCGACCAGCCGCCCATTTGGCCGCCGAGGTGATCAGGGTGGAAGTGGGTGCCCAGCACGCCGGTCAGCCGCATGCCGTCGGCCGTCAGGATGTCGAGCAGGTCCTGGACGGCGTAGGCGGGGTCGACCGCCATGGCCTCACCTGTCTCGCGGTCGCCGATCAGGTAGACGAAGTTGACCATCTGGCGCGCCATCATGTCGCCCTGTGCGAAGTCACGGCCGGAGAGCAACTGGCGGAAATAGAGCCGGTCGGCACCGTCACTCATCGTCAGTCTCCTTTCCCTCGGTGGCGACGTTGCCGGCGAGCGCGTCGAGCCGGGGTACCAGCTCCTCGACCTGGGCCTGGGTCCGGCGCAGGCGCTGGTCGAGCTCGTCGATGAGGGCGGTGGCCCGTTCCAGCCGCCCGACCAGCACGTCGACATCGACCTCGCGCTGTTCGAAGAAGTTCACGATGGAATCGAGCTCGCGGCTCGCCTCTGTGAAACTCAACTGCTCCACCGGGACGGTTTCGTCCGCGTCGGTCATGCGTCTCCTCCTGCCTCTTGCCCCAGCACCCGGCTCCGCACCGTACCGTCGGCGAAGCGGGTCACGATTTCCTGCTCTTCGGCCAGCCTCGCTGCGCTGCGCAGCAAGCGGCCGTCGGTCGTGAGCGTCAGGCTGTAGCCGCGCTCGAGCTGGCGTTCCACGTCGTAGGCAGCGAGTAACCGGCGCCACGACTGCACCCGCTCGTCCTGGCGGCCGAGATGGCCGAGGCTCAACGGTCCGAGGCGGGCGGCATGGGCACTGAGCCGCGACGCGCCGGCGGCCAGCCGGTCTGGCGCGGCTCGCCCGAGGGACGATCCCTTTCGGGCCAGGCGCTCGCGATGGACCCGCAGCTGCTGGCGCGCCGCCGCCGTCAGACGACCGCGGGCCTGGGTGTCGCGGGACTGCGCGTCGCTGAGGTACGTGGGGACGCGGCGGGCCAGCAATGCCGCCGGCTGGGCCACGTGCTCGGCCCACCACAGTCGCGTGGCTTCGACGATCTGCTGCCCGCACTCGGTCGGCGTGATGCAGGCCCGGGCCGCCACGATGTCCGCCACCGTCTCGTCCCCGGTGTGCCCGATGCCCGTGAAGACCGGCTTGGCTGCACTGGCGATCGCACGGACGACCACTTCATTCTCGAACGCCGCCAGGTCCGCCCGCGCTCCCCCGCCCCGCACCACCGCGATCACGTCGCAGTCACTCCGGCTGAGCGCGGTGACGGCGCGGGCAATAGAGGACGGCGCACCGGGACCCTGCACCGTGACCCGGACGTGCGACACACGGAACCCGAACCCCGATCCGGTGAGCTGCCCCAGGAAGTCCGAGCACCCCTCGGTGCCGGGACTGGCGACGAGCCCGACGCGCAGCGGGACCTCGGGCAGCGGAAGCCCCGCGTTGCGCCGCAGCAACCCCTCCGACTCCATGGTGCTGAGCAGCTGCGCCCGCTGCGCGGCGAGACGCCCGAGCAACGCGGTCACGTCGACCTCGGCCAGGACGAGGCTGATTTCGCCCTTGGCCCGGTACAGGTCGAGCGCGCCGCGCAGGACCACCACCATCCCCTCGGTGAGCTCGATCCCCTGCTTGGCCAGGCCGTGGCGCAGGGGGGCCCACGAACTGCGCCAGCACTTCACGTTGAGCGTGGGCACGCCACCCCGGCCGCGGTCCCGCCGGGGCCCGTCGTCCTCGGGGTCGACCAGGCTCATGTAGAGATTGCCGGAGCGGTGATCCGACACGTGCACGATCTCGCCGCGGACCCAGAGGTGGCGATTGCGGGGAAAGGCCTGCTTGAGCGCGCCCTCGACCTGCTCGTAGACGCCGCCGATGGAGTGGACGCCGCGGCGGTCCTCCGGCTCGGCCCCGCCCGAAGGGGTCCGGAGATCGGAGGCGGCGGCCTCAGGCGGAGCCTCGGGATCGAAGAGCTGACGGGGGCCGCCGGACATCGTGGACACCCTACCGACGTGGTGTCTGGTCACCCTCACCTTCCAGGTAGTGGCACTATTACGGGTGACGGTGAGTCGGCCGGGTGGCCGCGGCACGGGTCGCACTGCGAGATCGTGTCGAGGAAGGTCGGGACTCCACAGAGCAGGGTGCTGGCTAACGGCCAGTCGGGGTGACCCGCAGGACAGTGCCACAGAAAGGAAACCGCCGATGGCGGGCCTCCGG
>DATAXG010000134.1:0-34158 GCA_036273055.1 Acidimicrobiales bacterium | reverse complement strand
ACATGGACGTGAGTGCCTCGCCGGCCATGGCCTGGCTCGAATCCTTGAGGTCCTTCATCTGCTCGGTGATGACGTGCAGCCGGAGGGCGGGGTCGTGCATGTCCACGGGGAGCTCGGCGAACATGGCGGAGACCTTGTTCTCGTAGGTGCCGTCCCCGACTGCCTTGCCCGCCGGGTCGCGCGGGCGCACCGACACGGGCACCAGTGTGCGCACCACGCGTTCCACGTCCTCGTCGCGTGCGAGGAGCAGCTCGCGGAATCCGTTGGTGATGCTGGCCAGCACCACGTCGTTGAAGGTCCCGCCCAGTGCCTGTCGCACCCGTTTGATGTCGTCGACCGATGTCGTCGCCCAGGCGTAGCGTCGATGGGGGCCGAGCGGGCCGTTGAGGCTCGAGGGAGGCGTCGGGCGGACCAGCCCGGCCAGGGAGAACAGACCGCTGGCCACCTCCAGCGCGTACCCTGCCATCCGGCGCACGGCCCGGGTCTGCGCCCGCGCCGCCCGTATCTGCTCGTAGGGGGACTGCACGACGTTCTCCAGTGCGTCCAGCATCAACTGGAAGCTCGAGGGCTCGGGTTGCGGTGTCCAGTGCGACGGCTCCGGGCGCACCACGTCGGGGCCGAGGTCCATGATCACCGCCAGGAGGTCCGTGCCCGAGATCCCGTCGACCAGGGCGTGGTGTGTCTTGGCCAGCATCGCCCACCGATCGTCCTCGAGCCCCTCGACGACCCAGATCTCCCACAGGGGCTTGGAGCGGTCGAGCTGTTGCGCCATGACGCGGCCCACCAGCTTACGGAGCTCGCTCTCGCCCCCCGGGGCCGGCAGCGCGGTGTGGCGCAGGTGGTACTCGATGTTGAAGTACGCGTCGTCGACCCACACCGGGCGGCCGAGCTCGAAGGGCACGGAGCGGACTTTCTGGCGGTAGCGCGGGACCAGGTCCAGCTTGGCGTCCACCATGGCCACGATGTCGCCGAACGCCGGTGGCGGGCCCTCGAAGATGGCCACCGAGGCGATGTGCATGTGGGACACGTGATCCTCAATGTGGAGGAACGAGGCGTCCAGCGGGCTCAGACGATCAGGACTCACCGACCCTCCCTTCAGGGATACCCCTGCGGCGGAGCCTACTCCCGGGCGGTCGCGCCGGCCCAGGGTCAGCCGGCGGAGGCGGCGGCGAGCGGGCCGCCCAGCGAGGCGAGCTGAGGGGAGGCGAGAATGTGCTCGCGGGTCTCCTCGTAGGCGGCCTCGATCACCTGCGGGCCGCGGTCCTCGGCCATGGCACGCAGCCCCATGGCGCGGCGGGACTCGGCGCCGGGCTCCAGGCGGATCACGACGACCCCGGCGGCCTGCAGCCGGGCGATCTCGCGTTCCATCCGGCGGTGCACGGTCCGGCGGATCCACCCGTCGGCCCCACTGGCACTTCCGTGGGCTGCCGACATGGAGGAGACGACGAGCACCACGTCCAGCCCGTCGGAGCGGAGGACGTCCGCGTTCGTGGACGAGTGCACTCCGCCGTCGACGTACTCGGTGCCTCCGATGTCGACCGGTTGGAAGTAGCCGGGGATGGCACAGGACGCCAAGACGGCGGCCGCCAGGCGCGCCGGTGGAGCGCCGTCGCGGCCGAAGACGACGCGGGCTCCGTCGGATCGTCGAACCGTGCAGATGCGCAGACCGCCGGGCCAGCGACTACCCATGTGCTCGTCGAGGCCGCGGGCCCTCTCGGAGATGTCGACCCGGCCCCGGGGCAGCAGGCTGATGGCCGCCACGTCGGGCCGGAAGGCCAACGGCCGCCGGATGGCGCGCGTGATGAGCGCCGGGGACGGGAGCGTCCATGGTCGGAACAACGCGCCGACCGACGGGGTGGGGAGCGGCTCGACGTCGTCGGGGAGGATCCGACGGAGGATGGCGCCGCCCCTTCGGGACGGGGGCACCCCGTACAGCGACGCCGCCAGGTCCGGGGCGGGCACGCCGACGCGCAGCGCCGCCGCGGTCACCGAGCCAGCCGAGGTGCCGACGATCACCGCAGCCTGCCGCGGGTCCCACCCACCCTCACGCTGCAGGGCCGAGAGCACGCCGGCCTGGTAGGCCTGGCCGACGACTCCGCCGGCGCCCAGCACCAGTCCGATCGACGGAGTCTTCCGGCTCCCGAGTCCCCCACGGATCACCCTCATCACCACCCTTTTTACCCGGCGCAGCGTCCGAGCACGCAGATCCGCCGGGGACGGCGCCGACCGGCCGGGTTCAGTGTTCCGTCCGCACGCCCCGTTGCAGGGACAGTGCCGAAACCTAGGATTCCAAGAAGCGCAGGACGGCGAGCACGCGGCGATGGTCTTTCTCGGAGACCGGCAGGTCGAGCTTGGCGAAGATGTTGGCGACGTGCTTCTCCACCGCGCCCTCGCTGACCACGAGCGCGTTGGCGATGGCGGCGTTGGACCGGCCCTCGGCCATGAGGGAAAGGACCTCCCGCTCGCGTGTGGTGAGGACGGAGAGCGAATCGGTTCGCCGTGTCGCTCCCAGGAGTTGTGTGACGACTTCCGGATCCAAGGCGGTCCCTCCTACGGCGACGCGCTCCAACGCCTCCACGAAGTCGCTGACGTCTGCCACGCGGTCCTTCAGGAGGTAGCCGATCCCGGCGGCGTCGTCAGCCAGCAGGTCGGCGGCGTAGCGCGTCTCGATGTACTGCGAGAAGAGCAGGATGCCCAGTCCCTCGTGGCGTTCGCGCAGCTCCAGGGCCAGCCGGAGGCCCTCGTCGGTAAAGGACGGTGGCATGCGGATGTCGATCACCGCGACGTCGGGCGGATTCTGGGCCACCGAGCTGCGCAGCGCTGCAGGGTCCCCGACCGCTCCGGTCACCGTGAAGCCGCGGTCGACGAGCAGTTGCACGAGGCCATCGCGCAAAATGGCGGAATCCTCGGCGATGGCGATGCGGAGCGAGCAGTCCGTCACGAGGAGAGGGGGAGGTCGACGGTGACGACGGTGGGGCCACCGGGCGGGCTCACGAGGTTCAGGCGCCCGTCGACGGCATGCACCCGGTCCGTCAGCCCGGCCAGCCCACTCGATGACGAGCCGACCGTGGAGAGCTGCGCGCCCCCCCGGCCGTCGTCACGCACGACCAGGCGCAGCCAGGTTCCCTGTTGCGCGCAGGAGACCGACGCCCGCGAGGCCTGCGCGTGCTGGGCCACGTTGGCCAGGAGCTCGGCGACGCAGAAGTAGGCGATGGCCTCAACGGCCGGCGTCGGTCGTGTCGAGAGGTCCACCGAGAGCTCGGTGGGCACGGCGCTGCGCGCTGCCAGCGTGGCCAACGCGCCCTCCAGGCCGATGTCGAGCGCGGGCGGATGAATGCCGCGGGCGATGTCGCGCAGTTCGATGATGGCCTCCTTCGCACCCCGGTGTGCGGCGTCGACGAGTTCGCGCACCCGCTCGAGGTCGACGTGTTCCGGGTGGTCCTCGAGCTTCTCCTTGGCCATGCCCAAGCGCATCGCCAGTGCCACGAGTTGGGCCTGCGTGCCGTCATGGAGATCGCGCTCGATCCGCCGGAGGGTGGCAGCCGACGCGTCGACGGTCTGCGTCCTGGCTTGCTCCAGGGACCGGACGCGCGCTGCCATGGGATCGGGTCCGAGCAGGGAGCGGATCAGCGTGCGGTCGACGTTGACGAAGCCCCGCATGACCCAGGGCGCCGCGAAGAAGAAGGCGGCGCCGAGGACGAGGTCGAAGACACCGCGCAGGAACCCCGTGTCGCCGAATCCGGCGAAGGAGTTCGACGGGAAGAAGGCCGAGACGAGGCCCCACACCGGGGTGCCGTCCCCATTGCTGCCGAAGAGCGGGTGGGCGAGAAGGGCGATGGCGTCCCACCACAAGCTGAGCGCGACAAAGGCGCCGAGAAGGGACCAGGGCACCTTCAGCGCGAGGTAGCCCACGGTACGCCAGGCCACGCGGTCGCGCAGGCAGGACTGCAGCCAGCCCAGGAATCCTGGCCGGCCGGCGAAGGGTTGCGGGTCCTCGACCGACTCGCCCAGCATGCTCCGCAACAGGCTCCGCTGTAGTCCGCCGATGCCGCGGGCGCTCCGGAGCGACAGGGCCAGGACGGCCAGGCCGAAGAAGGTGATGGCCAGCAGGATGCCGGCGCCCATGGTGAACGCCACGAACGCCAGACCGATGCCGGCCAACGCTGCGCTCAGCAGGAAGAAGCCCAGCTCGCTCCAGGGTCGGAGGGTGAAAGGCTCATGCAGCACGATCCGGGCAATGCCCCTCATCCTTTCCGCCCGTTCCTCGGTCACGGCCAGGGACAGCTCGCGCCCGCGGATACGCACCCGGACGCTGCTGTCCTCGCTCGAGTCCGGCGTCATGCGTCCCTCCGGTTGAGCAGAACGGCGCCCAGCCCGAGCGCAACGGCGCAATAGGCGACCATGAGCATGACTCCGATTGTGACCGACACCGCGTTCCCTTGCCTGTGAACGGCTGCGATGGAGTTGGCGAAGATGAGCTCGGGGGCGAAACGGGCGATGCCGTGCGAGATCGAATCGAAGAGGATGGGTACCAGGAAGGTCACGCCGGCGAAGACGGCGATGGCGCCTGCGGTGTGCCGGATCACGGTGCCGATGCCCAGCCCCAGCAGCGCGAAGAGGGCGAGAAAGGCTCCTGAGAGGGCCACCGCCCGCAGCACACCCGGCTGCCCGAGCGCCGCCGTCGGCGCGCCGCCGTGGAGCACCGCCTGGCCTTCGAAGAAGGAGATGAAGCTCAGTGTTTCACCGATGACGAGTGTCGCCAGCCCGACCACCAACACCTTGGCGCGCAGCAGAACGCCGCGCCGCGGCATGGCGCCCAGCGACGAGCGGATCGTCCCCGTGCCGTAGTCCCCGCAGATGGCGAGAATGCCGAGCACGCCCAAGGCGAGTGACCCGATGGCGAGGCCGGCCAGGGACTGGTTGGTGGGATCAAAACCCTGGTACCACTGCGCGTTGTGGTGCAGGGCACCATGCGTCGCCAGGAACGTGACCAGGAAGGTCCCGGCGGCGGTGACGAGCAGTGTCCACCTGGTCGACCGCAGCGAGACGAGTTTGGTCCCCTCGGCCCGCACGGTCTGCGAGAGCCCGGCGCGCCAGCGCCCGGACTGCGCCACAGGAACGCCGGTTCTGCTGGACGCGGGAGAGGTGATGGGGAGGGTTGTCATCGGGCGTTCCTTTCAGCGGGCCGGCAGCGCGTCGGGCGCAGCCGAGTGGTCGTGGGAGAGCGAGCGGTACTCGACGGTCGTGCTGGTGAGCTCCATGAAGACGTCCTCGAGCGAGGCCCGCATCGGGGTGAGCTCGTGCACGGTCAGCTCCTGATCTGCGGCCAGCTCGCCGATGTCCGCGGCGGACAGACCGGATGTGACGATCGACCCGTCCGGCTGGACCGAAGGCCGGGCCCCGGCGCGCGAGAGTGCGGCGACGAACCGTTGCGGCGTCGGGGTCACCACGCGGACTGCGTCGCTCTGGTGGCGCGCCACGAAGTCGTCGACGCTCGTCTCGGCGATCAGCGTGCCGCGACCGATCACGACGAGCCTCTGGGCGGTCAGGGCCATCTCGTTGATCAGATGGCTCGAGACGAGCACCGTCCGGCCTTCAGAGGCCAGGTCGCGCAAGAGGTGGCGGACCCAGCGGATCCCTTCGGGGTCGAGGCCGTTCACCGGCTCGTCGAAGAGCAGGACGCCCGGGTCTCCGAGGAGGGCGCTGGCGATGCCGAGGCGCTGCCCCATGCCCAACGAGAACTTGCCGGCGCGGCGGTCCGCCACCGCGGTGAGCCCGACGATGTCGAGCACCGCGTCGACCCGCGTCCGGGGGATGTCGTTGGTCTGGGCCAGCCAACGGAGGTGGTTGCGGGCACTGCGACCAGGATGAAAGGCCTTGGCGTCCAGGAGTGCGCCCACCTCACGCAGCGGCCACGACAGATCGGCGTAGGCGCAGCCGTTGACGAGCGCGGAGCCGGCGTCGGGCCGGTCGAGACCGAGGATCATGCGCATGGTGGTGGATTTCCCCGAACCGTTCGGGCCGAGGAACCCGGTGACGACGCCGGGGGAGACGGTGAAGCTCAGGGCGTCGACGGCCAGCGTGTTGCCGTAGCGCTTCGACAGTCCGCGGGTGACGATCATGGGCCTCTCCTTTCGCAACGGTGCGGGACGTTCTGCCCGCCACGTCCCAGCATGAGGGTCCGCTGTCCTGGTGAAAATGCCGCTACCGGGCGTCTGTTCCTGGGGCTAGCACCAGGGGAACCGCCAGTGAATGGCCCACCTTCGGGGCTGGCCGAGGAGAAGAAGGTGGACCTGGGTGGGAAGATCAGCCCGAGTTAGCCGCCGCCGGCGACCCTGGCCAGGCCGGGTAGGAAGGTGCTCGGTCGGGTGGAGTGGCGTAGGTGGTCACCGAGCCGGCCACCTGGAACATCGGGACCGGTCCCGCCGGCACGGTGCCGGACCGATAGCGGGCGCCGCCGTTGACGTAGCGCATCAGCCCGGTGCCGTTCGTGCCCTCCTCGTCGGGCCCTTTGGCCGTGGCGTCGTACCAGAGGAAGGTGTAGTCCGCCGGCGACGAATAGCTCGGCCGCGGTGCCGCCCCCTGGTACCCGTAGGCGTCGAGCGGTGTGGTCGGGCCGCCGCCGGTGGGCGGGGCTCGGAACAAACCAGCCGTGAAGGTGGAGGGCGTCAGGTCGGGCCCCGCCAGCTGCATGCCGGTGAACACCTGCTGAATGGGGGGGATGATGGCGGGCGCCGCCGGCGAGGCCGGTTCGGTAGTGGCCCCGTACCACCAGTGGTAGAGGTGATCGGCGTCTCCAGCGTTCACGGGCACCGGCACGCCCAGACTGGAGACGCCGAAGGCGTGGGACCACTCACTCTGGTCGTAGTAGCGCCCCAGCGCCGCGGTGTCGGTGAGGACGATGCCGGTAATGACCCATTCCGGGAAGTAGCCGATGCTGGCGCAGGCTTTGGTGAGGTATATCGGCATGATGGGATCCCCGGCGAAGATCACGCTGGTGGCGCCGGACGCCTTGAGCTTCTCGGCGATGGTGGCGGCCTGGGTGGGCAGCGTCGTCAGGTCCAAGGTGTACGAAAGCGTGGTCGGCGACGCCATGTTGGCGTGACCAGCCGTGAGCTTCTTGGTCAGCGACGCCGTGAGCTCGGCGTAGCCGGGAGCGGGTGGCTCGGAGGTCTCGCTCACGACGATGAACTTGCGTTTTTTCGTGTGGAAGGAGGACTCGCCGGCCCAGATGGCGTCCTTGCCGTTCAACTTGGACAACAAGTACCCGACCGTCTCGTAGAGCGACGTGTCGGCCGTCGGCAGGTTGGCCCACTGGAAGGGCGCATTCTGTTGAATCTGGCTATTGGTGGAGGAGTCGCCGCACGCCATGCACAGCACGTGCAGTCGGGCCAGTTCGTCCTCGTACGCGTTGGTTTCGCCCGGGCCATTGATGGACGCGAAGGCGTGGAGCTGCTGGGCGACCGTGACTGCATCGGCGTGGGCGGCCACCGGATCGGTGTCGGCCCCCGAAGCGGTGAAGGGGATCAGGTTCACGTGACGTCCGTACAGCTCGTACACCTTGTTGAACATGGCCACATACGCCTGGGCGGTGGCGAGCGCCTGGGCGTTGGTACCCGCCGCGGCCGAGATCGTCGACGCCAGCCCGCCCGGCTGCATCTGGTAATAGACAATGTTGACGGAACTGCCTGTCACGCCGCTCGAGGTGGCGCCGCCGTTCGACGACGCCGGGGCCGCCACCGGCACGCAGGGCGGCGAGTACACGCTCGGGATCTTCAGCCGGCCGGTGTGGTGGTCGCACTCGGGCCCCCAGTCGTAGGAAGTGGTCTTCCCGACCTTCGCTGCCGCGGCGTAGGTCAGCGGCACCGTCGAATGCGCGGTTTGGCGCCCACCCCCGGACCCGGCCGAGTTGGCGGAGGTGGTGCCGTTGTTCTCGCGCACGGTGGCCGAGACGCCCGCGGCGACGAGTGCCGCGACGATGAGGACCACGGGCCCCGCCCGGCGGAACAAGCCGACCTTCGGCCAGGGCCGCCCGGCTCGTTGCGGTCCAGAGCCGGTGTCACTCATGTGGGTCCACCTCCGAGGCCTTGATCGTTTGTCGTGGTTATGGCTCCCGAACGCGAGAGCGCCAGCGGGTCGGAACCAAGGAAGGCTTCGCCGACCAAGGGTGCCTCGAGGACTTCGGTGGGTGGACCGCTGACGAGCACTGCGCCACGATCCATGGCCACGAGGCGATCGGCCAGCTCGGTGATGAACGCGATGTCGTGCTCCACAATCAGCATCGTGGCGTCGAGGCGGTCCCGCACCGTGCGGAGCAGCCCCACCATGGCCTCGACCTCACGTTGGGCGACGCCCGACGAGGGCTCGTCGAGGAGGACGACGGATGGCTGATGGGCGACGACGGCGGCCAGGTCGACCAGTCGCCGCGACCCCGTGGACAGCTCGCTCACCAGGTTGTCGGCGTACCGGTCCAGGCCGAACATGTCGAGGAGCTCGTCGACCCGCTGGCGGACGGCGGCCTCGGTGCGGACCTGAAGGGGCAGACGCAACATCGCATTGAAGGGATCGCTCACATCGGTGAAGCGCTCCAGCGAGACGGCGAGGGCGTCGCGCACGGTGAGGGCGGAGAAGAGGCGGGAGTCCTGGAAGGAACGACCCAGCCCGAGCCGGGCCCGGGCCGACGCGCTGCGGCCGGTGATGTCGACGCCGGCCAGCTCCACGCGCCCGGTGTCGGGGCGGAGAAACCCGGAGACGACGTCGAACAGGGTGGTCTTGCCGGCGCCGTTGGGCCCGATGATGCCGACGATCTCTCCATGATCGGCGTGCAGGGAGACGTCGCTCAGCGCTGCGTTGCCACCGAAGGTCAGCGAGATCCCGCGCACGTCGAGCTCGGCGCGGCGGTCCGTCGCAACGGTCACCGGCACAGCGGAGGCCGTGGCACCCAGCGTCTCGGAGGCCTTCTCGAGGTAAACGGACCAGAGGAGCTCGGGGTGCGCCGCCAGCTCCTCTGCGGACCCCGAGAAGCGGACGACTCCCGTCTCCATCACGTAGACGCGGTCGGCCACGGCGACGGCGACGTTCATCGATTGCTCGACCAACAGGATGGCGGTGCCGGCCTGACGCATCGACTCGATGGCGCCGAGGAGCTGCTCGACCACAATGGGTGAGAGCCCGAGCGAGAGCTCGTCGATGAGGAACAGCTTGGGCCGAGTGATGGTCGCCATGGCCAGTGCCAGCATCTGCTGCTGTCCGCCTGAGAGGTTGGCCGCCCGCTCGTCGCGCCGCGAGGCCAGCGTGGGGAATGCAGCGAGCGCCTCCTCAATCATGTCGGCGTCGCGTTCGCCACGCCGCCGGCCCTGCCAGGCCGCCACCCGCAGGTTGTCCTCGACCCGCAGGTTGGGGAAGATGCCCTCGCCGCCGGGAACCTGGGCGATGCCCAGGCGGGCAATCTCATCGGGCGGCAGATGGGTGATGTCCCGCCCGTCGAAGACGATGGCGCCGTGATCGGCCTCGACGACCCCACCGATGGCGCGGAGCAGCGTGGATTTCCCGGCGCCGTTGGTGCCGACCAGGGCGACGATCTCACCCTCACCGATTTCGATGCCCATGTCGGCCAGCACCACGACGCCGTCGTAGCCGACGTCGAGATCGCGCACCGCCAGTAGTGGCAACAGTCCGGCCTGCCGGTCCATCAGCATCTGCGTCCGGGTGCGCATAGAGGTCCAGACGTCGCGTACGTCGCCCGCAATCAGACCCCCGGCACTCGACACGATGAGCCCGCCAACGATGAAGACGGGCACCAGGATGAGCAGCCCGTAGCGGAACCCGATGTCGTCGCCGACAGCGCCGACGACCGGCAGGACCAGGAGTCCCGGCAGGACGAACAATGCACCGATGGAGAAGCCGACGGCGCGCACCCGCGGTGGTATGGCAATCGACAGTGAGGCCAGCACCCCCGGGCCTACCACGGCGAGGGCGGCGACGATCCCGGCGTTCCCGATGAACGCGAGCGGGACGTTCGGCGCCAGGGCAAAGAGCACCGCGAAGGCGGCGGCGATGACCGAAGCGACCGCAAGCATGCGGAAGACGAGACCGATGTCCCGCCGGGCCAAGCGGGTGGCGACGACCGCGCCGACGGCGAGGCCCAGGATGTCGAACACCTCGGTCGGCGCAATGATGTAGGCCCGCTGAACCGCGTCGAGGTGGAACGTCTCCTGGTACTGCAACGAAGCCAGGGAGGCGAATCCGGCGATGGCGGCGGCCAGGAAGGGAAGGGCGATGAAGATGCGTCGCAGCACGCCGATCTTCCACACCGTCCGCCAGGACTCACCCAGTGACGGCGGCGCCTCGGCTGGTGTGTCCGGGAAGTCGGGGGCGGCCGCAGGGACGTCATCGATCGGAGCCGCCTCGCCGCGCTCCGACGCCAGCATCTGCTCGCTCAACGCGATCTGTTCGTGCCGACCCCTCTGTGGCTCATGGAGGCGCAGACCGACGATGACCACGAGCACGATCGGCACCGCGAAGAAGAAGAACGGGGCGCGCCAGGTGAAGAGGGCAGCCAGCCCGGCACCGAGAAGGACGCCGACGATGACCCCGAAGCTGATGCCGGAGCGGTGCGCCGAGTACACGCGCGGCCGGGCCGGCACCGGGTAGTAGTCGGCCAGCAGGGAATTGTGCGTGGGAAAGATCACGGCCTGCCCAATGGAGATGCCCACCAACATGATCGTGGCCACGACGACGCCCTGGGCGAAGCCGAGCCCGATGGAGAACGCGGCGCCGACCAGCGCTCCGACCAGCGCAATGCGCACCCGGTTCATGCGGTCCGCCAGCACGGCGATGGGCAACGTGCCGGCCAGCGCCGCGGCGCCCGCAATGGCAACGATCAGGAGAATGCCGGCATTGGTCAGGTGGAAGGCGTCGCGGATGTTGGGTGTCAGGATGTTGAACGCGCTCTGCGTGGCCTGGTCGAGCATCTCGATGGTGAAGAGCACTCCGAGCGGGAAGAGCGAGACACCACCGCCGAATTTGGCCAGTCGGCTCATGGCGCCAGCGCACCTCTGACCGGAGGTGCGACACCTGCCCCGGGGTCCCCGCGGCGGCGGGCCAGCCCTTCGATCGCCCAATCGCGGAAGTCGTAACAGAGCCCGGCCAGCCCGCGGGGGAAGAGGATCAGGACCAGGAGGACGCCGAGCGCGGAGGGGAAGAGCTGCCAGCTCGGTGGGAGGTAGACGGTGCTGCCTTCGACGATGGCAGCACCGAGGATGGCCCCGAAGGCCGACCCCAACCCGCCGACCGCCGTCGCCGTGAAGACGAGCAGGCTGACCGGCACCAGGAAGGACGTCTCCTCGTACTGCTGGTTCACCACCAGGAGGAGGCAGCCGGCCAGCCCGGCGATGAACCCTGAAATGGCGAAGGCTGTGAGCTTGGCCCAGACGACGCGGACGCCGTAGCCGGACGCCGCCCGCTGATTGGCGGGCAGTGCCCGCAGGACGCGTCCGGTCCGGCTGTGGCGCAAGCCATGCAGCGCGACGAGGACCAGCACCAGGACGCCCAGGCACAGCTCGAAGACCGCCGACTGCGAGGTGAGGGAGAGCCCGAACAGGTACGGCGTCCCCAGTTGGGACTGTGGGATCCAGGAGAACTCCTCTCGGACAAGCAAGTAGCCGGAGGCCGCCAGGCTGAAGGCGAGCGTCGTCACAGCGGCGAACATCCCGTCCAGCCGGAGCGTGGGGATGCCCACCACCACAGCGGCCAGAGCGGCCGCAGCGCCGGCCAGGAGAAGGGCGAGGCTGAGGTCCCACTGCCAGTCGAGGAGCGCCACGGCCCCGACGGTGGCGCCAACCGCGGCGAAGGACATCTGGCCCAGGCTGACCTGTCCCGACCAACCCGTCAGGACGACGACGGAGCAGCCGACGATGGCCAGCACGACGAGACCGGAGCCGCGGATGAGCTCGCCCGGACCCATCCAGAGGGGGAGTGTGCAGGCTGCGGCAAAGGCGACGAGTGCAGCCAGCGGCATGCCGACCCGAACCTCGGTGAGATCACGCAGGGAGTCCGGCAGGTCGCGCACGCTGCCGGCGAGGGCGAGTGACGACTCGGCCTCGCGGTCGGTGTGGGAGGCCAGGAGCTGGCGCACCACAATGGCGGCGAACACCACCCCGGCCAGGACGGCCAGCCCGAGCGCGGCGTTGGTCGGGTCGTCCCAGGCCACCCCCTGTTCCAAGATCCCGAGCGCCACGGCGGAGACCGCAATGACCGGAAGCTCGCTGAAGTTCCCCAGAGCGAGCGCCGCCAACGCGGTGACGAGGGCGGTCAGGCCGTAGGTGGGATCGAGCGGGAGCCCGAGGATGGCCGCCTGGAAGAAGATGCTGACGAACGAGAGGACGCCGGCCACCACCCAGGTGACCGACTGCAGGCGCCCCACCGGGATGCCGAGCATGGACGCCCGGTCGCGCCGGTCGCCGACCGCCTGCACGGCCAGCCCGATGTCGGTCCGGGTGAACCAGACCGCCACCGCAGCGAGGCACGCCACCGACACGATCACCGCCACGACGTGGTCGGCGGTGAAGACCACCGGGCCGACATGCCAGGCGAGATGCCACGGGAAGGACACGGTCGCACTGGAGATCGGGGTCTGGCCCCAGATGCGCGGGATCAGGAGGCTCAGGACGACCAGGAGCTGGGCCAGCCCGATGGTGGCCACCGTCAGGATCAGGCGGGGGGAGCGACGGAAGCGCCGCACCACGAGGATTTCGACGGTCGCCGTGAGGAGAAGCGAGGCGACCAGGCCGGTCGCCAAGCCAAGGAAGTAGTTGACGCCGGAAAAGGCCACCAGGCCCACCGCGAGGACGGCCGGCGCCGTGCCGAGGTCACCCTGGGCGAAGTTGATGACCTTGTTCAGGCGGTAGGTGAGCCCGAGGCCCACGGCCATGAGGGAGCCCAGGAGGCCCAGTACCGCGCCCTGGAGCCAGACCCCCAGCGGCATCGGGAAGAGCAGAAGTTGGACGGCGAGCACCGCCCCGACGGAGACGACCCCCGCCACCACGGTGCGTCCCGGCAGCCGCAGGTGGGTGCTCAGCGACTCATGTCCTTCTCATGGCGTCATGCCGCATCGGCGAACTGGCCCCCCCGGGTCGCTCACATGCCTGAGGTGCTCGTGCGCGCTCAGGGTAGTTGTCCGGCCCGGCCCGTGCCGGGGGCCCCCGGGTTGCACCCGCGTGCGTCCCGGTGCGGAAGGGGCGGGGGGTTACCCTGGTCTGGCGCGCCACCCGAGGGCATGTGGGACGGATCCGCGGGTTTCTCCGGCGCATTCCCGACCGACGAATCGAGGCATTGGGTGACGCTCACCGACACAGCACCGGCACCACAACGTCCAGCGTCGCCGGCGGCGCACGCAGTCGAGTTGCGCAAGACCTATGGCACGGGCGAAGCGACGGTCCACGCCCTCGCCGGGGTCGACGTGACCTTCGAGCGCGGTCGCTTCACCGCAGTCATGGGCCCGTCCGGCTCTGGGAAGTCGACGCTCATGCACTGCATGGCGGGCCTCGACCGCCCGACGTCAGGGCAGTCCTACGTCGGCGACCTCGACATCGGGGGACTCGACGACGCCGGACTGACGCAGATGCGGCGTGATCACATCGGCTTCGTGTTCCAGTCCTTCAATCTCGTGCCCACCCTGACCGCGGGCGAGAACATCACGCTGCCGGCGGATCTGGCCGGGCGAAAGGTCGACCAGGAGTGGTTCGACTACCTGGTCGACCAGCTCGGCATCAAGGACCGGCTGTCACACCGGCCCGGAGAGATGTCGGGCGGCCAGCAGCAACGCTGCGCCTGTGCCCGGGCCCTGATCAACCGGCCGGACCTCGTCTTCGCCGACGAGCCCACCGGGAACCTGGACTCCAATTCCACGGCGGAGATGCTTTCGTTCATGCGCCGCTCGGTCACCGAATTCGGCCAGTCCATCGTGATGGTGACGCACGACCCGCACGGGGCCGCCTACGCCGACCGGGTCGTCTTCCTGGCGGACGGCAACATCGTCGACGAGCTGGCGCAGCCGACCGCCGACTCCGTGCTGGAGCGCATCCGGACGCTGGGGACCTGACATGTGGCGCGTGACCATCAAGGGATTGCTCGCGCACAAGCTGCGGCTGGCCCTCACCGGGCTGGCCATCGTGCTCGGCGTGACGTTCATTGCCGGGACGTTCGTCCTCACCGACACCTTGCACAACACGTTCAACACGCTCTTCGGCAACATCTACCAGAACATTGACTTCCAGGTGCGCGGCGTCGCGCAGTTCGGCAGCGGGGGCACGGCCACGCGGAACCCGGTCCCCGAGTCGGTGCTGTCGACGGTGAAGGCCGTGCCGGGTGTCGAAGCTGCCGACGGCTCGGTCACGGGGTACGCGCAGTACATCGCACCCGATGGCAAGGCGATCACCACGGGCGGCGCCCCCACGTTGGGTCTCTCGTTCGACCCCAACCCGCAGCTCTCGCAGCTACGGCTGACCCAGGGCACGGCCCCGACGACGTCCCGCGACGTCGTCATGGACCTCGGCACCGCGGAGAAGTACCACTTCAAGGTGGGCCAGTCCGTGAGGGTCCTTTTGGAGGGGCCCACCAGGACGTTCACCATCACAGGGCTGGCCCGTTTCGGCACGGCCGACAACCTGGCCGGGGCCACGCTGGCCGCGTTCGGCACCCGGACGGCGCAGGTGCTGCTGGGCGAGGTGGGCAAGTTCGACAACATCAATGTCGTCGCCCAATCGGGCGCCGACAAGGCGACAGTGCAGCGCGCCATCGCGCACGCGCTGCCGCGCGGCGAGGAAGTGGTGACCGGTCAGACGGTGATCAACGAGGCGACGAGCTCCATCAGCCAGGCGCTGGGCTTCTTCAACACCGCCCTATTGGTATTCGCGTTCATCGCGCTCTTCGTGGGCGGGTTCACCATCCTGAACACCTTCTCCATCATTGTGGGCCAGCGCACCCGTGAGCTGGCCTTGCTGCGCATTGTGGGCGCGAGCCGCCGCCAGGTCTTCCGCTCGGTGATGCTCGAGGCCGCCATCGTCGGGCTGGTGTCGTCGTTGATCGGGCTCGGCCTGGGCGTGCTGGCGGCCCTCGGCCTCGAGGCACTGCTGAGCGGGTTCGGGGTCACGCTGCCGTCCGGCCCCTTGGTCTTCGAGGCTCGCACGGTGATCGTCTGCCTGGTGGTCGGGGTCGGCGTCACGGTCGTGTCTGCTATCAGCCCGGCCCGCCGGGCCGTGCGGATCGCCCCCGTGGCGGCGGTCTCGGAACAGCAGAGCGAGGTCGAGATCTCGCTGCGACGCCGTTTCAGCTGGGGCATCGGCATCACGCTGGCCGGCGTGGTCGCCCTCGCCATCGGGCTGACGGCCCCGGCCATTGGCCTGGTCGGTCTCGGCGCCATCCTGATCTTCGTCGGAGTGGCCCGCCTCGCCCCGGCCGTTGCCCGTCCTATGGCCAGTGTCATCGGGCGACCGCTGGCCCGGGTGTTCGGCATGTCGGGCCGGCTCGGGCGGGAGAACTCCATGCGCAGCCCGCGCCGCACGGCGCAGACGGCGTCCGCCCTCATGGTCGGCCTGGCCCTGGTCTCGGCCATCGCCGTCTTCGGTGCGTCCTTGTCACGGTCCGCCACCAGCAGCGTCGACAACGCCATCAGCGCGGACCTCATCGTGACCACACCCAACAACGCGCAGGGAGGCTTCAGCAACGCGGTCGGGCCGAGCGCGGCGTCCGTCAGTGGCGTCACGGCGACCTCGGTGGTCTACCAGGACCAGTTCGAGTTGCAGGGATCGCTGGAGAATCTGACTGCGGTGTCGACCCGTGACGTCTCCGACACCGTCATCCTCAACATGACCGAGGGGTCGGCGTCCACGCTGTCCGACGGCCAGTTGCTCATCGACACCACCACGGCCAACTCGAAGAACCTCGCGGTCGGGGACATCGTCCCGGTGAAGTTCGCCAAGACGGGGAAGACGACCATGCGGATCGGCGGCGTGTTCAAGGCCAACCAGTTGATCGGGAAGTATCTCGTGGGTGATGCCTTCTTCCTGAACCACTTCCAGAACGACCTGCCGGTTGCCGTGCTGTTGAAGACGGATGGGAGCCCGGGTGTCGAGCAGGGCGTCTCGCACGCGCTGGCCTCGTACCCGAACCTGAAAATCCAGACCCGGGCCCAGTTCGAGCAGTCGCAGCAGGCACAGGTCAACCAGCTGCTCGGTCTGGTCTACGCGCTGCTGGCTTTGGCCGTGCTGATCGCCCTGATCGGAATCGTCAACACCCTGATGCTCTCGGTGTTCGAACGCACCCACGAGATCGGCCTCCTGCGTGCCGTGGGCATGAAGCGCCGGCAGATCCGGGCGATGATCCGTTCCGAGTCTGTGATCCTGGCGGTATTCGGTGCGGTGATCGGCATCGTCGTCGGGACAGGGCTCGGCATCGCGCTGGCTTCGTCGCTCAGGTCCCAGGGGATAACCGACATCATGGTGCCCTTCACCAGCCTCGTGGTCTTCATCATCCTGGCTGCGCTGCTCGGCCTGGTCGCGGCCAGCTGGCCGGCTCGACGCGCCGCCAAGCTCGACATCCTCGCCGCAATCGCGGCAGAGTGACGACCGTTCACGTCCGGACGCACCACAGCGTGGCCGCGCCGGGCCGTTCGAGACGTCGGTTCGGTACAGTGCGGGCATGACCACGGACGAGGCCTCCAGGCAGCCCGGCGCCTTCCGCCTCCCGGGCTACACCATCGCCGTGGGGCCGTTCACCCATGTGGCGGCGGAGCGGGATCGCCTGGGCGCCCTGCAATGGGGCCACTTCGACGCGCAGCAGCTCGGTGCGACGGTGGGGGCGGAGATCTCCGGAGTCGACCTCACCGCACCGCTGCCCGACGACGTCGTCGCCGAGCTGCGCCAGGCGTTGTTGGACTACAAGGTCATCTTCTTCCGGGACCAACGGCTGGACCCGCATCACCACGTCGCCTTCGCACGCCGCTTCGGCGATCTGGAGGTCCATCCCTTCCTCCCGTCCAACACCGGTGAACCCGAGCTCGTGCGCTTCGAGAAGACGGCCGAGGTGAGCGGCTACGAGAACTCGTGGCATCACGACGTGACGTGGCGCGCCTGCCCCTCCATGGGCGCGATCCTGCACGCCGTCTCGGTGCCGGACTGCGGCGGTGACACGCTCTTCTCCGACATGTACGCCGCTTACGAGGGGCTCGACCAGGCGACGAAGGACGAGATCGACGGGCTCCAGGCGATACACGATTTCACCCGGACCTTCGGCCACACGATGTCCGACGAGGAGCGCCGGAAGGCGCAGGAGCAATACCCGCCGGTCCGCCACCCCGTGGTGTGCTCGCATCCCGCCACCGGGCGGTTGCATCTCTACGTGAACCGGCCCTTCGTGAGCCACATTGACGGGATGGACCGCGAGTCGAGCCTGGTCCTGCTCGATCGCCTGTGCCGGCAGGCCGACGCCCCCGAGCACCAGTGTCGCTTCACCTGGAGCAAGGACGCCGTGGCGTTCTGGGACAACCGGGCGGTACAGCACTATGCGTCGAGCGACTACTGGCCCCAGCGCCGCTCAATGGAGCGCGCCTCGGTCATCGGGACGGCACCAGCGCGTTCGTAACGCGTCACTTGTTGCCGGACCCGCCTACGGCGCGGCTCCCTCGGCCGCCGGTCGTTCTGGACGGACGTCGGCCCAGCGCCGCGTAGGCCATGAGGACGTATCCCGACACCGGCATCACGGAGAGCAGGGTCGAGGAGCCTGTGGGCCCGGTCTGTCGGGACGATGACACTCCGCTCGCACAACGATCCTGGCGGGACCCCATTGCAAAGTGTCGTCGTCGTAAGCTTCCCCGATGCCCAGAGCGGTGCGCACGTGGTCGATCCGCCTCCTGATCCTGCCGGCCAGCGCACTGGCGCTCGCCGCCTGCTCGAGCAGCCCGTCCTCCTCGAGCTCGTCGACCACCCCCACGTCTTCCGCCACCACGACGACGGCGAGCTCCCCGAGTACCACGCCGAGCACCTCCCAGACGTCGGGCACGCTGGTCCCGCAGACGCCGACGGGCACGGAGTTCTACTCCCCTTCGAAGAACATCAGCTGCGAGATCGACAACAACTTCGGTTCGAGCGCCATCACGACGACACTCTGTCTCACGTTCTCACCGCAGAAGTCGGTGACGTTGCAGGCGGACGGCAGCCTGACCGAGTGCACCGGGGTGAACTGTCTCTCCAATGCGGGGGTGAACACCCCGACCCTGGCCTACGGCCAGTCCATCACGCTGGGACCGTTCACCTGCGCCTCGTCGACGGCAGGCATCAAGTGCACCGTGGCGAGCGGAGAGGGTTTCCTCATCTCGAGCAGCGCGACGACGGCGTTGGGCAACGCCACGGTGACCACCGGCTCGAGCTGAGTCCATGACGGCCGATCAGGCTCGACCGGAATTGCGTCAGTGGTGCTGCGGCTCCCTGGGCGTGACGCCGGCCGCGTCCCCGTTGCCATGGTTGCTCGTCGCCAACGGCGCCTCGATGACTGCGGCGTCCGCCCCTGGCTCTTCGGCCCCATCGGCAATCACGATCTGATCGCGCCCCCCGGCCTTGGCGCGCAGGAGCGCGGCGTCGGCCAGGGCGACGACCTCGTCGAACGTCTCGGCCGGACCTGACGACGCCAGGCCGAAGCTGATGGTGAAGGGCGGGAGGTCGGCCACGACGATCCGTTCCGCCAGGCGCTCCCGGACGCGTTCCAACACCTGTCGCGCCTCGTCGACGGGACATTCGGGAAGGATGATGACGAACTCCTCGCCGCCGTAGCGTCCCGAGATGTCGGCGGGCCGGAGGGAGTCCCGGAGCACCTGGGCGAACGTCCGCAGGGCGCGGTCGCCGGCGGCGTGTCCGAAGGTGTCGTTCAACCGTTTGAAATGATCGAGGTCACCGTAGGCCACGGCGTACGGCGTACGGCGTGCCCGTGGCGTGCAGGTCCCTGACCTCGGACTCCAGACTCCTCCGGGTCATGAGGCCGGTGAGGGAGTCACTGTTGGCCTGGGTCTGGGACACCTCGAAGGAGCGCAGCATGGCCACGCGCTCCGATGTCCTCCGGGCGACCACCTCCACGTCCTTCTCCACCGCGTCCGAGGGGGGCGCACCGTCCGCCGCCGTCACATGGAAGACCCCGACGGAGTTGCCGCCGATGCTCATCGGGACGCACAGCGCAGAACAGTGTCGCCCCCGCAGGTGGGGGCAGGCGTCCAGCGCCGTGCTGTCGGCGAACACCATGTTGCGCGACCTCGATGCCGCGGGGCACTCGTCGGGGGAGATGACGCCGCAGCCGTAGTCGTCGGCCTGCGCCGAGCTCACGAGCACCTGCCGGAAATGGGCCTTGCTGGAATCGGCCAGCAGAAGCTCGGACCGCATGTCCGGAGCAGCCTGGCTCAGCGCCTCCGAGACCAGGTCGTAGACGGAGGACTCCGCCCGCGACATCTCCAGCGCGGTTTGCAGGCTGGCCTCGAACGCAATCCGTCGGGCGACGTCGGACTGCACGGCATCCATTCGAGCCTGCTCGTGCTCGACCACGAGCGCGTGCCTGGTGATGATCGCGATCACCGTGCCCGCGACGACCAGGCCGATGGCGATGGACCACAGGAGCTCGTCGCGGGCGCGGGCGGCGGCCGCATTGGCCTGGTCGGCGGTTGCGATGAGACGCGTACTGATCGTGTCCTGCAAGACGGCGAGGGTCGCATCGAGGTTCCCCTCCATGGCTTCCTCCACCTTCGCCAGATGTGTGGTCTGTGAGGTCTGAGGGGCGCCGGCCAGGAACGCGCCGAGACTGTCCTGCGCCGCGACGAACGCCGCCATGCGGGCCGCCAGATGAGGCGACAGGTCCCTTTCGTCCTGCGCCGTCAAGAGGCGCTCGAGGGCGTCGTAGGACCTGTTCGCATCATCGGCGTCCTTCTCCGCCGCGGGAACGAGCGTGATGGCCGACACGGCGGTGTTGAACGCCTCGGAGGCCAGGACCTGGAAGGCCGACACCGATCCCCGCAGGTTCCGGACCGGACCCTCCAGCACGAGGTACCGCTGGGTCAGCCGGGCCGTCGACGACTCCGCCTCCGACGCGTTGGCCACCCCCAGGAAGGCTCCGGCCAGTGCGATGATGGTGACCACGACGCCGACCAGGAGGATCGCCCGGTGGGGTGCGTACCAACGCCAGCGGTCGCGAGGGACAGTGTTGGACCGAGTGCTCACGGCAATAGATGTCGGCGCGTTGGCGGCTGGGCATGAGATCCACGGCCCGAACCGACCGGAAACCGACGCGCCACGCCTGCACGGCAGTTGCGGTTCCACAATGTGACTGCACCGGGAATGAGAGGGAGCAGGAGGGCACCGGATTTGTACACTTCGACCCGTGGCCGACAATGACCCGGGCAAGATGCATTTCGATCGCCTCGATGACGGGACCGACGCCGACTTCGAGGTCATGCGTCGGGTGCACGAGCGCAACCTGGCCAAGCTCCCGGATCTGCTCCTCTCCATGCTCAGCAGCCTCAAGGGCGACGCCGCCTACCCGGTCGACCGACTGGAGCACAGCGTGCAGACGGCCACCCGTGCCATGCGTGACGGCGCCGACGAGGAGCTGATCGTCTGTGCGCTCTTCCACGATGTCGGTGAGACCCTCGGGCCGCTGAACCACGGCCAGGTCGGAGCAGCGCTCCTCCGCCCCTTCGTCTCGGAGCAGAACCACTGGGTCCTGGCGCACCACGCCATCTTCCAGACCTACTTCTACGCGCGCCATCTGGGGCTCGACCCCAACGCACGCGACCAGTACCGGGACAGTCCCTACTACCAGGCATGCGTCGACTTCACGACCAACTGGGACGAGGTGTCCTTCGACGCGCACTACCCGTCGGAACCCCTCTCGACCTTCGAGCCCATGGTGCACCGCGTCCTCTCCCGTCCCTGGACGCCGCCCGGCACCACCTGAGGGCACAGACGGCTCCCTTCAAATCAGCCCGGGTCGGGCGTATCCTCCGGTCATGGCCGGCATCGGCTCCTTCTCCCGTCGCCAGCGCGACCGACCGGACGAGCAATTGCCCATCCGCCCCGGGCCGGTCTCCAACGGCGAATTCGTCCCCGCCCCCACCCGGGCCACTGACCGCAAGGTCACCGCACTCATTCAGGAGTCGATCGACGACGCGGCCCGGCGGGTCGGCGTGGACCGCCGGAGGTTCCTGCAGAGCGCCGGCGCCATTGCAGCGTCGCTCGCTGCGTTCGAATTCGCGGGCTGCAGCTCCCCCTCGGCTCCGCATCCGCGGGCAGCCTCCCGGCCCCGGGGCAAGGGCGGACGTTTCGCCGTGCCGCCGCCCGAGGACACTGCGGCGTGCCAGGACGCACTGAGCGGCACCGAGTTCATCTTCGACGTCCACACGCACCACGTGATTCCGAGCGGACCGTGGGTCGACGACGCGCCGGAGACGACGTCACTCGTGCTGTCCATGCTCCCCGCCGGATGCACCGACAGCACCCAGCTCGATTGCGTGGACCGGGCCAGCTACCTGCACGACATATTCCTGGCCAGCGACACGACCATGGCGATCCTGACGGACGTCCCGAACTCGGGCCCGTCCAACGCGCCCATCCCGTTTCCCGAGGCCCTGCGCACGCAGCAGATCACGGCCGGGCTGACCGACGGGGGTGCCAGCCGGCTCCTGGTCGAGAACATCATCGCCCCCAATGTCGGGCCGGTCGACGTGACCCTGGAGGAGATGTCGACTGCGCTGGCCACAGGGCCTCCGGCCGCCTTCAAGGTCTATACGGCCTGGAGCCCGAGTGGACAGGGCTACTCCCTGCAGGACCCCAACATCGGGCTGCCCACCGTCCAGCACGCGCACGACCTCGGGGTGAAGGTCTTCGTGGCGCACAAGGGCCTTCCGTTGGTGAACTTCGACCCGGCGTTCAACCACCCCGACGACGTGGTCGCCGTGTCGCGCCAGTTTCCCGACATGCAGTTCGTCATCTACCACGGCGCCTGGGACCCGTCGCAGGTGGAAGGTCCGTACAACCCTGACGCCACCATCGGCATCGACACACTGCTGCGGTCGCTCGACATCCACAACGTGCCGCCCAATGACAACGTCTGGGTGGACATCGCCACCCTGTGGCGCCAGTTGCTGACCACGCCCGACCAGGCCGCCCATGCCATCGGCAAGCTGCTGAGCCGCGTGGGCTCCGAGCGGGTCATGTGGGGCACCGACGCCATCTGGTACGGAAGTCCCCAGCCCCAGATCATGGCCATGCGGACGTTCGAGATCACGCCGGAGTTCCAGGAGGCCTACCAGTACCCCGCGCTGACAGCCGACCTCAAGGCCGGCCTGTTCGGGCTCAACGCGGCCAAGCTCTTCGGCGTCGACGCGACGGCCACACGGTGCGGGCTGACCCAAGATCCTCTGACGGCCAACATCTCGGAAGCTGCCGCCCTGCGCGCCCAGGGCGCGCTGCCCTCGGCCTGGCAGCCCCACGGGCCGACCACGCGCCGCCAGATGCTGGAGTGGCTCGGCTCGTCCGCCACCGGCTGGGTCCCGTTCTGAGAGCCCGAACGGGAGGACTTCGGGCCGAGGTGCGAAGATGCCCCTATGGCAGACAAGAAGAGGATCGTGGTCTGGGGGACGGGGTTCGTGGGGAAGATGATCATCCCCGAGGTGCTGCGCCACCCGAATTTTGAGCTGGTCGGCGTCGGTGTCAACGACAAGGACAAGGTCGGCCGCGACGCCGGCGACATCTGCGGCATCGGACCGATCGGGGTCACGGCCACCGACGACCTCGACGCGCTGATCGCCCTCCGTCCCGATGCTCTGGTGCACTACGGGCCCACGGCCGGCCAGGCCGATGCCAACATCCGCGACATGGGCGCCTTCCTGCGTGCCGGCGTCGACGTGTCCTCGACGGCCATGACCCCGTGGGTCTGGCCCCACATGAAGCTCAACCCGGTCTCGTGGATCGACCCGATCACCGAGGCCTGCGCCGAAGGGGGAGCGACGTGCTTCACCACCGGCATCGACCCCGGCTTCGCCAACGACCTGTTCCCCATGACCCTGATGGGCCTATGCGCCGAGGTGCGCAAGGTCAAGGCCCTCGAGCTGGTGGACTACATCAACTACACGGGGGCCTACGAGGACGAGATGGGCATCGGGCGCCCGCCCGAGTTCACGCCCCTCCTCGAGCACACCGACATCCTGGTGATGTCGTGGGGCGCCACCGTGCCGATGATGGCCCACGCCGCCCGCGTCGAGCTCGACGAGATCACCTCCACCTGGGACAAGTGGGTGACCGATGCGCCGATCACGACGGCCAAGGGCGTCATCAACCCGGGCGAGGTGGCCGCCATCCACTTCACGATCAACGGGATGTACAACGGCGAGCCCCGCATCTGCCTGGAGCATGTCAACCGCGTGGGCACGGACGCCGCGCCGGACTGGCCTCGGGGCACCCAGGACGACGTCTACCGGGTGGAGATCGAGGGCACGCCGTCGATCACCCAGGAGACCGCCTTTCGCTTCACCGACGGCTCGGGGCGCGATGCGGCCGCCGCCGGCTGTCTGGCCACCGGGCTGCGCGCGCTCAACGCCGTGCCGGCCGTCAACGACCTGCCACCAGGGTGGGCCACCGCGCTCGATCTGCCGCTCATCCCGGGGGCGGGGACCATCCGCTGAGCCGCCTGGGGTCTTTCCGGCCGTGTCGCCGGATCGCGTCCGGCTGGAGACGAGCCTGCAGTGAGTGGTCTCAGGACAGTCCGAAGACCCTCCGTGGACGCGACCACTGCTGCCAATAGTCGGTGGCCTGGTAGTCCCTCGCTCGATACATGGGTTGACCAGCGTCCCGGGAACTGGTCACGTGATGGTGCCCGCGTAGGATCCTCCCGTGCCGACAGGTGAACGCGACCAGCGGAGCGCGCCCGCCGCGACACCCTCGTCCCGAGGGTCCCGGTCTTCTCACCCGTTCGCGGCCGGGTCGGTGTCGATCCGGCTTTACCCGCACAACGAGCTCCCCGCGAGTTCCATTGTCGACGAGCTCTGCGCCCACGCGACCCTTGCCCTCGGGAACGGGTTCGACGGAGTGATGACCAGCGAGCATCACGGCGGCTTCGCCGGGTACATGGCGCAGCCGCTGCAGATGGCCTCCTTCGTTCTGGAGGAGCACGCCACGGGCTGGGTCGCCGCCGCACCGCTCCTCCTGCCACTGCGCTCGACGGCACTGGTCGCCGAGGAGGTGGCCTGGCTGCGGGCGCGTCACCCGGGCCGCGTCGGACTGGGGGTGGCCGCGGGAGCCCTGCCCCGGGACTTCGAGGTGGCCGGTGTCGACCAGGCCGATGCCGTCTACCGATTCAAGGTGGAGCTCCCCCGGCTCGTGGCGATGCTTCGGGGCGAGGAATTGGGCGCGCTCGAGGAGGACCCGGCGCTCCAGGCCTGCCGGAAGGAGCCGGTGCCCGTGCTGAGCGCGGCGGTCTCGGTGGCGGCGGCCGAGCGGGCGGCCCGGTGCGGTGCGGGGATCCTCATGGAGGGCATGTCGGCCCCTGAGCGACTGGCCCGTCTCACGGCGGCCTTCGACGGGGCCGCGGGCACGGGCGCCAAAGTGCTGATCCGCCGTGTCTGGCTGGGGCGCGTCCAGTCGGAGCTGGTCCGGGGCCAGCGGGCGGTCTACGAGAGCTACGCCACGGGCGCCGGGGCATTCGGCGCCGACCAGACCGTTGTCGCCGAGGATCCGGGCGAACTGGCGGAAACGCTGGTCGCAACGATGGCCGAGGTCGGAGCCGATGCGCTCAACCTTCGGGTGCAGCTCCCGGGCATGGCACCCCAGCAGGTCCGGGAGCAGATCGAGCAGATCGGGTCGACGGTCGTTGCGCCGCTGAAGAAGGCCGTGGCCTCGGTCGTCGCTCGTCGCTAGCGGATCGGTGTCCAACCGCTGGAGAGGTGGTTGCCGCCATCGACGTCCAGTGTGATCCCGGTGATCTGTCGTGCGTCATCGGACAGCAGGAAGCACACCGCCGCCGCAATGTCCCCCGCCTCGGTCAGCCGCCCGAGGGGGAGGGCCGAACCAGCCGCCGTCCCTCCGTCGGCCTTCCAGATCGAGCGCGTCGCCGTCGTGCGGACCAGGCCCGGACTCACGGCGTTGAGCCGCACCCGCCGGCCGGCCAGATCGGACGCAATGGTGCGTGTCATGGCGTTCAACGCGGCCTTGGCCGCCGCGTAGGACACCATGGCGGAGGTTGTTTTGCGTGGTGAGCCGCTCGAGATGGCGACCACCGAGCCCTCGTTGTCGCCCAGACCGCGGGCCAACGCGGCCCGGATCAGGGCCAGCGTCGGCCAGGTGTTGAGCCGGAACGTCTCGAGCAGCTGGTCCTCGCTGATGGTGTCGAAGGAGTGTGGATGGGGGGCACCGCCCACGGTGCTGACGATCAGGTCGATGCGGCCGAAGGCCTCAATGGCCCGGTCGGTGAGGAGTGTGACGGCGGCGTCTGTGTCCATGGACCCCGTCACACCGACGACGGCGAGCCCCTCGGCGCGGAGGGCTTTCTCGGCCTCGGCGACGCGATCCTGGTCGCGGCCGTTGATCACGACCGACGCACCCTCGCGGGCGAGGCGGAGGGCACACGATCGGCCGATGCTCGGATCGGCGGTCGAGCCGGTGACGATGGCAACCTGACCGGAGAAGCGCCGGCATTCCCCGGTGGACGCCGTGTCGGTTGCGCTCTGAGCTTCCGATTCGGTTGGTCCCATCTCGTGCATCTTGTCCCAGGAGGTCATGGTGCGCCATGTCCTCCGCCGCAAATGGCGGCAGTCGAGCGGTCGCCGTGGCGGCACGCAGTCCGACCGTCAGAGCGGGTAGGGCTCCTCGATGAGCGACGTGCCGCGCTGCAGTGCGGCGAGCGAGAAGCCCGCGGTGCTGCGGTACTTCTCGGTCACCCCGGCGATCTCGGCGCTGGAGATCACGTCCGTTATGTCGGCGAAGCCATCAGGAGCGCGCTCCTCGACGAGCTTCATGGGGAGCTCGGGGCCGAACCCCCGGTTGGCCTGCACAAGGGCCGCCGTGGCGGGACGTCGGGTCTCCTCGTAGCGCCGCAGGGCGGTCTGAAGGTCGTTGCCGTGGCGCCGGATGCAGCCCGCCAGCACGCGGGCATCGAGGATCGCCTGGGAGGCGCCGTTGGAGCCGATGGGGTACATGGGGTGCGCCGCGTCGCCGAGGAGGGTCATCCGCCCGAAGGTCCATTGCGCAACGGGCTCACGATCCACCATGGGGAAGAGGAAGGTCTCCGGCGCCGCCTGCACAATGCCCGGCACGTCCAGCCAGCCGAAGTCCCACTCCTTGAACTGCGGCAGAAAGTCGTCCAGTGAGCCCCGGCGATTCCAATCCTCGGCGCGAGCCAGGTCGGACTCGGGTCGTCGCAACTCCGCAATGAAGTTGAACCTCTGCCGGCCCCCCGGCAAATCGGCGATGGGATAACCGACGAACTTCTGTGCCGGGTGTCCAGCCCAGATCATTGACCGACCGTCGAGGACGGGCTCGATCTCGGCGATGCCACGCCAGAGCAGCGAGCCGTTCCAGAGGAAGCGCCCCTCGTCCGGGTAGCGCTGGGTCCGCGCTGCGCTGTGGATGCCGTCAGCGGCGACGATGAGGTCGGCCTCGACGTCGCCGTCGTCGAACTCTGCGACGGGCCGCAGGTCGCTTCCGCCGATCCGGACGAGTCGGCGACCGAGGTGGAGCGCCTCGGTTCCGAGGCGCTCGGTCACGGCATCGCGGAGCACCCCCTGCAGGATGCCCCGGTGCAGGGAGAATTGTGGCCAGGGGTAGCCGGCGGCGACACCGCGCGGCTCCCGCCAGATCTCCTGCCCGCGCTTGGTGCAGTAGACGAGCGTCGCCGGCGCGATGGCAGACGCTCCCAACCTCTCGAACAGGCCCAGCGCATCGAGTTCGCGCACCGCGTGGGGGAGCAGGTTGATGCCGACGCCGAGGGGGCGGAGCTCGGGAGTCGATTCGAACACGTCCACGCCCACGCCGACCTCGTGCAGGCTGAGGGCCGTCGCCAGGCCTCCGATCCCCGCTCCGATGACGAGGGCGCGGTACCCCGATCCCGCTCTGTTCAAAGGACTTCGTGGACGTGGATGCGGACAGTGTTGCGTTCCCGCTCGCCCGTCGAGACGGCTATGAGGTCGTTCAGCCGGCTCAGGCGAGGCGCCGCAGTAGAAAGCCGGACCAGGGTCCGGAAGTAGTACTCATCCGGCCCGACCTGGTCACCCTGCGCCAGTCGCGCCGTGACGGACGCAGACGCTTTCCGGACACCCTGCGACACGACCTCGATCGCCTCGTTTGCCTCGGTCTGCAGCGTGTAGTGCGCGTCGATATCGAGGATCCCGTCGGGGCGCACCGTCTGCCAGTCGGCACCGCCCTCGAGCACGGTGCCGGACATGCCGTCCCGTCCCTCGAACGTCCCGCCGTCGAAGGCCACGTACCGGCGCCCTCCCCCCAGGTCGACGAGAGGGCGTACGGCGATGGTGATGAGCATCAGTTCTCGCAGTTCCACCGATCTCATGGGCGTCCGCACGTCCTCCTCTTGCTCCGACCGACGGCAGGACCACGGCCCGATCTCCGGGCAGCGATGGTAACAGCGGCAGTTCCGAACCCTCACTAGGTTGAGGGGATCGCTCTGGCTCCTCCACCGCCGCTGCATACCCTTGTCGCCGAAGTCCTCGGCGTCGACTATCCGTTGGTGCAGGCGCCGATGGGCTTCATCGCCCGGGCCCAGCTGGCATCGGCAGTCTCCAATGCAGGCGGGTTCGGGATCATTGAGACGTCGTCAGGACGCCTGAATGAGGTCCGGGACGAAATGGCATCGATGCGCGACCTGACCGACAGGCCGTGGGGCGTCAACATCGCCCAGATGTTCGTCGCCGACCCCGGCATCGTCGACTTCGTGGCGGCGCAGGGCGTCACGTTCGTGACGACCTCGGCGGGGAATCCCACTCGCTATACCCAACAGCTCCATGACGCCGGGATCACCGTCTTTCACGTGGTCCCGTCGTTGCGCGCCGCGCAGAAGGCCGTGGATGCCGGGGTCGACGGGCTGGTGGTCGAGGGGGGCGAGGGCGGGGGGTTCAAGAGCACGAAACCCGTCTCCACCATGGTCCTCCTGCCTCAGATCTGCGGTGCTTTCGATCTCCCGGTGATCGCGGCAGGCGGCATCGTCGACGGCGTCTCCATGGCAGCCGCCTTCGCCATGGGGGCCGAAGGTGTTCAGATGGGAACGCGCATGGTCAGCGCGGCGGAGTCTCCCGTGCACGACAACTACAAGCGCTTGGTGACCGCCGCCGATGCCACGGACACGGTCGTGCTCAGTGCTCATTCGAGCCCGGCCTATCGGGTCATGCGGACCCCGTTCAGTGAGAGCCTCGAGCAGGAGCACTCCGTCGTCATGGGTCGGACCGTCGGCATGGAGGGGGTCCTCAAGCTCTACTTCGAGGGCGATCTCGACGCAGGATTCGCGTTCGGAGGCCAGGTGGCCGGGCGCGTGGCGGAGGTGCTCCCCGTCCGCCAGATCGTGCACGAAACGGTGCACGGCTTCTACGGCGCGGTGCAGACCCTGGGGCGATTCTTGCCTGAGTGAAGGCCAAGTCATGAATGCCGGGCCGGGCGACCGGGGCCACCGGATCGCCTCCTCCGACGGCGGAGAGGGCCGAGGGGAGAGCTCTTTGAGGGTTCCCGTCCGCACGCTGTAACTTCTGGCCGGTCCAAAGCCTGCACCTCGCACGGTGGGTCATCCGATCCACCGGTCAGCCTTAGGAGACACATGAATTCCGGCGATACTGCCTGGGTCCTGATCAGCGCGGCCCTCGTACTCTTCATGACCCCCGGACTGGCTCTTTTCTACGGCGGCATGGTCCGGTCAAAGGGTGTGTTGGCCGTCATGATGCAGAGCTTCATCTGCATGGGGCTCGTCACCGTCCTCTGGGCGATCGCTGCCTTCAGCCTTTCCTTCGGGAACGACGCCGGGGGAGGCATCATCGGAAACCTCCACCTGGCCGGCCTGGCCAACCTGGACCGCACGCTGCCCGGGTTCGCCCATGCGCACCTGGCCGTCTCGCCGCAGGCCGTCATGGTGTTCCAGATGATGTTCGCCGTGATCACGGCCGCGCTCATCAGCGGAGGCACCGTCGATCGCATTCGGTTCCCAGCCTTCGTGGTCTTCATTGTGGCCTGGCTCTTCCTCGTCTACGTGCCGCTCGCCCATTGGGTGTTCAGCCCCGAGGGATGGTTGGCGCAGCGAGGGGTGCTCGATTTCGCCGGCGGAACGGTGGTCGAGATCAATTCGGGCTTCTCCACGCTGGCGCTGGTGCTCGTCCTCGGCAAGCGGAGAGGTTGGCCGCGCGATCCGATGCAGCCGCACTCGGTCCCGCTCAGCCTCCTTGGCGCCGCCATCCTGTGGTTTGGCTGGTTTGGCTTCAATGCGGGTTCGGCGCTGGGGGCGAACAACATCGCGGTGCACGCCTTCGTCAACACCCAGTTGGCTGCAGCGGCCGGGATGCTCGGGTGGCTCGGATTCGAGATCGGGAAGGAGAAGGTGGCCACGACGCTGGGTGCCGCCTCGGGTGCCGTGGCGGGAATGGTGGCGATCACGCCCTGCGCCGGATTCATCGGGCCCATGCCCGCCCTGGTCGTCGGTGCGCTGGCTGGTGTCATCTGTGCGCTGGCCGTCCGCACCAAATTCAAGCTGCGCTACGACGACTCTCTCGATGTCCTCGGGGTACACGGTGTCGGCGGCATTGTCGGGATGGTCCTGCTCGGTCTCTTCGCCACACGGGCGATCAACCCAGCCGGGGGAAACGGGTTGCTCGAGGGCGGAGGCATGCATCTCTTCGGCCTGGAGCTCCTGGCGACGGTCGTGGCGGTCGCGTTCTGCTTCGGCATGTCCTACGTCATCGCCAAGGTCGTCGATGCGACGATGGGGCTCCGAGTGTCGCCGGAGACGGAGTTCGACGGCCTGGACCTGGCGGTCCATGCCGAGACCGCCTACTCGTAGTAGCGCCGGCGTCGCAACGTCAATGGTGATTCGATGCTTCGGGGGTCTTCGGCGAGGGCAGGTTGCTCATTCCTGCGGCCTAACGGTGAGTGACGCCGCGTCGGACCAGGTATAGCGGAGCTTCGAAGGTTGGCCATTGAGGCGCGACGGGTCCCCTCCCGGTGGCGTCACGAGAGCTCGTTCGACGCACACACCACCATTCTCCGTGTAAAACCGCTGCGCCGATACGTTTTGCTCGAGGACCCACAGGTACATGCCAGTCGAGGGTCTGTGTTCGGCGATGAGCCCGCCACCCGATCGGAGCAGAGTGGATCCGATCCCACGGCGCTTGCATGCGGCGCTCACGTGCAGGTTGTCGATGAGCGCACCCCAGATGGGATCAATGTCGAGTACGGCGTAGGTGCTCTCGCCGCGATGCGCTCGGCGAAGCGCGCCATGTCGATGACCCCGCCTCGAAGATCGGCACCGGCGCTCACGAGGTCCTCGGGCATCCCCGGGCAGTAGAAGCAACCGTCGACCATGACCGCGCCACCACTGTTGGCCTGGCGACCCAGCTGGTCAGCCCGGTAGTCCATGACCAGCGTGTAGCCGAGGGCGCGCACCGGCAGGTGGAAGTGCTCGGGGAGGACCTGGGTGTAGCCCCGATCCGCTCCCGCGTAGCCGGCCGGCCAGCCGCGCCGTCTCACCGAGGCCAACATGCGCACGCCGGTCCCTCCGGGGTCCTCGCCGGGGCGCGTGAGGCACACCGCCAGCACCAGGTTCGGATGGGTGGGCACCGATCCAGGTGCTCGGCCCATCGTCACGATGGTGGCCTCTTGGGCCCAGAACAGCTTGCGCAGCTTCTTGCCCTTTGGACCCACGACGTCGCGGTGGTCGCCCTCGCGCACGTACCAGCCGCCGTCGGGATCGCTGGCTGAAGTGCCAGCGCTCTTTGACGGCCCCCGGCTGAACAGGGGCACGACGGTGGCGTCGAGGCCGACCGAGCCGTCGAAGCTCGCCAGTTCCTCGTCGCTCGCCACGCGCACCGAGGCCTCGACCAGCTGAGCGACGACGTCTTCGAGGCGGGCCCGGCGGACTTCGATCTCGGCTGCGGAGAGCTCTTTTCGCATGGCCGCCAGCTCGTCGTCGGTGACGACCCGGTTCTTCTGCTCGACAGCGGGGTCGATGACCGAGACGGCCAGGTGGAACAGGTAGCGCACCTGGCGGTAGCGGGCGAGGAAGGCCTTTTTGGTCCCAGCCTCGCCTTTGACGCCGAGATGATCGCGCCAGTGCTCAGAGATCTGGCAGAACAAGAGCATGGTGGCGGCCTTGAGGTGGAGCGGGCGGTCGTCGAGCGCCAGCACGAACAAGGCGACGAGCAGGCAGCGGACCCCGAGCCGGCGCGGCCGTCCCGTCGTGCGCACGAGATGCTCTTCGAGACGCTCGGCCACCTTCGATGCGTCGATCACCTCGACGGCGAAGGCCAGCGCCTCGTCTCTCAACGACGAGACACAATCCGGGATCGGGCGTCCCGGGCTCAGCGGGGCTCTTCTTTCAGTCGAGCGCGCAGAGCGGCCTTGGACTGTGGGGCAGACGCAACGTGACGGGCGTAGCGAAGCAGCGACTCGACCTCGTTGATCCCGCTGACCTTGAGCACATCGGCCAGTGGTGTGCCCTGAGCCAGGTGATCGCAGATGAAGCTCGACCGGCACCGCGCCACGCTCAACGCCGGTGCGTTTGGGTCCGCGCTAAGGGTGGCACAGAAGTCGTTGACGAAGTTGTGGTAGCTGCGCTCGGCCGAGCCGGGACGGAAGAGTTGATCACCCGGACCGCCACGCGCCGCGGCCACAAGGACCACCGCGTCGGCTCCTTCCACCGTCACGGTGCGCGCCAGGGGTCCTTCGACGCGCACGGTCGCTCTCAGGCCGGTCCCGCTCACCTGGTGGCTCTTGAGCGCGGTGATCTCGCCTGAGCGCAGTCCCGCTCCCATCGAGAGTGCGAGCAGCACTTTGGCCGAGTGAGCGCGCCACCCGAGGTGCTGGTGCGCGGCCAGCGACCACAGCTCTGTGCGTTCGGCGCCGCTGTAGGGCGCCTTGGCCACGGATCCGGCAAAACGCCGCGCCGTCGGCGGTGCGGATTCGCCAGCGAGATGGCGCAGCACGGAGCGATAGGTGCCGCGGGTCGCGTTCGTGCGCCCCAAGAGCCCGATGGCCGCGAAGGCCTCGATCACCTCGGGGCTCAAGGGGGGAGAACCGAGTCCGTGCCCCTCGGCGAAGCGAGCGAGGCGAGCGAGCACCAGCAGCTCTCGTCGTGTGGTCGCCGGGACCGGGCCCATTGGCTACAAGTATGCTTACTAGGTGCCCACGGATGGGGGATGCTCTGTCTCGGAGGTTCCATGACCAACCAACAGGCTGACCGGCGCCGACGCCAGATCACCACCGAGATCGCCACGCTCGGCTTCTGCCTGCCCGGCAGCTTCGTCGAACAGCACCGGACGTGCTCGTCGCCGGGATGTCACTGTCACCGAGACCCGGATCACCTCCACGGCCCCTACCGCACCTGGACCCGCAAGGTGGCCGGCAAGACGGTCTCCCAGTCGCTCAGCCAAGAGCAGTTCGAGCGCTACCGTCTTTGGATCGACAACGCCCGGCGGCTCCACGAGCTCATCTCCGAGCTCGAGCAGCTCTCAGCCGCCGTGATCGCCCACCACGAGGGGTGGCCGGCTCCTCCTGCGCCTCCACCCGACGGCCGGCGCGAACGCCACGCGTAACTGGGGAACTCGACACGCAAAGGCGGGGAACGAAGCTCTGGGGGTCCGGTCAATCCCTGTTCAGCGAGTTTTGTCTCTGACCCGCCAGAACAGCGTCTTTCAAACCCACGACGCTTGAAAGACCCTCCAGGGTCTTCGGCGTCGTTTTTGCTTTCAGCATCCGAGTAAACCATTCGGGCTTACCATCAGACCACCCCGTTGCCCCCTGATTGCTCCCTACTGTCTTTCCGAGAGGCTGGAGCAGTTCTGGATCAGAAAGAATGGCGAAGGGCTGCTCAATCCGTCCCGTAGCCGTGTATTCCTTTCCAGGCAGTACGTGGATCTCGATTCGCTCCCAAACTGCTTGATTCAGCTGGCGACGGAGCTTCTCAGGGGCCTCCAGATATGTCTCCTGAGGGTGGTAGAGGAATTCCAGAGCTTTGCCTAGTACCTTTTCCAGTTCCGCCACCTTGGTATGTGCCTTAGCAAGACGGCGCTCATATCCTTCGATTTCGCTCGTCAGGGCCTGCTGTTCAGTCTTGAAGACCTCAAGGGCCAAAGCCCCGGCATAGTAGGCGTCCAACAGCTTGCGGCGTTGTTCACGTTTGATGTCGAGCTGCCGTTTGGCACTGCGCTCCGTCTTGACACTCTTGGCTTGAAGGGTGACCAGCTCCCTCTGAACGATCTCTTGAAGCAGTGCGCCATATGCCGCATCAAGGCGTATTTCGCTCCAGATCTCCCCAACCAGCGCGTCCACCTTCGCCACCGGCACGACCGGTTGATCACATGCTGAACGCCTCTGCTGTCTGCCAACACAGAAGTAATACAAGTAGTGGGTGCCGTGACGATTAATCGACTTGGTTATGCAAAGCCTGGAACCACAGCGACCGCAGAAGACGGTCCCCTTGAGGTAGTGCGGATGCTCGCGCTGCTTTTCGCCGTTCCGCTTGGTGTCCAGAATATCCTGAACGGCCTGGAACGTCTCCAGCGGAACAAGATGCTCATGCGAACCTTCATACTCAACGTCGCGGAAGCGGATCTTGCCGATGTAGTACCGGTTTCGCAGCATGTTGTGAAAGCTGGACGGCGACATTGGCTTAGCTGCGCGCTTCCGAGAGGGAGCAGTCCTCAACCCCTTCTCCGTAGCTGCCGCCAGAAGCTTCAGGATGGTCCACTCTCCGGTGGCGTACTCCTCGAAAACCCAGCGCACCAGATCGGAGCGATCGGGATCAAAAGTCACCGTGCGAATCTCAAGGCCCTCAACCAAGTTGGTGACGTTCAGATAGCCCACCGGTGCTTTGCCGATCGTTCCACCCCGTTCCGCTTTCTGGATCATTCCTTTGACCGCTTCAGTGCTC
>DATAXG010000133.1:0-6925 GCA_036273055.1 Acidimicrobiales bacterium | reverse complement strand
GTGTACCGCTACGAGAAGTCGGGCGTGCTGCAGGGCCTGACCCGCGTGCGGGGGATGACGCAAGATGACGCGCACATCTTCTGCACGCGCGAGCAGATGGACGCCGAGCTCGTCCGCACCATGCACTTCGTGCTCGACCTGCTGCGTGACTACGGGTTGAACGAGTTCTACCTGGAGCTGTCGACCAAGCCGCCGGGCAAGGCCGTGGGCTCGGACGAGGACTGGGAGGTGGCCACCGAGGCGCTGCGCACGACCGCGCTCGAAATGGGCCTCGACCTCGTCATGGACGAGGGGGGCGGTGCGTTCTACGGGCCGAAGATCTCCGTCCAGGCCCGCGACGCCATCGGCCGCACCTGGCAGATGTCCACCGTGCAGCTGGACTTCCAGCTGCCCCAGCGCTTCGGGCTGGAATACGTCGGCGCCGACAACCAGCGCCACCAGCCGATCATGATCCACCGGGCGCTGTTCGGCTCGGTCGAGCGCTTCATGGCCGTGCTCATTGAGCATTACGCCGGTGCGCTGCCGACCTGGCTGAGCCCCGAGCAGGTGCGTGTGATCCCGGTGACCGACGCCCACGCCGACTACGCACAGACCGTGGTCGACGCCTGCGCGGCTGCAGGTCTGCGGGCCACGGTGGAGGGCAGCGGCGAGAAGATGGGCGCGCTGATCCGGCGGGCCAAGCTGGCCAAGATCCCCTATGTCCTCGTGGTGGGCGATCAGGACACCGCCGCCGGGTCGGTGGGTGTGAACCGGCGCGGCTGGACCACCAAGCCCGAACAGGGCGTGCCGGTGACCGAGCTCGTGGCCGAAGTCGTCGATGAGGTCGAGCGCAAGGGCCTGCCCGAGGACAGGGCGCCGGCCCCGACCTCGTGAGCCTCGAGCACCTCTGGGCCGGGTGGCGCCGCGAGTACATCGTGGGGGCGACCGAGCGGGAGCGGGCCGGCGGCATCTCCCACGGGGAGGCCGACTGCGTCTTCTGCCGCCTGGCGGCCAGCGGGCCGCCCTCGGAGGACAACCTCGTGGTGTGGCGGGGCGAGACTGCCTTCGTCGTACTGAACGCCTACCCCTACGCCAGCGGGCACGTGCTGGTGCTGCCACTGCGCCATGTCGGGTCGCTGGCCGATCTGACCCCCGACGAGTCCCGTGACATATGGGCTGCCACCCAGGCGGCGGTGAGGGCGATCGAGTCGGGATACGAGCCCGACGGCCTGAACATGGGCGCCAATCTCGGACGGGCCGCGGGCGCCGGGCTGCCGTCCCACGTCCATCTCCATGTCCTGCCGCGCTGGTCCGGCGACACCAACTTCATGACAGCGGTGTCCGAGACGCGTGTGATGCCCGAGACGCTGGACCTGTCCTGGAAGAGGCTCACCGACGCCTGGCCCCGCTAGCGCGCCGCCGGAGGGACCGGGAGACCCGGGGGGCGCTGTGGGCACGCGCGCGGGCGGGCTCGTCAATGGGCCCGCGGAGGCCGCCACGACGACGACGGGACCCGAACCCGGCGTGCCGTCCCGCCGCCGGCCGCGCCGGTTCCTGCGCCAGGCCTGGCCGGCGACCCGCATCGTCATCGGCTTCGCCCTGGTGGCCGTGTCGCTGTGGGCGTTGTCGTCCAAGACCTCCGAGCTCGAGGGCTTCCATACCGTCTTCCGCCATTTCGACTGGTGGTGGGTGGCGCCGGCGGTCGTCGCCGAGATCGCGTCGTATTTCTGCTTTGCCGCCATGCAGTTCGAGCTCCTCGGGGCGGGCCACCTGCGGGCCCCATGGCGGCCGCTGGTCAAGCTGACGTTCGCCTCGCAGGCCATCACCAACTCGCTCCCCATCGGCAACGCGGTCGCCTCGGTCTACGGCTTCCGCTGGTTCCGGCGCTTCGGCGCCGACAACACGCTGGCCGTCTGGGCCCTGGCCGGGACGCTGGTGGCTGCCACGGTCAGCCTGTCGCTCGTCGCCATCCTGGGACTGGGTGTGGCGGCGCAAGAGGGCGCATCGCTGGACCTCGTGCCCGTGCTCATCGGCACCTTCCTCGTCACGCTCGGCATCGGGTCGCTCTTCGTCTACGAGCGACCGCTGCACGCGGTGCTCTCGTGGGCCGTCACGCTGTCGGTGGCGGTCACAGGGCGCCCCCGGGGCGACACCGTCGAGCTGATCGACCGCATCACCGCCTGGATGACGGCCGTGCGGCTCAGCTGGACCGAGATCGGGCGCATCATCATCTGGGGCACGCTCAACTGGCTGCTCGACTGCGCCTGCTTCGCCATGATGTTCCTGGCGCTGGGGGCGCCGATCCCCTGGAAGGGCTTGTTGCTCGCCTACGGCGCGGGCCAGCTGGCGGCCTCGCTCCCCATCACGCCCGGAGGCCTCGGCGTCGTCGAGGGCTCCATCACCGTCGCGCTCGTGGCGTTCGGCGGTCCCGAGGCCAGCACCGCCTATGCCGTCCTGCTGTACCGGCTCATCAGCTTCTGGATGATCCTCGTGGTCGGGTGGCTCTTCATCGGCCAGCTCGCCCTCCAGGTCCGTCGTGGGCGCTGGACCCGCCAGGCCCTGGCCAGCGAGGTCGAGGCCGGGCCCGACGCCTACGAGACGCCCGCCGCCGCAACCATCATCACGGGGGGCACGCCGTGACCTGGTCCCGCGCCGCATCGCTGCCGGCCGCCCTCGTCCTGGCGGCCACGCTCCTGGTGTCGTGCTCGACCGCCCGCACCGACTTCGGCACGACCGACGCGTCCTGCTATCTCGCCCTGCCCACGGCCACCAAGGCGGTCGGCGGCCACGCCCACCTGGAGGGCGTGCGCAAGTACACACTGAGCAGTCTGCGGAGCGTGGCGCCGCGCCTGTACGGCCGGCTGGCCGACGACCTGTCCAAGAAGCAGGGGGTCTGCATCGCCGGGTACTCGGGCCACTTCAGGGCGAGCGAGGTCTCCAAGCCACTCGGTGATCCGACGGGCACGTTGGCGGTGGCGGTCGTGACCACGCCAGGCAACGAATTGCTGGGCACGCTCATACTCACCAAGCTGCCGGTGCGCTTCCAGCACACCCACCCCTTCTGAGAAATCAGCCCTCCAACCGGGGGATCGACGCCATCAGATGGTCCGGGACGGCGTCGTAGTGGTCATAGGCGACGGTGAACGAGCCCCGCCCGCCGGTGAGCGCCCGCAGATCGACCGCGTAGCGGGTGAGCTCGGCGGTCGGGGCCGTGGCCGTCACCGTCTGGTAGCCCTCGTCGACGGCTGCATCGGTCCCGATGATGCGGGCCCGGCGCGAGTGGAGGTCACCGAGCACGTCCCCCTGGCACTCGGACGGGATGGTGGCCGACAGCCGCGAAATCGGCTCCAGCACGATCGGACCCGCCTCGGCCATGGCCGTCCGCACGGCCAGCGCGGCGGCCATCTTGAAGCTGACCTCGTTGGAGTCCACCGAGTGCGCCTTGCCGTCGTCCACCGTGACGGCGATGTCGACGACGGGATAGCCGTAGACGCCGCCGCCGCCGAACGTCTCGAGCACGCCCTTCTCGACGGCTGGAATGTACTGGCGCGGGATCGCCCCACCGACCACCTCGTCGCGGAAGGCGAACCCCTCGCCCCGGCTCAATGGCTCCAGGCGGAGATGGCAGACCCCGAACTGCCCGTGACCGCCCGACTGCTTCTTGTGCTTGCCCTCGGCGTGGGCGGCCCGGGTGATCGTCTCGCGGTAGGCGATGCGCAGCTCCTCGCGCTCGACGTGCACGTTGCACTTGCGCTCGAGCCGCTCCAGGGTCACAGACAGGTGCACCTCGCCGCTGACCCCGAGGATGGTCTGGTGCGTCTCGTCGTCGCGGGCCACCGTCAGCGACGGATCCTCCTGCTCCAGCCGATGCAGGGCCGACATGAGCTTGTCGTCGTCGGCCCGCGTCGCCGGCTTGACCGCCACCCGCAGCGCGGGCGCCGGCAGTGTCGGCCCCGGCACCACCACGGGCTGCCCCTTGGGCGCCAGCGTGTCACCCGTGCCTGTCCCGTTCAGGCGGGGCACGGCCACGAAGTCGCCCGCCACGACCACCGTGGCGGCAGCGGTGGCATGTCCCACCATGCTCTGCAGCGCGTGCAGCCGCTCCTCCTCGCGCGTGCGCGGGTTGACGAGCACGGCATCGGGCGAAAGCGTGCCCGAGACCACCTTGCAGAGCGAGATCTTGCCGGTGTGCCCGTCGTTGAACGTCTTGGTCACCGTCAGCAGCGTCGGGCCGCCGGGGTCGCAGGGGATCTCGGCCGTCTCGGTCCCGGCGGTGGCCAGGACCGGCGGGCGTGAGGCCGGGCTGGGGCACAGCTCCTCTATCAGGCGGGCCAGGCGGTCGACGCCGACACCGCTGACGGCCGAGCAGCACAGGACCGGGAACACCGCGGCGGAGGCGACGCCGCCGGCCAGGCTCTTCTCGAGCTCCCCGTAGTCGAGCGTCTCGCCGTTGAGGTAGCGCTCCATCAGATCGTCGTCGCCCACCACGATGCCCTCGACCAGTTGCTCGTGCACCACGTGCTCCTCGTCGACCAGCTCGTCGGGGATGGGCCCCTCGTGGCCGGCCGGGGGCACGGTGCCGTCGACGGCCGTCCCCGCCGCCGGCACGTCGTAGTGCGTGGCCGTGTCGTCGAGCAGGTCGATCACGCCGTGGAAGTCGGCCTCGTGCCCGATGGGGAGCTCCACGGGCGCCACGCCGGCACCGAAGGACGCCCGGATCTCGCCCAGCGTGCGGTCGAAGTCAGCGCGCTCTCGGTCGAGCTTGTTGATCACGATGACCCGCGGCACGCCGAGGCGCGCCGCAGCCCGCCACGCGTCCTCGGTCTGCGCCTGCACGCCGTCGGTGGCGCTGACCACGACCACGGCCAGGTCGACGTTGGCCAGCGCGGTGACCATCTCGGCGGCGAAGTCGGCATAGCCCGGCGTGTCGAGCAGGTTCACCTTGACGCCGTTGACCGTAAAAGGGGCCAGGCTGGTCGAGATCGTGAGCTGGCGCGCCACCTCCTCGGGCTCGAAGTCCATGACCGTGCTGCCCTTCTCGACCGATCCCCGACGGGCGATGGTCCCGGTGGCGGCCAGGAGCGCCTCGGCGAGCGTGGTCTTGCCGGCACCGTGGTGGCCGACGAGGGCGACGTTGCGGATAGCGGTCGGGTCGTGTGGCACCTGGTCCTCCGTCCTCCGTCCGTTCATATGAACCGGCTCGTTGGATTCGAGTGTACGACCGCTTCTGCGCCGCCGCTCGGGCGGCCGATCCGGGTGGTGCCGCCCCGTTCAGCCGGGGCCCGGCGCGGCGGTGTGACCCGCTCCCGCCTGGGCCGCCAGCGCGGCGTCGTACTCGTGGCGGATGGAGTAGCGGATGAAGAGGGCGAGGGTGTCGACCAGGAGCACCCACACGGCCTTGAGCGAGATCGTGCTCCCGAACCGTTCGCGGATCCGCACCGGGGCCTCGACGATGCGCGTGTAACCGAGGCGACGGGCCAGCACGAGCAGCTCGAGGTCGAGCGCGAAGCGGCTCTCGCGCAGCAGCGGCAGGACGGCGGCGATCACCTTGCGGTCCACCAGCTTGATCCCGACCTGCGTGTCCTTGACGTGCAGACGGAACAGCAAGGCGATGAGGTGTTGGTAGCTCCACGAGTACAGCCGGCGCAGCGGCGGGTAGTGCACCGAGGAGTCGGGATGGCGCTTGCTCCCGATGATGATGTCGGGCTCGAGCGATTCCATGATGGAGACGAATGGAGCGAGCAGCTCGGGGGAGATGTCGCCGTCGGCGTCTATGAAGCCGAGATAGCGCCCCCGGCCCATGCCGAGCCCGGCCCGCAGCGCGTGGCCCTTGCCGACGTTGGTGGGGAACGACACCCGGCGCACCACGCTCTCGGGGAAGTCGTCGAGCGTGAACGGGCTGCCGTCGGTGGAGCCGTCCGACACGGTGATGATCTCGAACGTCATGCCCGACGTGTCGAGCACGCGCACCATGTCCTCGACCGTCGTCCGCAGGCGGTCTCCGGGGTTGTAGTACGGCACGACGATCGACACGTCGAGCGTGGGATCGGGGAGCACGGTGCTCTGGTGCGCAGTGCTGTCGGGTCGCGACCCTCCCGCACTCCTCGGCTCGGACACCGGCACCATCACCTCACGTGCGCCCATCGGGCGATCTCGGCTGGCGAGGCTACCCGACGCGGTCGGGATCAGAAGGCCGCGCCGCCGCCCCCAGCGCTGCCCCGCTCCCACTCCCGCTGCTCGTGGACGTGCCGCCGCCACGGACGGAGAGGTTGACGTTCATGCCCAGGGCCTTGTGTCCGGGGACGGGGCAGTCGATGTCGTAAGCGCCCTTCTTGAGGGTCACGGTGAGCTTGGCGCTCTGACCCGGCGCGATGTCCTTCGTCATCGCCATCTTGATCCCGGGCCCGGTGATCATGAGCGCATGGGTGGTCCGGCCCTTGTTCTGGGCCACGAAGGTGTACCGGCCTGCTGTGAAGGATTTCTTCGAGAGGGCGATGTGGAAGTCGGTCTCGACGGCCTTGACCGTGGTGACGGTGGACGCGGAGGCCGGAGCGGCCATGGTGGCGCCGCCGGCTGCAGCCAGCGCGATCAGGGAGACGGCGGCGGCGTTTCGGATGGCGGGCATGGGGGTCCTCTGCGGTCGGTGCTGCGCGGATGTCACAGTGATGGGTACGGGCCGGGCCGTCCCCGGGATTGCTCCCGACAGGTACCGCGACCAGGCACGGAGGACCCTATCCGCCGCCATTCCCGGTCGCGGGGGCGGGTCCAACGGGCGTGTGCACCGGCCGGCGGACCGCCAGGTCTCGGGGACCGGATGGTAAACTTTTGCTTGCAGCGCCGGAACCCTGTCCTGGGCCGCGCACGACGAGGAGCTTCATGTTCGACGGTCGTTGGCGAACTGCCGTCGACCGGACCACCGGTCCGGTCGGCCAGACACTCCACCGCC
>DATAXG010000132.1:0-10783 GCA_036273055.1 Acidimicrobiales bacterium | reverse complement strand
CCGGCCCCACCAGGGCCGATGAGCACGAAGATGTGCGGCGCAGTGATCTTGGGTTCAGCGCGCAGTCTCTTTGAGCAGCGACTCGCGCTGCTTGGCTCCGAGCCCCTGGAGCCGGCGGCTGTCGCTGATGCCGACGGTCTCCATGAGGCGGCGCGCCTTGACCTTGCCCAGACCGGGCAGGGACTCGAGGACGGACACCACCTTCATCTTTCCGATGGTCTCGTTGGAGTCCGCCTCCTGGAGGAGGTCCGCCAACGACAGATTGCCCATCTTGAGCTTGTCCTTGACCTCGGCCCGCTCACGGCGAACCCTGGCAGCCTTTTCGAGCGCAGCTGCGCGCTGCTCTGGAGTGAGTGCGGGAGGTTGCGGCATGGCGAGACCATAGCGCCTCGCCCAGGGCGCTTCATCCCCATTTTCCCTCTTCAGCCCATTGCGGCCGCCAGCTCGCGGTTCAGCGAGCGTGCGCTCTGGCGCAATTCGGCGGGATCGGGGCCCTCGTTCAGGAGCCCGCGGGAGCTGCTCGGCAGCACGGTGCCGGGCCGGCAATCGGCGAAACGGGTGGCGATGTCGGCGGGGCCGGCGCCCTGAGCACCCAGCCCGGGAGCGAGAATCACCCCTCCGAGCTGGGACAACGCGAACGATGACGGCTCCAGCGTCGCACCGACGACGGCTCCGACCGTCCCCGTCGGGACCTCGGGCGAACCGTTCAGCGCCGCGATCTCGCCGAGGAGCATGTCCTCCACCGCCGGCCCGGCGGCGGTCACGGCCTCCTGCAGATCCCGGCCCTCGGGGTTGGAGCTGCGGGCCACCACCAGGATCCCCTTGCCGTTGGCCGCAGCCAGGTTGACCAGCGGGGCCAGTGCCCCCAGGCCGAGATACGGGTGGACCGTCACGGCGTCGGCGGCCAGCGGGCTGGACACCCCGAGCCACGCATCGGCGTAGGCCGCCGCGGTCGAGTCGATGTCCCCCCGCTTGGCGTCGGCGATCACGATGAGGCCGGCGGCGGTCGCCTCGGCGATGAGCCGCTCGAGTTCCGCCAGGCCGGCAGAGCCGTGCCGCTCGAAAAAGGCCACCTGCGGCTTGACCACGCTGACCGCGCCAGCAAAGCCCTCGATGCAGGCGGCACAGAAGGAGCGCAGGCCCTTGGCGTCGTCGCTCAGCCCCCACTCCGCCAACAAGGCGGACGAGGGATCGATCCCGGCGCACAGCGGTCCCGTCGCCCCCACCGCCGCGGCCACCCGGTCACCGAAGCTGTCAGCCATCAGATCCTCCATCTTGTTGCGTTGCGAACGCCGGTCCCGACGCCTCGGACTTCCCCGGTACCCCGCCGGTCTCGCCGCGGACGCGCTCCCGCGCTCGTCGGCGGATGTCCCCCACGGTGGTGCCATGGGTGTCGCACCACCGGGCCAGCTGGCGGAGCACCTTCCACGGCGCCTTGGGATCACGGAACGTGGCGGTGCCGACCTGGACGGCATCGGCTCCGGCCACCAGGAGTTCCACGGCGTCGTGGCCCGAGAACACGCCACCGACGCCGATGATGGGGAGCTCCGGGAAGGCCGACCGGCATTCCCACACGGCTCGCACGGCCACCGGGTGCACGGCACCGCCGGACAGGCCGCCCCCGCCGGCGCCCAGGACGGGCCGACCCGACTCGATGTCGAGGGCCAGGCCCAGCAGCGTGTTCACGAGGGTCACCCCGTCGGCGCCGCCCTCGACGGCTCCGCGGGCGATCTCCACGATGTCCGGCACGTTCGGGCTGAGCTTGGCCCACCGGGGCACAGCACAGGCGGTGGCCTCGAGGACCCGGGCCGTGGCGTCGGCCGAGTGGGCGAACATGCGCGACCGGTCCTCGACGTTGGGACAGCTGACATTGACCTCGAGCGCCTGGATGCACGCGCCGGCGGAGGACGACGCTGCCGTGGCAACGAGCTCGGTCGCCTTGGCGTAGTCCGCCACCGAGCGACCCCAGATGCTCACGACGACGCGGGCGCCCGCTGCGTGCAGCGCCGGGAGATCGTCGGTCACCCACGCCGCCAGCCCCGGGCCCTGCAGGCCGACGCTGTTGAGCATGCCGGACCCGACTTCGTGCACCCGCGGCGCAGCGTTGCCGGGCCATGGTTCCACCGAGAGCGACTTGACCACGACGGCACCGAGCTCGTCGAGCGCGCCGTACTCGGCGAGCTCGGTGCCGTGGCCCGACGTCCCCGACGCCGTCAGCACCGGATTGGGAAAGGTCAGGCTCCCGACGCTCGTGGCGAGTGTTGCCGCCCGGCGCGCGTCGGGAGCTGGGCTCACTGCGACGAACCGGTGGGAGCCGGGTGGAGATCCTGCAGCGCCCGCACCTGGAGCGGATGCGACCGGGCGTCGGCGATGCCCGCCGCAGCGGCACGGGCCGCCGCCAGCGTGGTCAGGCACGGCACCTTGTGCACGACCGACGCGGTGCGGATGTGCTGGCCGTCGGCCCGCGGGCCCAGCCCGCGCGGCGTGTTGACGACCAACTGCACCTTGCCCTGCGCGATCAGCTCGACGGCATCGGAGGCGACGCCCTCCTCCCCCACCTTGGCCACGAGCGTGTCGACCACCAGCCCCTCGGAGCGCAGATATCCGGCGGTGCCCAGCGTCGCCGCGAGCGAGAACCCGAGCCCGCTGAAGGCGCGTGCGACCTCGAGACCGGCTGGCTTGTCGCGATCGGCCAGGGACAGGAACACCGTCCCGGCATCGGGCAGGCGCGTCCCGGACGCCATCTGGCTCTTGGCGAAGGCCAGGCCGAAGGTGCTGTCGACACCCATGACCTCGCCGGTCGAGCGCATCTCGGGCCCGAGCAGCGTGTCCACGCCGGGGAAGCGGTCGAAGGGCAGCACCGCCTCCTTGACGCTCACGTGGTCGAGCACCGGCACTCGCCCCACGACGTCAGCGCGCAGGAGCCCCTCCGCACGCAGGTCGGCCAGCGTCTGGCCCACCATCAGGCGGGAGGCCACCATGGCCAGGGGTACCCCGGTGGCCTTGGCCACGAACGGGACGGTCCGGCTGGCCCGGGGGTTGGCCTCGAGCACGTAGACCCGCCCGTCCTTCACGGCGAACTGCACGTTGATCAGGCCGCACACCTCGAGCGACTCGGCCAGCGCCCTGGTGTGCCGCTCGAGCTCGTCGACCACCTCGTCGGGCAGCGTCTGCGGTGGCAGGGCGCAGGCCGAGTCGCCGGAGTGCACCCCCGCCTCTTCCACGTGTTCCATGACCCCGGCAATGAGGATCTCCCCGGTGCGGTCGCGTACGGCGTCGACGTCGACCTCGACCGCGTCCTCCAAGAAGCGGTCCACCAGCACAGGGCGATCGGCGGTGACGCCGCCCTCGCGCGCCAACGCACCCGTCGTCATGGACTGCATGACGCGGCGCACCCCGTCGTCGTCGTAGACGATCTCCATGGCCCGCCCGCCCAGGACATAGCTGGGACGGAGCAGGACGGGGTAGCCGACCCGCCCGGCCACGGCGAGCGCCTCGGGCGTCGTCGTCGCGGTGCCACCCGGAGGCTGCGGGATCCCGCGCTCGTGGCAGAGCGAGTTCCAGCGCTCGCGGTCCTCGGCCAGGTCGATGGAGGCCGGGCTCGTCCCGAGCACCAGTCCGGGTGGCAGGGAGCCGGCCAGCTTCAGCGGTGTCTGCCCGCCGAGTGAGACGATCACCCCCTCGACCCTTCCGCCCGCCGCCAGCTCGGCGTCGAGCACGTTGGTGACGTCCTCGTCCGTCAGGGGCTCGAAGTAGAGGCGGTCGGAGGTGTCGTAGTCGGTCGAGACCGTCTCCGGGTTGCAGTTGATCATCACGGTCTCGTAGCCGGCATCGCGCAGCGTCATGGAGGCATGCACGCAGCAGTAGTCGAACTCGATGCCCTGCCCGATGCGGTTCGGGCCCGAGCCGAGGATGATCACGCGGGCTCGATCGGACGGGCGGACCTCGTCCTCTTCTTCATAGGTGGCGTAGTGGTACGGCGTGAAGGCCTCGAACTCGGCGGCGCAGGTGTCGACCGTCTTGAACGTCGCCCGCACCCCGTGCGACAACCGGGCCGCCCGCATGCCGGCTGCGCTGGCGTCCCGCAAATAGGCGAGCTGCGCGTCGGAGAACCCGAGCCGCTTCGCCCTCCGGAAGTCGGCCTGACCCAGAGCCGGCGCGGCGGCGATGCGCTGGCGCTCCGCCACGATGCGAGCCAACTGATGGACGAACCAGGGGTCGATGGCGGTCCTGGCCACGACCTCGTCGACCCCGATGCCGCGCCGCAACGTGGCCTCGAGCTCGAAGACGCGCTCGGGGGTGGCGATGGCGATGCGCTCGACGAGCTCCCCGAGCGGGACTTCGTCCAGCGCCGCCTCGGACGGATCGGCGTTGAGCCCGGCCCGGCCCTGCTCGAGCGAGCGCAGCGCCTTCTGCAGCGACTCACAGAAGGTGCGACCGATGGCCATGACCTCGCCCACCGACTGCATGCGGGTCCCGAGGCGGTCGTCGGCCCCGGGGAGCTTCTCGAAGGCCCACCGGGGGATCTTGGTCACCACGTAGTCGATGGTGGGCTCGAACGACGCCGGCGTCGCCTTCGTGATGTCGTTGGGGATCTCGTTGAGCAGGTAGCCGACGGCCAGGCGGGCTGCGATCTTGGCGATGGGAAAGCCGGTGGCTTTGGAGGCCAGCGCCGAGGAGCGCGACACGCGGGGGTTCATCTCGATGATCACCCGCCGGCCGGTCGACGGCTCCACCGCGAACTGCACGTTGGAGCCGCCCGTCTCGACGCCGACGCGGCGCAGGCAGGCGAAGGCGTCGTCGCGCATGGCCTGGTACTCCACATCGGTCAGCGTCTGCGCAGGAGCCACCGTGATGGAGTCGCCGGTGTGCACGCCCATGGGGTCGAAGTTCTCGATGGAGCAGACGACGACGCAGTTGTCGGCGGCGTCACGCATGACCTCGAGCTCGAACTCCTTCCAGCCGGCGATCGACTTCTCCACCAGGATCTGGCCCACCGGGCTGGCCGCCAGACCTTCGGCCGCGAGCTGGCCGAAGTGCGCGGCATCTTCGGCGATGCCCGTCCCCTTCCCTCCGAGGATGAAGCTCGGGCGAACCATGATCGGGAAGCCGATGTCGGCCGCGATCTCCTCCGCCTCCTGCAGCGAATGGGCGAACCCGGAGCGGGGCACCTCGAGGCCGATCTCCTCCATGGCCGCCTTGAAGCGGTCCCGGTCCTCGGCCGTGGTGATGGCCTCGGGCCGGGCCCCGATCACCTCCACCCCGAAACGCTCCAGGACGCCGAGCTCGACGAGCTGCATGGTCAGGTTGAGGGCCGTCTGCCCCCCGAGTGTCGGCAGCAGCGCATCGGGACGCTCCTTCTCGATGATCGCCGTCAGGACGTCGGGGTCGAGCGGCTCGACGTAGGTCCGATCCGCCGTGGCGGGGTCCGTCATGATGGTGGCCGGGTTGGAGTTGGCCAGGATCACCCGGTAGCCCTCCTCGCGCAGCACCCGACAGGCCTGCGTGCCCGAGTAGTCGAACTCGCAGGCCTGGCCGATCACGATCGGGCCGGACCCGATGACGAGGATCGACTGCAGGTCGTCGCGGCGCGGCATCAGCGCGCCCCTGCGCCGGCGCCCGTCGAACGGGTCGGATGGGCCGCCATGAGGTCGCGGAAGGCGCCGAAGAGATAGCGGGCGTCGTGGGGCCCCGGTGCCGCCTCCGGGTGGTACTGCACCGAGAAGGCCGGCGCGGTGAGGGAGCGGAACCCCTCGATCACGCCGTCGTTGAGGTTCACGTGGGTCGTCTCGGCGTCGGGAATGGAGTCCGCCGCCACGGCGTAGTTGTGGTTCTGGCTCGTGATCTCCACGACGCCGGTCTCCAGGCGCTGCACGGGGTGGTTGGCCCCGTGGTGGCCGAAGGGCAGCTTGTAGGTCGCCCCGCCCAACGCCGTGGCGAGGATCTGGTGGCCGAGGCAGATGCCGAAGACCGGCACCCGCCCGACCAGGTCGGCCACAGCGGCGGTCGGGCCCGGCAGCGCGGCGGGGTCGCCCGGGCCGTTGGAGAGGAACACCCCGTCGGGCTCGAGCGCCCGCACGTCGTCGGCCGCCGTGCCCGCCGGCACCACAGTGACGGTGCCGAGCGTGGTGAGCAACCGGACCATGGTCGTCTTGACACCGAAGTCGTAGGCGACGATGCGCAGGTCTCCCGTGGCACCTGCGCCGCTGCCCGGGTGCACGCTGACCTCGCTCCGTGTGACCCCCGTCACCAGATCCATGCCGTCGGTGCCCACCGCCGCCGCGGCGGCGGCGCGCAGTTCCGCCTCGGGGGCGGTACCGAAGGCGCACGGGACGGCTCCCGCCCGGCGGACGTGCCGGGCCAGGCGCCGGGTGTCGACGCCGGTCAAGGCCGGAATACCGTGCCGGAGCAAGAAGGGCTCCAGGGCCTCGGTGGCCCGCCAGTTCGACGGCTCACCGGCCAGGTCGCAGACCACGATTCCCCGGCAATGCGGCGCGGCGGCCTCGTCGTCCGCGGCGTTCGTGCCGTAGTTGCCGATGTGGGTGCTGGTGAACGCGATGACCTGTCCCGCGTAGGACGGGTCTGTCATGACTTCCTGATAGCCGCTCATGGCGGTGTTGAACACGAGCTCACCGGTCACCACGGGCATCGGCGCGCCGGCCGCCTCCCCCGAGAACACCATGCCGTCGGCGGTGACCAACAGCGCAGCGGGCCGGTCGCCGTTGCCGTTCTCGCTTGGGCTCACCGCTGCGCCGTCGCGTCGATGACGACCGGCTCGCCCCGCAGCACGGTGTGGCGCACGGCCCCGGCGAACGTGCGGCCGGCGTAGGGCGTGTTGCGGCTGCGGCTGGCCAAGCCCGCCGGGTCCACCAAAGTGGTGGCGGCCGGGTCGAAGACGCACAGGTTGGCCGTCGCGCCCGCCTCGACCAGCCCGCCCTGCGCGCTGTGCCCCGCGCTACGTGGGTCCGTCGCCGTCAGCTTGGCGATGACGGCGGGTTGCGCGCTGAGCAACGCGAAGACCCGCTCGGGGCCCATGTGCGGCGAGAGGACCTCCCAGGCGACGGGGAACGCCGTCTGCAGCCCCAACATGCCGGGCGGGGCCTGATCGAACGGGACGTCCTTGGACTCGGGCGCATGTGGCGCATGGTCGGTGGCCACGGCGTCGATGGTGCCGTCGCACAGGCCGGCGACGACGGCCGCCACGTCCTCGTCCGTCCGCAGCGGCGGGTTCACCTTGAACACAGGGTCGTACCCCGCCACCAAGGCGTGCGTGAGCAGCATGTGGTGCGGCGCCGCCTCGGCCGTCACCGGGAGGCCCTCCCCCTTGGCCCGGCGGATCAGGTCGACCGCGCCGGCCGTGGACATATGGAGGAAGTGCACCGGGGCCCCGGTGAGGCGGGCGAGAGAGATGTCGCGGGCGACCATGGCCTCTTCGGCCGCCGCCGGCATGCCGGGGATGCCGAGCCGGCTCGACCAGCACCCTTCGTGCATGGCGCCACCGGCGGCGAGACAGCTGTCCTCGCAGTGCTGGGCCAGGGTGACCCCGAGGCCCTTGGCGTAGTCGAGGGCACGCCGCATGAGCGCGCCGTCCTGCACCCCGGCCCCGTCGTCGGTGAAGAGGGTCACCCCGAGGGCGGCCAGCTCGGCCAGCGGGGCCAACGCCTGGCCGGCGCGCTTGACGGTGATGGCACCCGCCACCGCCACCTCGGCCGTGCAGCCGATGCCGAGCGCCAGCACTTCGGCCGCCACGCCGGCCGAGTCGATGGCGGGCTCCGTGTTGGGCATGGCCACGATGGCCGTGTAGCCGCCGAGCGCAGCGGCCCGGGCGCCCGTCTCGATCGTCTCCGCCTCCTCCCGACCGGGTTGGCGCAGGTGAGTGTGGAGGTCCACCAGCCCGGGGCCGACCAGGCAGCCGGCGGCATCGAGCACGGTCGCCCCGCGGGGCGCCTCGATGGACTGGGCCACGGCCAGGATCTCGCTGCCGGCGACGGCGACGTCGTTGCGTGTCACTCCGTGGGGCCCGACGACCGAGCCGCCGCGGATGACGAGCGTGGGATCAGGCAACGGCCGGCACCTCCGCCATGCCCTGCAGTTCCCCGCCGAGCAGCAGGAACAGGATGGCCATGCGCACCGCGATGCCGTTGGCGACCTGCTGGGTCACGACCGTGCGCGGCAGGTCGGCCACGTCGGAGGCGATCTCGACCCCGCGCACCATCGGCCCGGGATGGGTCACGATTGCATGGTCGGCCAGTCGCTCGGCCCGGCGCGCCGTGAGCCCCCACCCGGCCGTGTACTCGCGCAGGCTCGGGACGAACGACCCGCTCCCCCGCTCCGCCTGTAGGCGCAGGAGCGAGACCACGTCGGCGTCGCCCAGCGCGGCATCGAGATCGGTGGCCACCTCGACGGGCCAGCCCTCGAGCGATGGCGGGAGCAGGCTGCCCGGTGCCGCAAGGGTGACGTGCGCTCCCAGGGCGGTGTAGGCCAGCACCTCGGAGCGGGCCACCCGGCTGTGCCGCACGTCGCCGACGATCAGGACACGCAGGTCCTCGAAGCAGGCGATGCCGAGCTCGTCCGGCGCGGCGCCCTTGCGCTCGGCCAGGACCTGGCGCACCGTGAAGCAGTCCAGCAGGGCCTGGGTCGGGTGCTCGTGCCAGCCGTCCCCGGCATTCACGACGTGCGCCCGCTCGACCCAGCGCGCCACCTGGTGCGGCGCGCCGGCCGACGAGTGCCGGATGATGATGGCGTCGATGCCCATGGCCTCGACGGTCTCGACGGTGTCGCGCAGGCTCTCGCCCTTCTTCACCGAGGAGTTGGCCACCGCCAGCGAGAGCACGTCGGCCGACAGCCGCTTCGCCGCCGTCTCGAAGGAGAGGCGGGTTCGGGTCGACTCCTCGAAGAAGAGCGTGGCGACCACCTTGCCGCGCAGGGTCGGGACCTTGGGCACGGACCGGCGCTCGACCTCGGCGAAGGCCTCGGCCACATGCAGGACCTCGCTGATGCCGGCGGGCCCGAGGTCGGCGACCGAGAGCAGGTGCTGGGTCGCGGTCACTTGTCCTCCAGACTCCCGATCCACACGCCGTCGTCGCCGACGTCGACCATCTCCTCGCGGCGTGTCGGCAGGTTCTTGCCGACGAAATCCGGCCGGATGGGGAGCTCACGGTGGCCGCGGTCGACCATGACCGCCAGCTGGATCGCCCGGGCCCGCCCGAAGTCGTTGAGGGCGTTCAGGGCGGCCCGGATGGTCCGGCCGGTGAACAGGACGTCGTCCACGAGCACCACCACCTTCCCGGCCAGGTCGACCGGGATGTTGGTGACGGCTTCGGGGAGGACGGGGCGCAGCCCGATGTCGTCGCGGTAGAAGGCCACGTCGAGGCTGCCCACGGCGAGCGTGTCGACCGCTTCGATCTGGCGGAGTATCTCGGCCATTTTGGTGGCGAGCGGGACGCCGCCCGTCTGGAGGCCGACCAGGACGACGTCCTCGACGCCCCCGTTGCGCTCCACCACCTCGTGCGCCATGCGCGTCAGGGCGCGCAGGACATCGGCAGAGGTCAGGACCTGGGAGTGGGCTACGAACACGCCCCCGAGGGGTCGCGTATGACTGCGTTCGCGTTCGGCCACTGCTCCTCCTGCCGTGTGAGCCTCACGGGACTCACTTCACGGTCAGACGCCAACTCTAGCGCGCCGATGCGCGGGGCGGGCCGGCGATCGAGCGCTCAGCGCGGGCCGATGTCGGCGACGATGGTGGAGAGGATCCCGTTGACGAAGCGGCCCGACTCGTCCGTCGAGTACTCCTTGGCCAGATCCACCGCCTCGTCGATGACCACGGCCGTCGGCGGGCCGTCGGGGTCGAGGGCCTCGGCCACGGCCAGGCGCAGCACGATCCGGTCCACCACGGCCATGCGCTCGAGAGGCCAGCCGACCGAGGCCGCGGCGATGCGGCGATCGGCCTCCTCCCGCGTGGCGACGGCGTGCTCGATCAGGGTCCGCACGTAGGGGTCGGGCGGGACGGCCAGCGCCCCGACGATCTCGAGCGGCCCCTCGCTCTTGAGCTCCGCCTCGTAGAGCAGGGAGAGCGCGCGTTCGCGCTGTTGGTGACGGGGCGCGGCGTCCGTCATCTGCGTTGACCCCGTCCCTGGCCCGCGTGTGCAGTCGGTCGGCGGGGCGGCCGGGCCGTCAGGCCCGGGTCAGGTACTCGCCGGAGCGGGTGTCGACCTTGATCACGTCCCCGATGTTCACGAAGAGGGGTACCTGCACCGTGTGGCCGGTCTGCAGCGTGGCGGGCTTGCGGGCCCCCGAGACGCGGTCACCCTGCATGCCCGGCTCCGTCTCGGTCACCGTCAACTCCACCGCCGCCGGGAGCTCGACGCCGACGATCTCTCCGTTGTACATCTGCACGTTCGCCGCGTCGCCTTCCTTGAGGTAGTCCGGCGCGTCGCCGAGCGCGTCGGGCGGGACCTGCATCTGCTCGTAGCTCGTCGTGTCCATGAAGACGTAGTCGGTGCCGTCGCGGTAGAGGAACTGCATGTCCCGCTTGTCGATGATGGCCTGCTCGAGCTTCTCGTCCGCCCGGTAGGTGCGCTCGATGACCGCGCCGCTGCGGACGTTCTTGAGCTTGGTGCGCACGAAGGCGCCACCCTTGCCGGGCTTCACGTGCTGGAACTCGACGACGCTGAACAGGCCCTCGGGGAGGTCCAGGCTCATGCCGTTCTTCAGGTCATTGGTCGAGACTGCCATGGATGTCCTTTGTGAATCGGGTCAGGGGGCGGGCACCGTCCTCGGTCAC
>DATAXG010000131.1:0-14606 GCA_036273055.1 Acidimicrobiales bacterium | reverse complement strand
CCCAGGTCGCCACCATCTCGGCCAACAACGACTCGGCCATCGGTGAAGTCTTGGCCGACGCCATCGACAAGGTCGGCAAGGACGGCACCGTGACCGTCGAGGAGTCCAACACCTTCGGCATGGACATGGACCTGGTCGAGGGGATGCGCTTCGACAAGGGCTACATCGCCCCGTACTTCGTGACCGACCCCGAGCGCATGGAGGCCGTCCTCGAAGACGCCTACGTACTCCTCGTCGGCTCGAAGATCACCGCCGTCCGTGACCTCCTGCCGGTCCTCGAAAAGGTGATGCAGGGTGGCAAGCCGCTGCTGATCATCGCCGAGGACGTCGAGGGCGAGGCCCTGGCCACCCTGGTCGTCAACAAAATCCGCGGCACCTTCCGCTCGGTCGCCGTCAAGGCCCCGGGCTTCGGCGAACGCCGCAAGGCCATGCTCCAGGACATCGCCATCCTCACCGGCGGCCAGGTCGTCACCGAAGAGGTCGGTCTCAAGCTCGAGAACGTGACGCTCGACCTGCTGGGCACCGCCCGCAAGGTCGTCATCACCAAGGACGAGACCACCATCGTCGAGGGCGGCGGCACCGAGAACGACATCAAGGGCCGCATCAACCAGATCAAGGCCGAGATCGAGAACACCGACTCGGACTACGACCGGGAGAAGCTGCAGGAGCGACTGGCCAAGCTGTCCGGCGGCGTGGCCGTCATCAAGGTCGGGGCCGCCACCGAGGTGGAGCTCAAGGAGAAGAAGCACCGCATTGAGGACGCTGTCTCCACGACGAAGGCCGCCATCGAAGAGGGCGTCGTGCCCGGCGGCGGGGTTGCCCTGCTGCGGGCCCAGACCGCCATTTACGAAGGGGCCGAGAAACTCGAGGGCGACGAGGCCACCGGGGCACGCATCGTCGGCAAGGCCGTCGAGGAGCCGCTGAAGCAGATTGCGGTCAACGCGGGCCTCGAGGGCGGCGTCATCATTGAGAAGGTGCGCAACCTCAAGGGCTCGCACGGCCTCAACGCCGCCACGGGAGAGTACGAGGACCTGTTCAAGACCGGCGTGATCGACGCCGCCAAGGTGACCCGCTCGGCGCTGCAGAACGCGGCCTCCATCGCGGCCCTGTTCCTCACCACCGAGGCCGTCATTGTGGACAAGCCCGAGGACGACGCGCCTGCCATGCCCGGCGGGATGGACGACTACTAGACCACTGGTGAGCGCCTCACCCCAACCGAGGCTGAAATATGGTGCGCCCGGCCGCAAGGCCGGGCGCACTGTCTTTCGAGTGCACTGTCGTTGGGGGACTGGCGCTTCTCTACACTGACGGCGTGGCCCTGACCCCGACGACCGGCTGGGGCGTGCTCCACCTCTTCTGCCGGCCGGCGCCCGATTTCGACGCCAACGCACTGCGCAAGGCCGTCGGCGCCGCCGAGGCCGACGGATACCAGGTGGTGCCGGTGGCGCTGCTGGGCCACAAGGCCGATCTCGGCCTCATGGCGCTCGGGCCCGACGTGTGGCGGCTGCGCCGCTTCCAGACGGAGGTCGTGGGCTCCGGGCTGGTCGCCGTGGAGTCCTACGTCTCGCTGACCGAGGTCTCCGAGTACGCCGCCGGGGTCCCCGAGGAGCTGCGCCGGGCCCGGCTCTTCCCCCAGCTGCCGCCCGAGGGCAAGGACGCCTTCTGCTTCTACCCGATGAGCAAGCGCCGCGGCGAGCAGGACAACTGGTACGCGCTGGAGTTCGAGGCCCGCAAGGAGCTGATGATGGGCCACGGCAAGGTGGGGCGGACCTTCCACGGCCGGGTGCTCCAGGTCATCACCGGGTCGACGGGGCTGGACGACTACGAGTGGGGCGTCACCTTGTTCGGCGTCCATCCCGACGACCTCAAGGAGTGCGTCTACGAGATGCGCTTCGACGTGGCCTCGGCCCGTTACGCGGAGTTCGGCCCGTTCTACACGGGCATGGTCGGCCCGCTCGACGACGTGCTGTCGGCCCTGGGCGCCTGAGCCCGACGCCGTGGCCGTCACCGCTCCCACCACTGCGCACGCCTCCCTCGAGGATCTCCGTGGCGCGCTGCGCCGCCTCGGGCGGGTGGTGGTGGCGTTCAGCGGCGGCGCCGACTCGTCCCTCCTGGCCAAGGTGGCGCACGACACGCTGGGGCGCGACGCCGTGTTGTGCGCGACCGCGCTGTCGCCGTCGCTGGCCAGCGCGGAGGAGGCGGACTGCCGCGCCCTGGCCGACGAGTGGGACCTGCGCTGGGTCGGTGTGCCGACCAGCGAAATGGAGGACGCGGCCTACATTGCCAACGGCCCCGATCGCTGCGCCCGTTGCAAGACCGCGCTGATGGACGCGGTGGGCCCGCTGGCCGCGGCCGAGGGCGCCACTGTCGTGCTGGGCGTGAACGTGAGCGACCTGGGCGACCACCGACCCGGCCAGGCGGCGGCGGCGGCGGCCGGTGCCGCCTTCCCGCTGGTCGAGGCGGGCTTCGCCAAGGACGACATCAGGCGTTGGTCCCGGGAACTCGGGCTGCGTACTTGGGACAAGCCCGCCGCGGCCTGCCTGGCCTCGCGCCTGCCCTACGGCACGCCGGTCACTCTCGGGCGGCTGGTCGCGGTCGAGACGGCTGAGTCGGCGCTGCGCGCTATGGGCTTCGGCCAGCTGCGGGTGCGCCACCACGGCGACGCCGCCCGCCTGGAGGTGGAGCCCGCCGCCCTGGCCGAGGTGGTGGCGCGCCGTGACGAGGTCGTCGAGGCGGTGCGCGGTGCCGGGTTCCGCTTCGTCGCGCTGGACCTGGAAGGCTTCCGCTCCGGCAGCCTGAACCGCGGCCTGCCGCAGGCCGGGGCGAGCGAGGAGGAGCCGTGAGCGACGTCCGGGTCAAGGTCAAGCTGACGTTCCCCGAGTCCGAGGTCCGGCGGGCCGTGCTCGCCACCCTGGTGCGGCGCTTCGACGTCGATCCCGACATCCGCCGGGCCGATGTGGAGGAGCACCGGGGCTGGATCGTGTGCGAAATGGACGGTCAGTCGGCCCAGGTGGAGGCCGCGCTGGAGTGGCTGCGCAGCGAGGGCATCACGGTGGACCTGCTGGGGGACGTGCTCGAGGGCTGACCCTCGGGACCTCAGCCCGCGTCGGGATTCTGGGGCACGTGCCACCCCGCCGAGGAGACCCGGCGGGGCTCGTAGAACACGCAGCCCTCGGGGCAGGCGAAGGGGAGCGGCTCGTTGGCGTCGACCTTGCAGCGCTCCAGGCGCTCGCCCCGTGGCGTGGTCCGCATGACGTAATGACGACAATCCTCGTTGACGGCCACGCTCCATTCTGGCCCAGGCGGCGGGTCGCGGTAGCGTCACGCTCGTGGACCCGAGCACCGACCGCGACGTGCCCCTCCAGACGCTGCTGCGCTGGAGCGAGACCCTCTCGGGCATCGCCCGCACGGGGCTGGGCTTCACCGAGAGCCTCTACGAGAAGGAGCGCTTCGAGGAGATCCTCAAGGTGGCGGCCGACATCCGCACCGAGGCCGACGGTGCCGACGAGGACCCCGACTATGCCGGCAGCCTCGTGCAGGAGTGGATGGACACCGTGGGCAAGGGCGTCCCGGGCTACATCACCCCCAAGGTGGCGGTCGGCGCCGCGGTCGGCAACGACAAGGGCGAGCTGCTGCTCATTCAGCGGGCCGACTCGGGCATCTGGCTCTACCCGACCGGATGGTGCGACGTGGGCTACTCGGCGGCCGAGGTGGTGGTGAAGGAGGTCGAGGAGGAGACCGGCATCATCGCCGAGCCGGTGCGCCTCATCGCCGTCCTCGACGGGCTGCGTCTCGGCTTCACGCGGGTGCCGCTGTACTCGCTCCTCTTCTATTGCAAGGCCGTGGGCGGTGAGTTGGCGCCGCACCCCCTCGAGACGCGCGACGTCGGCTGGTTCACCCGGGACACGCTGCCCCAACCCTTGGTCGGGTCCGACCGGTGGGGCGAGCACGTCTTCGCCGCCCTCAACGGCGAGCGGCGCGACGTGCTCTACGACAGTGTCCGCCAACCGATGTGGCGGGGCGAGTCGACGACGTCGTGATCGCGGTGGAGGCCGCCACCGTCGTCGACGACGACCTGTGCGCGGCGGTGGACCGCCTGGTGCCCCAGCTCTCCCGCTCCTCGCCCCCGCCCGGCCGCGCCGTGCTGGAACGCATTGTGGCTGACGGCGCCACCACGTTGTTCGTGGCCCGCGGCGGCGACGGCATCGTCGGCATGCTGACGCTGGCGACATTCGAGATCCCGACCGGCGTGCGGGCCTGGATCGAGGACGTGGTGGTGGACGGGACGGCCCGGGGGGCCGGGGTGGCGGCGGCCCTGGTGCAGGCAGCGCTGGACCGGTCGGCCGCCCTCGGGGCGCGCACGGTCGACCTCACGTCGCGGCCCGACCGCGAGGCGGCAAACCGGCTGTACCTGCGCATGGGGTTCGAGACCCGGGAGACCAACGTGTATCGACGGACGCTCCAGAGTCCTTCGTAGCCGCCGTGCTGCCTCGCGCTCCGTCCCCTCGCCCGCGGCGCCCCGGGGATGTGAGAATGGGCGGTGGAGGGAACGCGATGAAGCGGTTGCATGGGGCGACAGTCGGTTTTCTCGTCCTGGCCGCCCTGCTCCTGATGGCCCAGTTCGTGTCGGCCTTCTTCGTGCACGTCACCGTGCGGGCGGAGCCCACCGGTGAAGGCTGGGTGGTTCCGCCGACGAAGACCTGCATACAGGCCTTCGGCGCGTCCGAGGCGATCCTGACGCTGTTGAGCCTGGGCGCGCTCATTTTGGTGGGATCGGTGCTGCGGCGCCGGGGCGGGCGCTGCGTGCCCGGTGCCGGACCGCTCACCTGGAGCGTGTCCGCCGTGGCGGCGGCCCTGGGTCTCGTCGGTTTCGCGTACCTGTTCGGGGTGGGGGTGTGCCTGCTCGTCGCCTGTGCCACCGTGCCGCGCCGCTCCTCGGCGCGGTCGACGGGCCGGCGCCGGTCCGTCGCGTCCGGCGTCAGAGGCTGAGCACCGGAGGACGGAGCGTCGGCCTCACCCCATGGCGACGATCGGCGCGTCGAGCGCGAGGCCACCCGTCGAGCCGTTGAAAACGGCGTCGCCGTAGCTGAAGATGCCGCCGTCGGAGGCCACCTCCCAGTACCCGCCGCCGCTGGGCGTCCCCTGGAGGCCGACGATCGGCTTGGCCAGCGCGAGGTTCCCGGCGGATCCGTGGAAGCCGGCGTCCCCGTAATCGAAGATGCCCCCGTCCGAGGCGACCAGCCAGTAGCCGTGGCCCGACGCGCTGGCGGCCATGCCGACGATGGGCTTGTTGAGCGGCTGTCCCCCGCGTGACCCGTAGAAGACGGCATCGCCGTAGCTGAAGATGCCGCCGTCGGACGCCACGAGCCAGTAGCCCCCGCCGTCGGGTGTGGCGGCCATGCCGACGATCGCCTTGTTGAGGTGCAGCGCTCCGGTCGAGCCGTAGAAGCGCGCGTCGCCGTAATTGAAGATGCCTCCGTCGGAGGCCACGAGCCAGTAGCCCCCGCCGTCGGGTGTGGCGGCCATGCCGACGATCGGCTTGTTGAGATGGATGGCCCCGGTCGAGCCGTGGAAGGCGGCGTCGCCGTAGCTGAAGATGCCGCCGTCGGAGGCCACCTCCCAGTACCCGGCACCGCCGGGCGTCTGGGCCATGCCCACCATCGGCGCGTTGAGGTGCTGGCCGCCCATGGACCCGAGGAACGACTGACAGAAGGAGAAGATCCCGCCGTCGGAGGCCACCAAGCGGTAGCCCGGGTCGGAGCCGCAATTGACGGCGACGCCGAGCTGGCGGGCCTGGCCCGAGTTGGGGTCGATCATCAGCCCGGACTCGTCAACGGCCTCGAAGGCGCTGGCCGGCACCTCCTTGAGCTCGTTGACCAGGGACGCAGGCCAGTTGTCGTCCGCCGTCCCACCGAAGTACCAGTTGGAGCCGTTGTCGGCCAGGATCAGCCCGTACTGCTGCATGGCGCGCAGCACCACCTGGGCCTGGGCGGAGTAGCCCGAGATGTTGTAGCTCGCCTTGAGCCGGAAGCGGGCGCCCATCGGAGGCAGGTTCGGATTGGACGACGTCCCCGCCTCATGGCGGGCCGGCCACAGGTACGACGTGTCCGTCGCCTCGGCCGTCATCCGGATGGCGTGGGTGATGACGCCCGACTGCACCTCGTCGTAGCGGACGAGGCCGGGGAGGATCGGCAGGCCGGCGGCGTCGGCCGACGTCCAGCCGGCCGGTCGCAGCGCGTTCGAGTCGAGGTTCCAGATCGCCCCCGACCCGGCGGTCGAACCCGACGCGTTGTACTGGGCGTCGTAGAGCTCGTAGAGCGTGCACGTGGTGGGGTTGACCATGATGGCGTGGCGATCGCCCGTCGACTGCTGGCCACCCTCAATCGGCGTGCTGGCGCTGAAAGGGTACGGCCCGGGATCGCTCTCGTCGGCGTAGTGGAACGTGATGGAGACCTCGGGCTGCGACGGGGAGACCACCGTGTACGGCATGCCGTAGGGGTTGGAGGGATCACCGGACGGACCGAAGTCGGGATGGAGGTTCGTGGACCCGGCGTCCATGCTGGCGAGCCAGGCCGCACTGTTCGGGTTGACCGGCAAGCCGTCGATCGGCGTGTTCCACACGTTGTCCGCAGGGAACATGGCGCAGTTGGGAGTGCCGGGCACGGGCGTGCCGGCCGACGCCGTTGACGACGAGATGCCGACCGTGAGGCCCAGCCACAGTAGTCCCGTCGCGAGAAATGCGATCGGTCCAGCGGTCCTGTGTCGTCGCACCAACGCCCCCTCCCTGCGTGAGAGGACCGTACCCGACACGGCGCGTCTGTCCCGGCGACCGGGGCCTATGGGACAACGGACCGTCAACCGGCGGCGGGCCGACGTGGCGCGGTCAGGGCGACAGGGGGAACGCGGCCGGCAGCAGGCGCATGAGGCGGGCGAAGGTCGGCGTGAACCGCCCCTCACCCCACGGCAGGTCGGGCTCGTTGGCGAAGGCCTGACTGAGCACGCCGACGATCAGGGTCGACACCACGAAGACGGCGTCCTCGTCGTTGGCCTCGGGACCGAGCTGGCCGGCCGCCACGGCGTCGGCCAGTGCGTGCCGTTGCATCTCGACCATTTCGACGCTGGGAGCGAACGCGGCCTCCGAAGGGTGGAAGCTCGGGACCGGCCGCCAGAACAACAGCTCGGCCACGGCGCGGTTGGCCAGCGCCCAGCGCCCGGACGCCTCGAGACCGGCGATCAGCGCGTCGAGACCGGGCTCAGCCGTCGCCATGCCCCGACGCATCTCGGCCAGGTTCTCGATCTGGCCCCGCAGGAAGAGCGCGTCGTAGATGGCCAAGAGCGACGGGAAGTACTTGTAGAGCGACGGCGGCTGTACGCCGAGCCGGCGGGCCACCTCGGCCAGGCTGAGACCATTGACGCCCTCCTCGGTCATGACCTCCCGGGCGATGTCGAGGATCTCTTCGATGGTCTCCTGTCGGCGCCGTGCCCGACGGTCCGGCCGGGGCAGGTTCTGCGTCGTGGCCGGCGCGTCCAGCTGGCTCTTGGTCACTACGTGAAGTGTAGCAAAAGGACCTCTTGACAGCAATAGCTAATGGTCTTAGCCTAACGGAGACAAGAGTCGAGTGAGGAGGAACGAAATGGCTGGCACGAGCACCAGGTGGTGGCTCACCGAGGACAGCAGCGAGACGATCGTCGCCGCCGCGCCGCATCGCATGTACGACCTGGTGGCCGACTTGCCCCGTATGGGTGAGTGGAGCCCGGAATGCCTGCGGGTCGAGTGGGAGGGCGGGGCGGGCGGACCGGTGGCCGGGGCCACCTTCGTGGGCCACAACCGGGGCGGGCCCCGTGGCCTCATGAAGTGGTCGCGACGCGGCCGGGTGTTGGTGGCGGACCCCGGTCGCGAGTTCGCATTCGCGACGGAGGAGGGTGGCCGGGAGTCCACCGTGTGGCGCTATCGCTTCGAGGCCGCCGACGGGGGGACCAGGGTCACGGAGTCCTACGAGGTCAAGCGCATTCCCGCCTGGGCCCGCATCGTCGACGTCCCGACCAACCGGGCGCGCGAGCTCCGCGAGGCGATGGTGCACACCCTGGCGCGGCTGAAGGCCGTCGCCGAGGCGCGGGACGGGGCCGGCCGGCCATGACGCTCGACCTCGCGGCGGAGGCCTACGTGCTGCAGGCCACCGAGGGTGAGGCGCTCTGGTTCGCCGATGCCCTCGTCACCTACAAGGCGACCGGGAGCGAGACCAACGGTGGGCTCACGGTGGCCGACGTGCGGGCGCCGCGCGGCGCCGGGTCACCGCGGCACCGGCATCAGCACGAGGACGAGGCCTGGTATGTGCTGAGCGGGGAGCTCACCTTCTGGCTGGGCGACGGGGTGCGGACGGTCGGCGCCGGCACCTTCGTCTTCGGGCCGCGTGCGGTGGAGCACCGCTTCCGGGTCGATTCGGAGGAGGCGCACTTCCTCCTTCTGCTGACGCCCGCCGGCTTCGAGGACTTCACGCGGAGCTGCGGTTGGCCCGCCACCTCCCTGACGATGCCACCCCACAACGTGCCGGTGCGCCCGGCCGACGTGCTGCAGGAGGCGGCGCGCCGTCACCGCATCGACCTCATTCCTGATCTGTAGCCCACGAGACACCACACCAAAGACAAGGAGCCACCCATGATCACCACCTACCAGGCTGCCCCCGGCATCGACGTCCTGACCACGAGCTACCCGGTCCCCGGATTCGGGCTCGTGCCGATCAACGCGTTCGTGCTGCACGGGACCGAGCCCGTCCTCGTCGACACGGGCACCGTGCTGCAGAGCGACGACTTCATGGCCGCGCTGCGCTCGGTCATCGATCCGTCCGATCTCCGCTGGATCTGGCTCAGCCACACGGACTTCGACCACATCGGGTCCCTACACCGCCTGCTGGCCGAGAACCCACGGCTGACGGTGATCACCACGTTCCTCGGGGTGGGGATCATGGGCCTGACGGACCCCATCCCGATGGATCGGGTGCATCTGGTCAACCCGGGCCAGAGCATTGCCGTGGGCGACCGCACCCTGACCGCGGTGACCCCGCCGGTGTTCGACAACCCCGTGACCACGGGGTTCTACGACGATCGGTCGGGCGCATTGTTCAGTGCCGACTGCTTCGGCGCGCTCCTGGCCGATGTCCCCCAGCGGGCCGAGGACCTCACCGAGGCCGAGCTGCATGCGGGTCAGGTGTTCTGGGTGATGGCCGACTCCCCGTGGTTGTGCAAGGTCGACCGGGGGCTGTTCGCCAGGGACATAGACGCCGTGCGGGCCATCGACCCAGCGCTCGTTCTGAGCAGCCACCTGCCGGCGGCGTCGGGAGCGTCGCTGGACCGCATGCTGGTCTCCCTCGGAGCCGCACAGGAGGCTGAGCGCTTCGTCGGTCCCGACCAGGCGGCGTTGGAGGAGATGCTGGCGTCCATGGGAACGCCGGCCGCGTAGGGCCACAGCGGTCCACTGTCTGGCACGCGGCGCCACGCGGCGCCGTCTCCCCGCGGCGCCGGGCAAGATCTCGCGGACCGAGCGACCCCGTTAGGGTTTCGCTGGACGAAATCCGGAGGGAGACAGCCTTGAGCGGCAACGGGATGCAGGGGCGCAACTGGGTGCTGGCCGCGATGATCTTCGCGGTCTCAATGACCTTCATCGATCAGACGATCGTCTCCATCGCCGTCCCCAACATTCAACGTGAGCTCGGCCTGACTTCGACCGGTGTGCAATGGGTGGTCAACGGCTACCTGATCTCACTCGCAGCGCTCTTCGCGCTGGGTGGGCGGCTGTCCGACATTTACGGGCACACCAAGTGCTGCGTGATCGGGGTCATCATTTTCGTGGTGGCGTCGACCATGTGCGGGCTGACACCCAAAGGCTCTGGTGCCGAAGCGTGGATCGTGACGTTCCGCGTCGTCCAAGGTGCAGGCGGAGCACTCATGTTCCCGGCGGCCTTGGCCATCGTCGTCAACGTGTTCCCCCTCCGGGATCGGGGGAAGGCGCTGGCGCTGTTCTTCGGCATTGCCGGTGGGCTCACCGCCATCGGCCCGATCCTCGGTGGGTACCTGACCGAGTGGACCTGGCGGGCCATCTTCTGGGTCAACATCCCGGTCGCCCTGGTCGCTCTGGCCCTGATCGCCGTCTCCAAGCCCAAGACGCAGTACCGCAAGGCCCCGATCGACTACCGGGGTGCCGTCCTCATTGCCGCGGGCATCGGCCTGAGCATCTTCGGTCTCCAGCAGTCGGTCCCGTGGGGATGGAGCAATCCGGGGACCTGGATCTGCATCATCGGTGGCCTGGTCATCATCGGCATCTTCGTCCTCGTCGAACTCCGGACGGAATCGCCGCTGATAAAGGTCAACATCTTCCGCGTCCGTGCCTTCGCGGTGGAGAACATCGTGCTGCTGATCGCCATGATGGCGTTCATCCCGGTCTTTTTCTTCGCCAGCGAATACGCACAGATCGCCTTGCACGACTCGGCCTCGGGCGCCGGCATCTTCCTCTTGTACTTCTTCCTCGGCTTCGTCATCCTGGCCCAGGTCGGCGGGCGCATGCTCGACCGCGAGGGAGCCAAGCGGGCTGTGGTCATCGGCTGTGCGATCGCCGCCGTGGGTTTCGGTCTCTGGGCTTCGAAGGTCACGTCGCTGTCGTTCGGCAAGCAACAGATCTGGGTCATTGTGGCCGGTGCCGGCATGGGGATGATGCTCGGTCCGGCGAATACCGATGCCGTCAACCGGGCAGGCAACCTCTCTTACGGTGAGGCGACCGGGATCACGCAGACGATCCGGAACTACGGCGCCAGTCTCGGGCTGGCGGCCCTCGGCACCGTCCTGTTGTCCAACTACCGCTCGCATCTCACGACGTCGCTCAGGAAGATGGGTGACCCCAACGCCGTGGCCGAGGCGAACCACATCACACAGAGCCAGCAGGGCAGCGGGTCGGTGAACTCCATTCCACACTTCGTCTCACTCGATTTCGCCCAGGCCACCCAGTCGGTGCTCTACGTGATGTGCGGGATCATGGCCTTCGCCGGCGTCGTTGCGCTCTACGGCCTGAAGCGGGGCCGCCAGGAAGTGGTGCCGGTCGAAGACGGGGCCGCACCGCCGCTCGCCGAGGCCGGCGGCTGAGCACAGACGGCCGCCTGCCCGCTGCCGCGCCGCGGGACCGGACCTGCCGTAACCTCGGACCGGGGTTGGTGTCGCAGTTCTGGCGGTCCCACCGGAGGACGCAGGCATGGCGCAGCGAAGGCGGCTCGGGTTCTTGATGGCGCTGCTCGTGGCGTTGAGCGTGTCGGCCACCGGGTGCAGCGTGGTGGGCAAGGTCAAGACGGCGGTGCACAACGTCGAGGGCAACAAGGCGACCATCGACTCGTTCACGCAGAACCTCCAGTCGAGGGCGAACGCTCCCTTCGAGGCGACCTACGCGACGACGGGCAGCGCGCCGGCCACGATCGTCTACGCCGTGGACCGTCCAGCGGTGGCCTCGCCTTCCACGAGACGCAGACGGGATCCGACGCGTCCAACGTGCAGGTGATCGTGAACTCGTCGGGCGAGTATCTCTGCAACCAGAGCGGGTCGGCTGCCGCCTGGTCCTGTCGGAAGCTGAGCAAGGACGATGCGGCAACGCAGAACAAGATCTTCGACATCTACACCCCGTCGCACTGGGTGTCTTTCTTGAAGGGTGTCTCGCTGGTGGCCGGACTGGCGGGCGACAAGGTGTCGACCTCCGCCAAGTCGCTGAACGGATTCGACATGAACTGCGTCGACCTCGTCGCCAAGGGGGTGGCGGGAACGAGCACCATCTGCAGCACGTCCCAGGGCATCCTCGGCTACGTGAGCGTGGCGTCGGACTCGACCAGGTTCCAGATCACCGGGTACTCGTCCACCCCTTCGGAGTCACTGTTCCAGTTGCCGCCGGGTGCCACCGTGACGACGCTCACCACGCCCACGACCTGAGACGCGGCGGCAGGCGCGCCGTCCGGACACAATGAGGGCATGACCACCTTCATCACGCGTTACGAGACGGCGGGGCCCGGGATCCGCCTGGCCGTGAAGGATCTCATCGACATGGCCGGGGAGCTGACGACCGCAGGGTGCCGCGCCGTGGCTGACAGAGCCGTGCCGGCGGAGCGCGACGCGGCCTGCCTGGCGGGCGCCCGGGAAGCCGGGGCGCGCATCGTGGGCCGTACGAACCTGCACGAGTTGGCCCTCGGTGTGACCGGTGTCAACCACTGGTACGGCACGCCGGTCAACCCGCTCGACCCCACCCGCGTCCCCGGCGGCTCCTCCAGCGGCTCGGCGGTCGCGGTGGCGACGGACGAGGCCGACGTCGCCTACGGCAGCGACACCGGTGGCTCCATCCGGATCCCCGCCGCCTGTTGCGGCGTCACCGGCCTGAAGACGACCTGGGGCCGCATTCCGCTCGACGGCGTCTGGCCGCTGGCGCCGAGCTTCGACACCATCGGCCCCATGGCGCGCACGGTGGGCGGCCTGGTCACGGGCATGCAGCTGCTCGAGCCGGGCTTCGGCGTGTCCGGTGGGGGAGCCGACCTGGTCGTCGGCCGGCTGCCGATAGACGCCGATCCGGTGATCACCGCCGCGCTCGACCGGGCCCTGGGACTGGTGGGATGGGACTGTCGGGAACTGGACGTTCCGGGTTGGGACGACGCCACCTTGCAGGCGGGCCTCTTGTTGGTGGTCGAGGCGTGGCAGACCGACGAGATCCTGGTGGCCGAAGATCCCCGAGGGATCAGCGATGGCGTCCGCGGCCGCTTGGAGCTCGGGGGGTCCTTCGACGAGGACACGGTCGAGACGGCGTGGCACGTGCAGCGCGCCTGGAAGGAGACGCTCGAGCGGGCCTTCGCCGCGGTCGACCTCCTCGTGACCCCCACGTTGAGCATCTTCCCGCCGCGCCTGGAGGAGGGGGACGACCTGCTCGTCTCGCGCTGCACCCTTCCGGTCAACCTGGCCGGGGTACCGGCGCTCTCGCTCCCCGTACCGACTGGGGGCCCGTTGCCCGCGAGCATGCAACTGATCGGCCCGGCGCACAGCGAGGAGCGGCTCCTGGCGGGCGGGATGCTCCTCGAAAACGCCCTCGCGTCGGCCTGACCGCGCCGGGACGTCGGCCGTCAGGCGTGGGCGCGGAGCAAGCCGCGGCCGATGTCGGCCAGGTGCCCGCGCACGCTCGCAGGGGTGACCACCTCCAAGCCGTCGGCGAACCCGGCGAGCTGACGGGCCACCATCCATTCGGACTGGGCGCGCAGTTCCACCTCCGTCCGTCCGTCGGTGCCCTCTTCGCCGACCTCGACACGGGTGCCGAACAGGTAGCGCAGGACGTCGACGATGCCGGCGTCGGCGCGCAGCCGCACGCGGATCGGCGCGCGTCGCGCGTCCACGGTCGTGACGATGGAGCTCCAGGCGTACGCCAGGTCGAAGTCCGGCGGGCGCACCACGGCCTCCGCCGTCAAGCGCAGCGAGCGCACGCGGCTCACGCGGAAGGTTCGTTGACCAGCGTCGGTCCCGGCGACGAGATACCAGGTGTTGTTCTTCACGACGAGCCCGAGCGGGTGCACGGTGCGTGACGAGGATCGTCCGTCCCGGCCCCGATAGTCCAACTCGACCTGGATTGCCTCAATGACGGCGCGCTGCAGCGCGTCGAGATGGTCCGGCGCCGCCGGTGCCGTGTTGTCCCATCCGGCCGGGTCGAGCACCACCGCGCTGGCGGCGGCCTCCGCGTGCTGGCGGAACGTCGCCGGCAGCGCCTGCACGAGCTTGCGCAGCGCGGCCCGGACCTCCGGCGTGGCACCGGACGGCCCGGCGATGAGGAAGAGCGCACGCGCCTCGTCCGCGGTCAGGCCGCTCAGGTCCGTGCGGGCGCCGCCGATCAGCTCCCACCCGCCGCCGCGCCCGGGCTGCGAGTAGACGGGGATGCCGGCCAGGGCGAGGCCCTCGAGGTCCCGGCGGGCGGTGCGTTCGCTGATCTCGAGCTCCCCGGCCAGCTCGGCCGCGGTGACCCGGCCCCTGGCCTGCAGCACCAGGAGAGCGGCCACGAGGCGATCTGCGCGCATGGGCCAGTTTCTCAGGAAAAGTGGCCAAAGGGTGGCCAGTTTCGGAGCGCACCATGGACGCAGTTGCCGGGATACGCCCGGCCGGAACGGAGACGACGCCATGCCCGGACTCGTAGCCCCTCTCGTCGACGAGCGGGAGGTGCTCCTGGCCTTCCTCGGCCAGCAGCGCGATGCCCTGCGCTACGCCGCCCATGGCCTGGGCGAGCGGCAGGCCTCCGCCAGGCCGACGGCGAGCGAGCTGACCCTGGTGGGGCTCATCAAGCACGCCGCACTGACCGAGCGGGCCTGGATGGCCTTCGTGACCACGGGTGACACCGGCGCGTTGGTGCCCCAGGACGACTGGGCCGACGGCTTCCGGCTGACGGAGGGGGAGACCGTCGATGACGCGCTCGCCCTGGCCGACGAACAGGCACGCATGACCGAGAAGCTCGTGGGGGCGCTGGACGATCTCGCGGCACCCCTGGCGCCCACCGTCGAGCTGGTGCGATGGCTACCGGGCGGCATCGTCTGGACGCCGCGCTGGGTCCTGCTGCACCT
>DATAXG010000130.1:0-34242 GCA_036273055.1 Acidimicrobiales bacterium | reverse complement strand
GGTGTAGCCGTAGTCGGGGAAGTTGGGGTGCTCGGGCCAGCGCATGTCGATGGAGCGGCCGAAGCCGAAGGCGCGTAGGCCCTGGTAGCGGTGGGAGCCGGCCAGCGCCCCCTCCAGGTTCATGTCGGCCAGCTGCCGGACAGCCCGCGGGGTGAGGCCATCGCCGCAGGTCTTCTCACGGGGGAACACCTTCTTCTCCACGACGACCACGTCCCAACCGGCCTCGGCCAGCCAGTACGCGCAGGAGGCGCCGGAGGGGCCGGCGCCGACGATCACCACGTCGTGGACGTGTTCGGGGGCCCGGCGCGCCGACGGGGCAGAGGCTGCCACCGGCGTCGCCGTCCGGCGGGGAGTACCGGTCGCCTTCTTCGCCGCACCAGCTGTCGCGGGGGTTGCCGCCTTCTTGGCGGCGGCCTTGGTGGGCGTCGCCTTCTTGGTCGTCGCCTTCTTTTTCGCCGGGGCCTTCGCCGTCCGCGCCGCCTTCTTGGGGGCGCCGGGCCCGGGGGTCTCGTCGGGAGCCGTCACGAGGGCATCGTAGATCCCCTGCCGGGGCCTCTGACCAGCGGCGCGGATGTGCCCGGCGAAGGGGTCGCATGGTAGAAACGGAACCCAGTGGACCAGTACCTCCCGATCCTCATCCTGGGCCTGCTCGCCCTCGCTTTCACCGTCTTCTCGCTGGCGTCCTCAGCGATGCTGGCGCCGCGCAAGAAGCCGACCGCCGCCAAGCTGGCGCCGTACGAATGCGGGATCGTCCCCAACCTGGAACCGCCCCAGCGTTTCCCGGTGCGCTTCTACCTGGTCTCCATGATCTTCATCATCTTCGACATCGAGATCGTGTTCCTCTACCCCTGGGCCGTGGTCTTCCACCAGATCGCCACATTCGGCCTCATTGAGGTGATCGTCTTCGCGGCCGTGGTCTTCGTCTCCTTCCTGTACCTGATCTCGAACGGCGCACTGACCTGGAGCCCGCCCAAGACCCTGCAGTCGGGCATGCCCAGCCGCACCTCGGAGTCGACCATCACCCGCATCAGCGCGGCGAAGACCCCCGGTGAGGCGGCCTGATCGATGGGGTTCGAGGACCTCCAGCACAACTTCCTGACCGGCCGGATCGAAGACCTGGTCAAGTGGGCCCGCCGCAACAGCGTGTGGCCCGCCACCTTCGGGCTGGCGTGCTGCGCCATTGAGATGATGTCCGTCGGGGCGGCCGACTACGACATCAGCCGTCTCGGCATGGAGGTCTTCCGGGCTTCGCCGCGCCAGGCCGACCTCATGATCGTGGCCGGACGGGTGTCGCAGAAGATGGCCCCGGTCCTGCGCCAGGTCTACGACCAAATGATGGAGCCCAAGTGGGTCATCTCCATGGGTGTCTGCGCCTCGACGGGCGGCATGTTCAACAACTACGCCATCGTGCAGGGCGTCGACCAGATCGTGCCGGTCGATGTGTACGCGCCGGGCTGCCCTCCATCGCCCGAGACTTTGCTGCACGCGATCCTCACGCTGCACGAGAAGATCCGCACCGGCGAGATCACACGCCGCCCGGGGAGCGCGATCCCGCCCGGCGAGCAGGCCACCGGCGGTTGGGTGCCGACCGTGCCCGACGCCGTGCGCGTGGCAACGCCACGGTGAGCGGCACGAGCTCGGCGAGCGCCCCGGTGGCGTCGCCCACGAGCATCCTGCCCGACGTGCCGCGCCTGACCGACCGGCTCGTCGACCAACTCGCCTTTCCGCAGCGGGACACGTACAAGCAGATGGTGGCCGCCTTCAAGGACGCCGGGTTCGAGACCTGCGCCGACCTGTGTGCCGTCGATTACCTGACCCATCCCGGCCGGAGGCTGCCCGACGGCGTGGCGCCGGAGCGCTTCGAGGTGGTCGTCAACCTGCTGTCGCTCTCCATGCGACAGCGCGTGCGGATCCGCGTGCAGGTGCCCGAGTCGGATCCGACTGTCGACAGCGTGACCGACATCTACCCCGGCACCGACGCCATGGAGCGCGAGGCCTACGACATGCTCGGCATCGTCTTCGTGGACCACCCCGACATGACCCGCATCCTCATGCCCGAGGACTGGGAGGGTCATCCGCTGCGCAAGGACTACGGCGTCGGACGGGTGCCGGTGCAGTTCAAGGAAGCGCCCGGGCCGCGATGACGGACCACGAGCACGACCAGCACGACGAGCACGGAGCCGACGACGCCGAGCACGAGGCATTCGAGGAGGCCGAGGAGCGCGCGCTGGTGGCCGAGACCTCGGAGGGCGCCCAGGAGCTGATGCCCCGGGGGACGACCTCCGCCGGCGAGCTGCGCCAGGAGGTCGGTGCCGTCCTGCGCCTGCCCGAGGGTGGCTTCGTGAACCCGGGCGACATCGACATCGAGCGCCGTGACGACCAGACCATGATCATCAACATGGGCCCGCAGCACCCGTCGACCCACGGCGTGCTGCGTCTCATGCTCGAGCTCGACGGTGAGACGGTGCTGCGGACGAAGCCGATCATCGGCTACCTGCACACCGGTATGGAGAAGCAGGGGGAGGAGCTCACCTACGTCCAGGGCGCCACCAACGTGACGCGCATGGACTACCTGTCGCCGCTGCACAACGAGCTGGTGTTCTCCCTCGCCACCGAGGCCTTGCTCGACGTCGAGCTCCCGCCTCGCGCCGTCTGGATCCGCATGCTGATGGCCGAGCTCAACCGCGTGTCGTCGCACCTCATGTGGATGGCCACCAACGGCATGGACCTCGGGTCCACGTCCATGATGATCTACGGCTTCCGCGAGCGCGAGATGGTCCTCGCCTTCTTCGAGAAGACGACCGGGCTGCGCATGAACCTGAACTACATCCGGCCCGGCGGCGTGGCGGCTGACCTGCCGGACGGGTGGCAGGACGACATGGAGGTCCTCTGCGACACCATCCTGGCCCGTAGCTACGAGTACGACGAGCTGCTGACCGGCCAGCCGATCTTCCGGGAGCGGACCGAGGCGGTGGGCAACCTCTCGGCCGAGGAGGCACTCGCCCTCTCGGTGACCGGCCCCATGCTGCGCTCGACGGGCGTGCCGTGGGACCTGCGCCGGACGATGCCCTACCTGGCCTACGACAAGCTCGACTTCGACGTTATCGTCGGCACCTATGGCGACAACTTCGACCGCTACTCGGTGCGCCTCAACGAGATCCGCGAGTCCATCAAGATGATCCGCCAGATCACCGAGATGATGCCGCCCGGCGACTACCGGGTGATGGACCGCAAGGTCACGCCCCCGCCGCGGGCGCGGATCGACGAGAGCATGGAAGCGCTCATCCACCACTTCAAGATCTTCACCGAGGGCTTCCGCGTGCCCGAGGGCGAGGTCTACATGGCGATCGAATCGCCGCGCGGCGAGCTCGGTTGCTACATGGTCTCCGACGGGACCTCCAAGCCGTATCGCATGCACATCCGCGGCCCGAGCTTCGTCAACCTGCAGGCGCTGCCGCTGCTCCTGCGCGGCGGCCTCATGGCCGACGCCGTCGCCGTCATCTCGTCGGTCGACCCCGTCATGGGCGAGGTGGACCGGTGACCCATCTCAACGCCGACATCCGCACGCGGGCGGAGGACCTCGTGGCGCTCTACCCCGAGAGGCGTTCGGCCCTCATCCCGCTCTGCCATCTGGCCCAGGAGCAGGACGGTTGGCTGACCCCCGGAGCGGTGGGAGAGATCGCCGAGCTCTGTGGTGTGACGGCAGCCGAGGTGCAGGGCACGGCGACCTTCTACGACATGCTCCACACCGAGCCGGTGGGCACGTTCGCCGTGGCGGTGTGCACCAACATCGCCTGCCTGCTCGGCGGTGCGCTCGAGCTGCTGGAGCACGCCGAGTCGACACTCGGTGTGCGCGCCGGCGGCACCACCCCCGACGGGGTCTTCACCCTGCACGAGGCGGAGTGCCTGGCCGACTGCGACAGGACGCCGTGCGTCCAGGTCAACCACCGCTACGTGGGGGCGCAGACGCCCGAGAGCTTCGACGCGCTGGTGGAGGACCTCCGGGCGGGGCGGCTCTCCGACGCCATCCCGAATCACGGCACGCTGGTGCGCGTTCGCCGCACCGTCGGCCTCCAGGCAGATCCTGCCGCCATCAGGGGCGAGCGGGCCGCCGTCGCCCAGGAGCAGGCTGCCCGGGCCGCCGCGGCCGGGGAGAAGAAGGCCTGATGGCGATCACGGACGCCCCCAAGATCGTTACGGCGCGCCTCGGCTACGAGGACTCGTTCACCCTGCAGCGCTACCTCGCCACCGGCGGCTACACCGGCCTGCGCAAGGCGCTGACCATGACACCTGAGGCGGTGGCGGCCGAGGTCGACGCGGCCAGCCTGCTCGGTCGCGGCGGCGCCGGCTTCCCGGCCGGGCGCAAGTGGTCGATGCTGCGCAAGAACCCGCTCACCTACCTCGTGATCAACGGGGACGAGTCCGAGCCGGCCACCTTCAAGGACCACATGCTCATTGAGGGCGACCCGCACCAGATCCTCGAAGGCGTGCTGATCTCGGCCTACGCGCTGCAGGTCAGCCAGGCCTTCATCTACCTGCGCGGGGAGTTCGCCCTGGGCCTCGAGCGCCTGCAGGCGGCACTGAACGATGCCTACGCCCACGGCGCGGCGGGGAGCAACATCTTCGGGTCGGGCTTCTCTCTCGACATCGTGGTGCACCCCGGCGCCGGCGCCTACATCTGCGGCGAGGAGACGGCGCTGCTCGAGTCGCTCGAGGGCAAGCGCGGCTTCCCGCGCATCAAGCCCCCGTTCTTCCCCGCCGCCATCGGCCTCTACGGCGAGCCCACCGTGGTCAACAACGTCGAGACCATGGCCAACATCCCCTGGATCGTGAACAACGGCGGCGCCGCCTTCGCCGCCCTGGGCGCCGGCCGCTCCACCGGGACGCGGCTGTTCGCGCTGGCGGGTCACGTGCGGAAGCCGGGCAACTACGAGCTCGAGATGGTCAAGACGACGTTCCGCGACCTCATCTACGCCCCGGTGCTCGGTGGCGGCATCCGGGGCTCCAACACGCTCAAGGCGTTCATCCCCGGTGGCGTGTCGGCTCCGTGGTTCAGCCCGGACCAGGTAGACCTGCCGCTCGGCCAGGACGAGGTGGGCGACGCGGGCTCCATGCTCGGCTCCGGCTCGGTCGTCGTCATGGACTCGGCCACCTGCATGGTGCGCGCCGCCTGGCGTATCACGAAGTTCTTCTCCCGCGAGTCGTGCGGCCAGTGCACGCCCTGTCGCGAGGGATCGGGCTGGCTCGAGCGCATCATGTACCGAATTGAGAACGGTGGCGGTCGCGAGGAAGATCTGGACCTCCTCATGGACCTGTGCGACAACATCTCCCCCGGGGTGGCCTGGCCGCCGCAGCAGACCACCATCTGCGTCCTCGGCCCGTCGATCCCGTCGTCCATCGCGTCGGGCATCCGCATGTTCCGCGACGAGTTCCTGGTGCACGTGAAGGAAGGGGGATGTCCCTTTGACTGACACGGCCAAGACCAAGAAACCCACCGACGCGCTGGCTGCCGAGGCCAAGGACGACGGGACGCACACCTTCACCCTGGACGGGCGCGCGGTCACCGCCAAGAAGGGCGAGCTGCTGATCGCCGCGGCCGAGCGGGCCGGGACCTACATCCCGCGGTTCTGCTACCACCCGCGCATGGAGCCCGTCGGCATGTGCCGCATGTGCCTGGTCGAGGTGGAGGGTCCGCGGGGTGCCACCCTGCAGCCGGCGTGCTTCATCGAAGCGGGCGAGGGCATGGTGGTGGACACCACCTCGGAGAAGGTCAAGAAGGCCCAGGATGGCGTCCTCGAGTTCCTGCTGGCCAACCACCCGCTCGACTGCCCGGTGTGCGACAAGGGCGGCGAGTGCCCGCTGCAGGACCAGACGCTGGCCTACGGCCCGGGCGAGACCCGCTTCATTGAGGAGAAGCGGCACTTCGAGAAGCCCATCGCCATTTCGGACCTGGTGCTGCTCGACCGCGAGCGCTGCATCCAGTGCGCCCGCTGCACCCGCTTCGCCTCCGAGGTGGCCGGCGAGGCGCAGATCGATTTCGCCGGGCGAGGCGAGGGCGTCGAGGTCTCGACCTTCCCCAACGAGCCCTTCTCCTCCTACTTCAGCGGCAACACCGTGCAGATCTGCCCGGTGGGCGCGCTCACCGCCACGCCTTACCGCTTCACGGCCCGCCCCTGGGACCTCGATCAGGTCGAGTCCACCTGCACCGCCTGCTCGGTCGGCTGCCGGGTCGCCGTGCAGTCGTCGCAAAACCGCCTCACCCGGCTGCTCGGCATCGACTCCGAGCCGGTCAACCACGGCTGGTTGTGCGACAAGGGCCGCTTCTCGTTCGAGTCGGTCAACGGCGACGAGGTCGACAACGGTCCGCAGCAGCCCGACGAGGTGACCGACGCTGCCGTCGACGTCGTGCCCGCCACGGCGTCCCAGGTGGTCAGCCTGGGCGCCAGCCGCGGCCAGTTCCTGGGCGAGGCCCGCGAGACGGGACGCTTCGAGCACGGCCGCCTCGTGGAGCCGCGGGTGCGCAAGGAAGGCGAGCTGGTCCCGGTCAGCTGGGGCGAGGCCCTGGCGGTGGCGGCGGCGGGCCTGACGGCCGCCAAGGGCGCCGGCGGCGCCGGTGCAGTGGGCGTCATCGGCGGCGCCCGCCTGACCAACGAGGCCGCTTACGCCTGGGCCAAGCTCGCCAAGGGCGTCATCGGAACCGACTCCGTCGACGCACAGTTGGGTGACGGCCTCCCGGCCGAGCTCGTGCTGGGACTGCCCCGGGCCACCATCGACGAGGCCTGCGCGGCGCCGGTGCTGCTGACGCTCGCCGGCGACCTGCGCGAGGAGCTGCCGGTGCTGTTCCTGCGCCTGCGCGAGGCCGTGCTCGGTGGCGGCACGCAGCTGGTCGAGATCGCACCTGCCCCCACGGCCTTGACCGCGCTGGCGGCGGTGTCGCTGCGCATCCGCCCCGGCGACGCGCCGCTGATGGCCGGCGCGCTCACCGGCGATGCGGCGGCGTCCACCGCGCTGGGCTCGCACCCCGAAGGCGCGGCCGTGACGACGGACCAACTCGAGACGGCGCGCGGCGTGCTGCACGCCCACCCCGATGGTGAGGGCGTCGTGATCGTGGCCGGCCGGCCTTCGTACGCCGAGTCGGGCGATGTCGCCGCCGAGGCCGTGCGGGCGCTGGCCGCCGCACTGCCCAAGGCCACCTTCCTGCCCGCGCTCCGGCGGGGCAACGTCTTCGGCGCGCTCGACATGGGACTGGCGCCCGGGCTCCTCCCGGGACGGGTCAGCCTCGATGCGGGCCGCGAGCGCTTCACAGCCGCCTGGGGCTCGGTCCCCGCCACGACCGGCCTGTCGACGGCCGACATCCTCGCCTCCATGGCGGGCGAAGCCGGCTCCGCCGCGGGTGGCACCGCCGTACGCGCCCTCGTCCTACTGGGCGCAGACCCGCTCGACGACTTCCCCGACCGCGCCGTGGCCGAGAAGGCGCTCAGTGCCGGGCATTTCGTCGTCGCCGTGACGGGCCATCCGTCCGAGTCCGTCGACGCGCACGCCGACGTCGTGCTGCCGTGCGCGGTGACGCACGAGCGGGCGGGCACCACGACCAACATCGAGGGTCGGGTCAGCCGCCTCGGTCCCAAACTCTCGGCGCCCGGCTTCGCCTGGCCCGACTGGATGATCGCCGCCGAGCTCGCCGCGGCCCTCGGCTCCGACCTCGGTCTCGCCAGTGACAACGACCTCTCCGACGAGTTGGCGCGCACCGCGCCTGCCTACGCCGGGCTGACCCAGCAGGTCCTCCACTCCGATGTGGCGCACGACGGCATCCTCGTGCCGCTCACCGGAGACGAGGACCACCGCGACGACGTCAGCCCCATCGACCCCGTGGCGCTGCCCGGTGTCGAGTCGGTCGAGCGCCAGGGCGCGCCGCCTCGCGTCGGCACCGGCAGCAGCGGTCCCGCCAATGAGCGTGTCACCGAATTGGGCAGCCCGCCGCCTCTGCTCTCCGGGACCGGTACCGGCGGCGCCGAGCCCCTGCCGATCCCCAAACCCGACAGCTACAGCCTCCGCCTCGTGTCGGGTCGCCGTCTCTACGACGCCGGCAGCTCGGTCACCGGCTCGCCCTCGCTGACGCCGCTCGTGCCCACCCTCGTGGCGCGGGCCAATCCGTACGACCTCGACCGCCTCGGCGCCCGGACGGGTGACCGCGTCAAGGTGCGCTCGGCGCGGGGCGAGTTGATCCTGGCCGCCGAGTCCGACGAGGGCGTGGCCCGGGGCGTTGTCGCCATCGACTTCAACGTGCCCGGCGGCGAGAGCGCGCCGCCCAACGCCGTGGCCACACTCATCGACAGCCGCCAGCCGGTGACCGACGTGCGATTGGAGTCGGTGTGATCGCCGCCGCCGCCCTTCTCGCCAACTCGGCTCCGCTGTTGACGCACAGCGCGGACAGCGGCAATGGCGACCCTCTCTTCGTGTTCGGCCTCAACTGGGAGGTCTGGCTGATCCTGGTCATCAAGTGCCTGGTTGCCTTCGTGGCGCTGCTCGTCGCCACGGCGCTCATGATCTGGTTCGAGCGCAAGGTGATCTCGGACATGCAAAGCCGCGTCGGTCCCAACCGGGCTGGACCGTGGGGACTGCTGCAGACCCTGGCCGACGGGACCAAGCTCATCTTCAAGGAGGACCTGTTGCCCGACCGGGCCGACTCCTTCGTCTTCAAGCTGGCGCCGTACCTTTCGGTGATCCCGGCCGTGCTGATCTTCACCGTCGTCCCGGTTGGTGGCGTGATCACCATCGGCAGCCACACCTTCGAGCTGCAGGTGGCCGACCCACCGATGGGGATCCTGCTCGTGCTGGCCATGTCGGGCATCGCGGTCTACGGCGTCATGCTGGCCGGCTGGTCGTCGGGTTCGAAGTACCCGCTGCTCGGCTCGGTGCGGGCGTCGGCCCAGGTGATCTCCTACGAGGCCGCGCTCGGCATGACCACGGTCATGGTCGTGCTGGTCACGGGCTCGCTCTCGACCCGCGCCATCGTGGCCTCGCAGTCGAACGGGTTCTGGAATTGGAACCTCATCCGGCTGGGCATCCTGCCCTTCATCTTCTTCATGATCGCCATCACGGCGGAGCTGACGCGCCCGCCCTTCGACCTGACCGAGGCGGAGCAGGAGCTGGTCGGCGGCTTCCACACCGAGTACTCCTCCATCCGCTTCGGCCTGTTCTTCCTGGCCGAGTTCATGAACACCATCACGATGTCGGCCGTCGTGGTGACGCTCTTCTTCGGCGGCCCCAACGGCTACATCTTCCACATTCCGGGGGCCACCATCTACATGCCCATCATCTACTTCTTGTTGAAGACGGTGGCGTTCTGCTTCATTTACGTCTGGTTCCGTGCCGCACTGCCCCGCCTGCGCTACGACCAGCTGATGGACCTCGGCTGGAAGCGCCTCATCCCGATGACCCTGGGCTGGCTGCTGCTGGTGGCCGGCGTCATCGCCTGGGGCTGGGCCATGCTCTGGCTGCTGCCCGTCGTCATTCTGGCCTCGTTCCTCCTGATCCGGGCCAACAAGCTCGGCAACGGGCGCCACGACGACGACGTCATCATTCCGGTGATCGGCAGCCGGGTGACGCGGGCGCCTCGGATGTCGGCCGTGCCTGATCCCGTTCCCGGAGGGAAGGCCTGATGGGCGCCGGCGACGAAATCAAGGATCAACTCTCGTTCCTGGGTGGCTTCAAGCTGACCTTCCAGCACCTGACCCGGCCCCGGGTCACGACGAAGTACCCCGACGAGAAGAAGCCCAAGCAGCCGCGCCAGCACGGTCGCCACGTCCTGAACCGCTACGAGGACGGCATGGAGAAGTGCATCGGCTGCGAGCTCTGTGCAGGCGTGTGCCCGGCTGACTGCATCTACGTGCGCGGGCTCGACAACCCGCCCGATCACCCGGTCTCGCCCGGCGAGCGCTACGGCTACGTCTACGAGATCAACTACCTGCGCTGCATCCACTGCGACATGTGTGTCGAAGCCTGCCCGACGGAGGCCATCACAGAGTCAAAGCTCTTCGAGTTCTCCTTCACCAACCGCTCGGACGCGATCTACACCAAGAACGAGCTCGTGGTGAACGACGACGGCACACCCAAAAAACTGCCGTGGGAGGACTGGCGCGAGGGCGACGACCTGATGACGTCCGGCTGGATGCGCGCCACGTCCCCGTCGGGCAACGCCGCCTACGAGGGCGAGGTCCAGTGGGAGGGCGAGCTCGGCTACGGCGTGCGGGCCCCCGAAGGCGGGCAGTCGGCGCACCGCGACGACGCGGCGACCGGCTCAAAGCCGTTGCGCGAGGTGCTCGAGTCCCACCTGCTCGACGAGGACATCCCCCTGGCCCACCGCGGCATGCAGGGCCGGGTGTGGCGGGCCAAGGAGGGCGCGGCGGCCAACCGCAAGAAGATGGACGCCACGCGGGCCCGCATGAAGGAGCTACGCGCGTCGCGCAAGGCGGCCAAGGCGGAGGCCAAGGCCAAGAAGGCCGGCGCAGAGAAGGCCGTCGCGGTCGAGAAAGCCAACGCGGCCGAGAAGGCCGCCACCGGCGTCGAGGGGAGCGACTGACCCATGCTCCACGCCGTGCCCTTGCTCGCTGCCACGCGCGCCACCTGGCCCGACATCCTGGTCTTCGCAGCCGCCGCGGCCGTGATCCTCGTGGGCGCCATCGGCGTCGTCACCTCCCGCAACCCGGTGCACGCCGCGCTCAGCCTGGTGATGACGCTCTTCGGCGTGGCGGTGCTCTTCATTGAGCAGGAGGCCGACTTCCTGGCCGCCGTGCAGATCATCGTCTACGCCGGCGCCATCGTCGTGCTCTTCCTCTTCGTGATCATGTTCCTCGGCGTGGACCGCTCCGAGGACGTGAACGTGGAGCCGCTGGTCGGTCAGCGCCCCCTCGCCATCGTGTTCTCGCTCATCACCCTGGGTGGTGTCCTGGCCATGGCGGCCACGGCCCACTGGGTCACCGGCGCCAAGCAGGTCGTCGGGCCGATCCAGGGCCATGTCGCCGGCCCGACCTCGCCGGCGGGGGAGCCGGCCCAGCTGGGCAAGCAGCTGTTCACGACCTACCTGTTCGCCTTCGAGGCCACCGCGGCGCTGCTGGTCATCGCCGTGGTCGGCGCCGTCGTGCTGGCCCGCCGGCCGCCGACGGTCCACGCCGAGCAGGAAGAAGGCACCGAGAGCGAGCTCTCGGCATGAGCCTCTCAGGAGCCTGGTACATCGGCCTGGCCGCCATCGTCTTCACCATCGGCGCCATCGGCCTTCTCGTGCGGCGCAACGTGCTGATCATGTTCATGTGCATCGAGCTGATGCTCAACGCCGCCAACCTGACCTTCGTGACCTTCGCCCGCATGCTCAACGACATCGGCGGACAGGCCATCGTGTTCTTCGTGCTGGTGGTGGCCGCGGCCGAGGTCGTGGTGGGCCTGGGCATCGTGGTGACCAACTTCCGCCGGCGCGAGACGACGGTGGCGGACGACCTGGACTCGTTGAAGGGCTGAACCGTGGTCCATCTCGCGTACCTCATGTTGCTGCTGCCCCTCGCGGGGTTTTTGGTCCTCGTGACCTTCGGCCGCCGCATCGGCGACCCGGTGGCGGGGTATATCGGGACGGCGGCCATCGGCGGCGCATTCGTGGTGGCCTGCATCGTGTTGGCCGGCCTCCTCGGCTTGCCCGACAACGGCCGGTTGGTGGTGGACAACTACTTCACCTGGTTCAGCTCCGGGGGTCTGACGGTGCCGGTCGGGATCCTGGTGGACCCGCTGTCCATGACGATGTGCATGTTCGTCACCTTCGTCAGCGCCTTCATCCACCTGTACTCCATCGGGTACATGAAGAAGGACAGGGACTACTCCAAGTTCTTCATCTACCTGAACCTGTTCGTCTTCTCCATGTTGCTGCTGGTGCTGTCGGACAACCTCGTGCTCACGTTCGTGGGCTGGGAGGGGGTGGGCGTTTGCTCCTACTGGCTGGTGTCCTTCTGGTTCCAGCGCGAGTCGGCCGCCTCGGCCGGCAAGAAGGCCTTCATCTACAACCGCATCGGTGACGTCGGCTTCCTGCTCGCCATCTTCCTGATTTTCGAGCGGACGGGGACCATCCAGTACGAGAGCGGCCCAGGCGGGGGGATCTTCGGCCAGCTGCACCATCTCGACGGCGGCGTGGGCCTGGCGGCGGTCCTCCTGCTGTTCCTGGCCGCGGCCGGGAAGTCGGCCCAGATCCCGCTGTTCAACTGGTTGCCCGACGCGATGGAGGGCCCGACGCCGGTCTCGGCGCTTATCCACGCCGCCACCATGGTCACGGCCGGCGTCTATCTGCTGTGCCGGATGAATCCGCTTCTGCACGTCACGGCCACCGGGTCCGAGATCATCGCCACCATCGGCGCCGTCACCGCCTTCACCGCGGCCACGATCGCCTGCGCCCAACAGGACATCAAGAAGGTGCTCGCCTTCTCGACCGTCTCGCAGATCGGTTACATGATCCTGGCCGTCGGCACGGGCGCCTACGTCGCGGCCATCTTCCTCATGGTGGCGCATGCGTTCTACAAAGGCCTGCTGTTCCTGGGGGCGGGCTCGGTGATCCACGGACTGGAAGACGAGCAGGACCTCAAACGGATGGGCGCGCTGCGCCGCTATATGAAGTGGACCACCGTCACCTTCACCATCGGGTTCCTGGCCATCGCCGGGATCCCGCCGCTGTCGGGCTTCTGGGCCAAGGGCGACGTCCTCGACAACACCTTCGCCCACTTCAAGCCGTTGTGGGTCATCGGGCTCGTGACCGCAGTTCTCACGGCGTACTACATGACCCGGCTGGAGGTCCTCGCTTTCGGCGGCAAGGAGCGCTTCGACAAGGAGGGCCCGCGCGGGGAGCCGGCCATGCATGCGCCCCACGACCCACCCTGGGTGATGCGGCTCCCGCTCGTGGTTCTCGCGTTCTTCGCATTCTTCGCCGGCGCGCTCGACCTGCCCTGGGTCCATGTCGACAGCCTGCCCAACTTCCTGGCTCCGGTGTTCGCCGGCACGCTCTACAACGACAACCTGGGCGCCGGGCCGCAATGGGCCCTGGCCTTGGCCGACATCGCCGCTGCGTTCACGGGTGTGATCGTCAGCTGGTGGCTGTGGCGGGGTGAGGTGGTCTTCAAGCCGAAGCTGGAGCCGATGTTCTTGCAGCGGGTCTGGTACTGGGACGATTTCTACGACACCATCATCGGCCGCCCGGCCCAGCGACTGGCGACCTTCTGTGCCTGGGTGATCGACGTCCGGATCATCGACGGCGCAGTCAACGGCACCGCGCAGCTCGCCAAGGCCACCGGGAACGCGGCCCGCAAGCTGCAGACGGGCTACGCCCGCAACTACGCGCTCGGGATCGCCATCGGGATGGCGCTGATCCTCGCCTTCATGCTGAGCCGGACGTGGTGGGGATGAGCCACTCCATCCCCTTCCTGACCCTGCTCATCCTGCTGCCCGCCATCGGGGCGGCCGCCCTCGGCCTGCTCAGCTTCGACAAGACGCTGCAGCGGGAGATCCCGTACGCGCTGGCGCTGATCGTCTCGCTGGTGACGGCGGTGATCGCCGTGACAGCCCTCATCGCCATGAAGGTGCACGACGGCGGTTTCCAGCTGGTCTCGAACCACGAGTACACCGGCAGCAGCCTCGGGGTGCACTGGTACCTCGGGATCGACGGGATCTCGGTCTTCCTTGTCCTGCTCACCGCGCTGCTGTTCCCGATCGCCATCATCCTCGGGCGCAACCGGGAGAACCCGCGGGCCTACTTCGCCTGGATCCTCCTCCTGGAGGCGGCAGTGATGGGGAGCTTCCTCTCGCTCGACCTCATCGTCTTCTTCTTCATGTTCGAGCTGACCCTCGTGCCGGCCTACTTCATCATCGCCGGCTGGGGCCACCAACGACGCGCCTACGCCGCCGTCAAGTTCTTCCTCTACACGTTCCTCGGCTCGGCCTTCCTGCTCGTCGGCATCCTGGCGCTCGCCTTCATTCACGAGTCGCAGTACCACTACCTGACCTTCGAGCTCGGGCCGTTGATGCAGACGCACCTGTCCTCGTCGACCGAGATCCTGCTCTTCTTGTCCTTCACGGCGGCCTTCGCGGTCAAAGCCCCGCTCTTCCCGCTCCACACCTGGTCGCCCGACGCATACACCGAGGCCCCCGAGGAGGGCTCGGTGCTGCTCTCGAGCATCCTGGCCAAGTTGGGCACCTACGGCATCATCCGCTTCGACCTCAGCCTCTTCCCTCACGCCACCCGGACACTCGGCCCGATCTTCCTGACACTGGCGGTCATCGGCGTCGTCTACGGGGCCATCGTGGCCTGCGCCCAGCGCGACCTGAAGCGCATCGTCACCTACTCGTCGCTGGCCGGGATCGGTTTCATCGCGCTCGGCACGTTCTCGCTGAGCACGCAGGGCCTGTCCGGGGCCGTCCTGCTCATGCTCAACCACGGGATCATTGTGGCGGCGCTCTTCATCCTGATCGGCTTCCTCTACGAGCGGCGTGGCACCTGGCAGACCAGCGAGCTGCGCGGCCTGCAGAGGGCGGCCCCGGTCCTGGCGGCGGTCTTCACCGTGGCCATGCTGGCCTCCATCGGCGTACCGGGCCTCAACGGCTTCGTGAGCGAGTTCCTGGTGCTGTCGGGCACCTTCATCACCCACCGCTGGTGGGCCGTGGTGGCCATGCTGGGCGTGATCGTGGCCGCCATCTACCTGCTCTGGGCCTACCAGCAGGTCTTCCACGGCGAGCCGCGGGAAGCCGACGAGAAGACCCGTGACCTCGTCCTGATCGAGCGCCTGGTCATGGCGCCGCTCATCATCCTCATCGTGTTCCTGGGCGTCTACCCCAAGCCGGTGCTCGACCGCATCAACCCGTCGGTCAACCAGCTGATCGCGCACGTGGAGTCCTCGACGGGCCACAGCGAGCCGCCCGTGGCGGTGCGCGGCGTGGAGGGAACCAAGTGATCGTCGCCCACCTCGCCGCCAAGCACGTCGCCGCGGCCCACGTGGCGTCGAACACCATCACGGTGCCACCCATCCGGTGGCTGGCCATCCTGCCGCCCATCATCATGATCGGTGGCGCCGTGCTCCTACTGGGCCTGGCCTCGCTGGTACGCAGCCCGCTGCGGGTCCGCGTCAGCACCATCGCCACCGTGATCATCTCGGGCGGCGCACTCGGGGTCGCGCTGTGGCAGTGGGCCGACGTGCAGCAGCACGGGGCCCACACGTACGTGAAGCAGGCCGTCGTCATGGACGGCTTCAGCGTGCTCATCACCATGCTGGTGGCCATCGCCATGCTGCTCAGCGCGCTGGTGGCGGACGGCTACCTGCGCCGGGAGGGCATGCACGGCGCGGAGTTCCACGTGCTGGCCATGGTGTCGGCCTCCGGCGCCATGTTGATGGGGATGGCCAACGACCTGATCATCGTGTTCCTGGGTCTCGAGATCCTCTCCATCGCCCTCTACGTGCTCACCGCCTTCAACTACAAGCGCGCCGCCTCCGGCGAGGCCGCCCTCAAGTACTTCATCCTGGGTGGCTTCTCGTCGGCCATCTTCGTCTACGGGATTGCGCTGACCTACGGCGCCACCGGGTCGACGAACCTGACCCAGATTTCGGACTTCCTGTCCAAGAACGTCGTCCTGACCAACGGCCTGCTGCTGGCCGGCCTCTCCCTCATGCTGGTCGGCTTCGCCTTCAAGGTGGCGGCGGTGCCTTTCCACATGTGGACGCCCGACGTCTACCAGGGCGCCCCGTCGCCGGTGACCGGGTTCATGGCGGCCGTGGCGAAGGCGGGCGCGTTCGCCGCCATGCTGCGCGTGCTCTTCTCGTCCTTCGGCGTCATCGAGACGGATTGGCGCCCGATCATCTACGGGCTGGCCGTGCTCTCGCTGGTGCTCGGCGCGTTCGTGGCCCTGCGCCAGCGTGACGTGAAGCGGATGCTGGCGTACTCGTCCATCAACCATGCCGGCTTCATCCTCCTCGGCGTGTCGGCCGGCACGGCCCGCGGGGCCAGCGCGTCGCTCTACTACCTCTTCGTCTACATGTTCATGACCATCGGGAGCTTCGCCGTCGTGACCGTGCTCGGACGCGACGGGGACGCCGACCACGATCTGTCCCGCTACCGGGGCTTGGCCGGCCGTCAGCCGGTGATGGCGCTGGCGCTGGCGGTCCTGCTGCTGGCCCAGGCGGGAGCACCCTTCACCACCGGCCTGTGGGCCAAGGTGCAGGTGGTATTCGCCGCCGTCGGCGCGGGCGAGGTGCCGCTGGGCGTCATCGCCATGGTCACCGCGGCCGTAGCGGCCTATTTCTACCTGCGAGTCGCCGTCCTGATGTACGCCGGTGGCGGACTGGGCGAGCCCGAGGGTGGGACCGGCGGCTCGGCCCAGCTGGGTGCCGACGACGAGATGACCGCGGGCGGCATCATCACGGCGCCGGGCGCGTCGGGCAGCACGGCCGGCGGGCTGGCCTGGGCGACGCCGGCTACGGCCGCCAGCAGCGTGACCATGCTCAACGAGCAGATCCTGCTCGACGACGAGGCGGTCTCGGAGGTGGAGGTGGAGGCGGACGACGACGTGGTCCCCGTCCCGGCGCTGGCCGGTCTGGCCATTGCGCTGTGCACGGGAGTGACGGTGCTCTTCGGCGTGTGGCCGCAGCCGCTGATGGACTTCGCCAACCACGCCACGCTGCTGTTCCTTCCCCACTGAGGCGCCTCAGTCCAGGACGGTCTCCGCCTTGCCCCGCCGGATGGCCGCCACCAAGGCCGCATGGTCCCGGTCGTTCTGGTCGGCGTAGCGCCGGGCGAACCGACGCATGGCCTTGGTGAACATGTCGTTCTTCCCGATGTAGGCGTCGATGGCGTTGGGGTCACCGGAGCGGGCATGAGCACGGGCCAGCGAGTTGCCGCAGGCGATGGCGAATTCGACGAGGACGGGCGCGATCAGCTCGGTCGTGGGGATCAGCTTCATGTCGCGGAACTGCCGCACATAGAAGTCACGGCCGCCCAGCGAGCCCCAGCCCACGAAGATGTCGGTCGCGCTCTGCACCATGCGCTTGCCGGCGATGACCCGGGCACCGTGGTTGTCGTGCCCGCTCGAGTAGGTGTAGGACTCGTAGACGGATGGGCCGGCCTGCTTGCACTGCAGGAAGAGCGGGTCGCCCGTGGCGCTGCCCTCGAGCAGCACGAGGTACACGATCATGCCGACGCTGCCGACCCCGACCACCTGCCGGACGACGTCGACGGTGGTGAAGCGGTCGAACAGCCGGCGGCGGTCCTCCTGGAGCGTGAGGCGGTACTCCCCGAGGAGGCCTTCGACGATGTCGCCCTGCTCCTCGTCGTCGAGCGTGACACGCAACGGCGGCTGCGGAATGATACGCGCCCGGCCGCGCCGCTCCACTGTCATCTTCTCGAACGCGCCGCGGCTCGTTCGTGAGTCCTTCTTCTTCTCGAACTGCACCTGCACCTGGCCGCGGTCGGCGGGCTCGAAGTAGTCGATGAACTGGTCGAAGCGCGTGCCCTCGTACCAGATGTCGAGCAATGGCAACGTGGCGTAGTAGCGCATCCGGTTGCGATAGGCGTCCACCGCCGCCGTGACGGCGGTGTCCGACTTGCTTGGTTTCACGCCGTTCTCGCGCGCGGCCACCACGAGGCTGGCGGCGAGGCGAGCCACGTCCCACTCGAAGGGGCCGGGCAGCGTCTCGTCGAAGTCCCGCAGATCGAAGTTGAGGTTCCGCTCCGGGGTGGCCCACAGGCCGAAGTTGAGGACATGCGCGTCACCGCAGAGCTGGACTTCGATGCGGCTATGGGGCCGGGAGGCCAGATCAGCCGCCATGACCGCTGCCGCGCCGCGGTAGAAATTCCACGGCGAAAGAGACATGCGCTGGTGCCGGAGCGGGGTGAGCTCCTCGAGTCGAATGATGTTCTGGGCCAGGATCGTGTCGACGGGGTCGTGCCCGCGGTCGCGCTCGTCCCAGTCGCCCAGGCCGGCCCGAGGTGCCAGGATGCGGGCCTGCCGACCCATCTCACGGCGCTCGCCTGCCGTGGCCGCGAGATCGTACTTGGCGGCCACAGTCGTGGGCCCGTAGTGGCTGCTGCTCACGGCCTTCCTCCCTTCGCATCCCCTGTTCGCCGCTCATCCTTGCCCAGGTCGGCAAGCTCCGGGGCGCAGGCGCCCTGGCAGCGACCGTAAGCCGGACTGCCCCCCTCCGTTCTCCGCCGGGACCACCGGCGACGCAGACGGGACCTGGAATGGATCGACATGAACACGCAAGGGGTTGAGCCGGGCTCCGGGGCAACCGGGCCATCCGAGGACGGCGACGGCGTGGACCAGGGCGGTGACGAGGGGTTTGCTCCCGCGACAGGCTCGCCGGCGCTCCGCTCGCACCGCCGGGGCATGCTGGCCGGCCTGGGTGCGGTGGGCCTGCTGTTGGCGGTGCTCCTGCTGCTCGGATCCGGCGGATCCAAACCCAGGCTCGCCGCCCAGGGTCGGTTGGGCCACAGCCCGGTGACCATCCCCGTCCGGACGAAGGCATCGGTCGCCACAACGACGACGACCGCCCCTCATCTGACAGTGCCGACCGCTCCCGCCGGGCAGGGCTTCGTCGCCAATGCGTCGGCGAAAGCGAGTTCCGGGAGTGTGCCGGCTTCTCCTCAGACAACCTCGCCGACGCGCACCCCAACGTCGACCACGGCGCTCAGCACGACCACGACGTCAGCGCCTGTTGCAGCACCGCCGCCGACGGCGGTGACGACAACGACGACTGGGCCGCCCTCCACCACGACGACGACGTCCTGCATCCTGGTCGTCTTGTGCGGCTAATGGGCGTGTCTAGGCGTGTAGAGGGCGGGGTGACTCCCAGACGACCTCGGTCACCCCGCCCGTAAGATCAATTGTGTCTGCAGCGTCCGTTGACGAGTAGGGCCTTTCGAACCAATCGACGCAACGTGCCGACAATGTTCATCCGGGGTTGCAAGGTTGCACATGGTGCTGGGGCTACCCGAGCTTGCCGTAGTCCGTGGTGCGCCAGCGCTCCGGAGTCATGCGAAAGGCGACGCTGCCGGCGGCGTCGTCTGCCGTCGCCGCCAGATAGAGGTCGCCGTACGCGGCGCCAAGGTAGCGGTATGCGAGAGCGCGCCGCTCTTCGGCATCGACCGTGGTGTCCGTTGTGGAGACCGGCCCTTCGACGCTGACGTACTGGTAGGGCATCGACTCGGTCTGTACGCAGAGCGAGAACCGCCCGGCGGCGTGCAGCCGCTGGGCCTTGACGCTCCGCCCTCCGGTGATGACGGTGACGGTCCCGCCGGGCTCGTAGGCATACCAGACCGGAACGCTGAACGGTCCCCGTCCGGGGTCGTCCACGCTGAGGACGCCGACGTGCAGTCCTGCCAGGAAGTCTTCGCGTTCGGCCACCGTCATCCTCAGCTTCATGGGGCCACATGGTGCGGAGGTCGATCACGTCGTTGGGCGTCGGACCAGCAACGGTCGCAGTCCTCGCAGGGGCCGTTGTCGCCGCGGCTGTGGTGCAGGCCGGGATGCCCACAGCGGGGACAGACGGACTCGCTCATTGCCGGGGGATCGCCGTGCCGGCCTCTTCCGTGGAAGCTGTCCCGTTGCCGTTTCCGTAGCCGTTTCCTTCGGCGTAGGCGTCGGCGGCACCGTTCGCCCTGCCGTCGCTCTGACCGTTCGCGTTGTTGGTCCCGTCGCCGATGTGTTCTCCAGCAGCAAGGACCTCTTCGGGGACGGCCGGGCCCGAACGCTTGGTCACACCGGTTGTGAGGAGGCGGCCGATCACTGGTACCTCGGTCAGTGACTCGGCCCGCATGATCTGCACGACGACCGGGACGAATTGTTCGGCCGAGTCGAAGACGATGTAGCGCGGCAGCCACCTCGGCTCGTATTTGGCGTTGAAGCGCCACAGCGTCTCGATCTGCAGGACGCCGGACAGCCGGCGCAGGGCCCAGCGCTCCACTCGCTGGGTGACGCCGTCGCCGTTGTCACCCTCGAGCACTGACCGCAGGGCGGCGAAGTTCAGACTCAGCCCCTTCATGCCCATTCCCTTGAGATGGTCGACCGTCGAGCAGAGGGCGAAGTCGAGCAACCCATTGGGGTGGTCGCCCGGATCGCGGCGCATGAGGTCCAGCGAGTAGCCGCCGATGGCGGGCGAGGGCACGAACTGGCACATGGCGACCGGCGCGCCATCGGGGCCTTCGACCAGCGTGAGGAGCAGGCCCGTGTCCCGCCGGTCGAACAGGCGGCCCAGCATCATGGAGAAGCCGCGCTCCTGTTCGCCGCGCCGGCTCTTGGCCATCAACTCGGCCATGCGGGCCGCGTCAGCAGGATCGAGGCGGGACGGGTCGAGAAAGCGGACGGTGTAGCCGTAGCGTGCCACCCGGTTGACTGCCTGACGGAGCCCCTTCATCTTGCCGCCTTGGAGGGAAAACTCCCTGGGGTCCACCACGGCCTCGTCACCGATGTAGAGGAAGCGCATCCCTGAGGCCTGGTAGGTGGGCAGCCATTCCTCGCCCGCTCCCATGACGCCGAGGCCCCAACCGTTGCGGTCGACGTAGTGCCGGAACGAGTCCCAGACGTGGGCCCGCTCCGAGAACGGCCCGATGGGGTCGGGGGACACGAGACAGACGCCGCCGAACACGGCGTAGGCGACGAGCGAGTCGCGGTGGAAGAACCACTGCTTGTCGTCGCGCAGCGCGAAGTAGTCGAGCGTGCCGGTCCCGTGACGCCGCACGATGTCACGGGCCCGGATCTCGGCGGCACGGCGGCCCATGGCGGCGCGTCCCGAGGACAGACGGCGGTCCACCACCGGCCTGGTCAGCAGGTAGAGCGCGACCACAATCAAACTGAGCCCCACCGCCAGAAGGCTGATGGACGCGTAGCGGTCGATGGTGGCCGGGAAGGCGATCCACTCCAGGCCCACGAGGCGTTCGCCCGAGCCGAGGAGCACGTCTGGCCAACCGGGAAGTGCGTAATGGTGCACGCGGCTGGCCACTTCCACGGCGAGGAAGCCTCCCAAGGTTGCGATGACCCCACCAACGGCGAGGATGACGAACGCGGTGACCACCGTCCCGCGTTCGGACTGTGCCCGGAAACGCTCTCGCTCGACGATGAGCAGCGTCAGGACGCCGGCACAGACGACGAGCGTGATGACGTCGGCGGCATGCAGGAGGTGCAGGGCCAGCGAGGCGATGAGCAGCCCGACGGCGACCAGCCACGAGCGGCGCTGTCCCCGCAGGACCCCGCGCGAGAGCATGATCATGCCGATGCCGGCGATGGCGGTGAGCGCCCCGGCCGCCTGCACCACGGCGACGGGCAGGTACTGCGCAATGAGATGGAGGTGCTCGCGCAAGGGGGTCGTGACCGACGAGAGCAGATCGATGGCTCCCGCCACGAACAGCAGGACCGCGGCGAGCCGCCGGATGCGCCGCACCCGGATGTGGTCGGCCGCCACCTCGGGCGCCGGCGGCCATGACGCGCCGCCCGGCCAGCTGGCCGCCAATTCCGCATGGACGTCGGCGGCCTTGGAGCGACCCTTCACAACCGTGTCGGCGGTGACGAGTCGCTCGCCCATGGTGGAGAGCGGCAGGTCCGCCTCGGCCAGGAGCAGGCGGACGTGCAGCTCGGCGCCAGTCTCGATCTCGAGGGTCGACTCCTGGCGGTGGTGCAGGAACGTGGGTGGGAGACCGAGACGGCCCCGGTGCTCGTGCACGACCTCGGCCGTGGCGCCCGGGCAGGCGAAGAAGCCGGTATCGAGGTGGGTCAGCTCGGGGACGAGCGCGCCGCCGACCACGACGCCCGAGGCCCCCGATTCGACGGCGGCCCGCGTGGCGTCGAGCGCGTCGGCCCCGTCCAGCTCGAGCAACTCGTGCGCGATGGGGCGGGTGCCCGACAGTCCGCCGGCCCACGGCGCCGGCAGTCCTTCCCCACCGAGCGCCCGCCAGATGCCGCGCGACGTGATGGCGACCACGAGCGCGAGGACTGCGAGCAGGGCGACCGCGATCACCACGGTCACGAGGAGGCGCGAGGGCCAGGTGGCGCTGTAGGCCCGCTGCAGAGCGGTCTGTTGGCGGGGCGTGCGGAACACGCGGCCGAGCCCGTCGACGACGAACTCGACGCGCAGCAGGAGCGCGATCACGGCCAGGGCCAGCGGCGGCGCCCAGAGGTACTTCCGTAGCCGCCGGTACAGCACACGCGACGTGACGAAGCGACGCGCCAGTCTCGGATCATCGAGCCGCTCCATGCCGGCCAACCAGGGTCGGTCGTCCGGCGGCGCTGCGTCGAGCGGCGGATTGTTGTCCGGTCGCAGCGTGCCGGTGCGCACGAGCACGGTGCGCGTGCCGGCGCCTGTCTCGCACTCAAGGTCGACGCCGTCGCGCACGCGTACGCCGCACCGTTCCAGTGCCCCCACCAGCGCGCCGTCGTTCTCGGCTGGCGCCATGACGACGATCACCTGCGAGTCGGCGCGGGTGGCGAAGCTCGCAAACGCGTCAGTGAGATCGGGATGCCTCTCGATGACGTCGACCCGATCATCGGGGCCTCCCGGCGCCACCAGTCGGCCGCACACGATCACGATGCCGGGCCCCTGCCAGTCCGCCAGGCGCTGGGCGATGTCGCGGCACGCCGCCCTGGAGCTGTCGGTGGGCTCCGGGGGGAGCAGGAGGTCGCCGATGACCTCCACCCTCCGGCCGAGGGCCACCGCCAGGGTGCGGTCGGTGCCGGCCTTCATTCCGGCCGGGCCGCCCTCTACCCCTGTTTCAGCGTCGGATCCCATTCACCGTCCATCGTGTCACCTTCGACGCTCCCGCTCCCCAATTCGGAGGCTGCCCCTGCTGGGGGATGCAGGGAAGGCCGTAGGCTCGTCCTTCGTGCCCGAGGCCAGGTCAGAGACCGACAGGATCAACTGGACGTGGCACGCCGAAGGCGAGGCATCGCACCCTGGGGGCCCAGCCGTCATCTTCGACATCGACGGCGTCCTTTCCGACGCCGCCGGCCGCCAGCACTTTTTGGAGCGGGGGCGGCGAGACTGGACGGCGTTCTTCGAAGCCTGCGGCGACGACCCCGTGATCGAGGAGATCGCCCGGTTGCTGGAGCTCCTCGATCCCTCGCTCGCGGTGATCCTCCTCACCGGCCGGCCCCATCGCGTCCAGGCTCAGACGCTGGCTTGGTTGCGGCGCTATGGACTGCGGTGGGATCTGCTGGTCATGCGCTCGCGCGGAGACTACGCCCAGGTCACTGAATTCAAGGAGTCCGTGGTTTCGGACCTCCGGAGCCACGGCTTCGACCTGCGGCTCGCCTTCGAGGACGATCCGTCCAACCACGCCATGTACGTCGCGGCAGGGGTGCCCTGCGTCTACATCCACTCCGGCTATTACGAGTAGCGCAGTTGCCGGGCCCATCCGCCAACGAGGGCCAGCGCGGCAAGCACCAACACGGGGAGATCGCCCCAGTGGTCGTAGGGCGTAAAGCCACGGCGCAAGGCGACGGTGGCGAAGAGCACCTGGCGCCGACCCAGGTCGCTTCGTTGGAGGACGACGCCTCGCTGGGTCACCGCCACGCTGAACCCGGTGGGGGCGGCCTGGACGAGGTCGCGTCCCGTCTCGACGGCCTGGACGATCGCCGCCGCCATCTCCTGGGTCGGCACCTGGGAGGTGCTGTAGGAGGACGTGTTCGTCGGGACCGCCAACAGCTGCGCGCCGGCTCGCACCGACTCGTGGCTGCGGCCGGCGTAGAAGATCTCGAAGGACACCAGGAGCCCCAGTGGCGCGGCGGGGGTACGCATGAGTCCCGTCCCGTGTCCCGGGATGGCATCGACCGGCACACCGGAGAGATCGGCGAAGTGCGAGAAGAGCGAGCGGAGCGGCACGTACTCGCCGAAGGGGACCCGGTGGACCTTCTCGAACACACCGACGATGTGGCCACTGGGCCCCCACGCCACGACCTCGTTGCGAAACGTTGTGGTGGAGGCCGGTTCGGTGACCCCCGCGACCAGTGTCGTGTGGAGTTGCCGGGCCAGCCGGCTGAGGAGCGCCGCCTGGGGTGAGCCCGCCAGCGGCCGGCCGAGCGCCACGACGTCCTCCGGCCACAGCACCAGGCTCGGGGCCGGGTGGGCCGTGGCAACGGCGAACGTGGCCGCCAGCTGCGCCGCCAGGACGGAGCTCGGCGCGACCTGTTGCTTGCTCAGGCCCCGCTGCCCGCCCCCTTGCACGAGCGCGACGTGGACCGCCCGGACGGGTGGGCCGCCATCGGGAGCCACCAGGCCGACGACGGCGAGCGCGACGATTCCCGCTGCGAGGACGAGGGCGCCGACGACCGCGGGCCCGCCGATCCGCCGCCGGCGCCGGCGCCGGCCCGCCCAGAGTGCCGCCGCAACAGTGGCAAGGGCCGCGCCGCCGGCCCAGACACCCGCCGTGATCAGCAGGGGCCCACCGAGACGGGCCAGCTCGACCAGCGGGCCCCGGGCCTGTCCGAGGAATACACCGCCGAGAGGCAGCCCGCCGAAGGGCCACGCCATGCGCACGCATTCGGCGAGCGTGCAGGCAGCGACGAACGCGAGCGCCCGTCCGCGCCGCGCGGGCGTGGCTGCCGCGGCGGCCGCAAAGAAGAGCGCCTCGACGAGGATGAGCACGACGGCGCCGTACCAATTGAAGGCCCGGGTCCAGAAGAGCCCGATGACGTAGCAGCCCAGACCGGCCAGCCACCCGGACCAGATGCGGCTGCGCACCTGGAGCCCGGCGAGGCGCCAGTAGAGGAGCCCTGCCCCCGCCAGTCCCAGGGGCCACCAGCCCCAGGGTGGGAGCGAGAGCGCGAGGAGGACACCCGCCGCAACCGAGGGGACGGCGAGGCGGCCCCGGTGCGGCAGGCTCACAAGAGGGTGTGGGCCGCGGTTCGGCCGCTGGCGATGCAGGCGGGAATGCCGACGCCGCGGTATGCCGCGCCCGCCACGGCGACGCCGCCGAAGCGCGCCAGCGCCGACTCGACGCCGGCGGTCCGCAGGAGGTGGTGCACGCGGTCCTGCGGGAAGGCGTTGTCGAAGCGCACGACCCGCGCTTCTCTGGGCTGCCCGTGCACTCCCATCAGCGCGCCCACCTCTTCCCAGGCCCTCTCGGCGACCTCCTCGTCGTTCCAGGCGGCGGCGCGGGCGTCGTCGACGCGTCCGAGTGAGGCACGCAGCAGGAGCTCGCGGTCGCGTGCCAGGTGTGGCCACTTGCGGTCGAGATAGGTGCAGGCGGTCACCGCCCATGGCTCGCGGCCTTTGTGCGAACTCCGGCGCGGCACCAGGAACCCGGTGCCAGCGAGGGGCGCAGGGATGTCGTCTGCACCGACGCGGAACGTCACCAGCACCACGGAGGCGTAGTCGATGGCCTCCAAGAGGCCCGCCACCTCGTCGTCATGGGGACGAAGGAGCGCTGCCGTCGCCGGCGCCGGTGTGGCCAGGACCACGGCGTCCGCCTCGAAGGCGCAGCCCGCCGCCGCCACGGTCCATCCTCCCGATGCGCCAGACGACCGATCGAGACCATCGACGGGAGAGGAGAGCCGGATGTCCGCCCCACGCCCTCGGAGGCCGGTTGCCAACGCGTCGATGAAGGACGCCATGCCGCCCTGGAGGGCCCAGAACAGCGGCGCTCCGTCGGGGTCGGGAGCGGGCACCTCGGCGCGCAGGGCCCGCATGAGGCCACCGCGACGTTGTGCGGCGGCCAGGAGCGGCGGGAAGGTCGCGGCGGCCGACATGTCGTCGACCGAGCCGGCATGGATCCCGCCGATCAAGGGGTCGACCAGGGTGTCGACGACCCGTTGACCGAGCTTGCGCGACACGAGCGGGCCGATGGCGCGGTCGCCGATCGGCCCCCGGACGTCGGGTCGTGGCAGCAGTGCATCGCGCGCGAGACCCAGCGTGCCTCGCGCGCCCACGATGCCGGAGCGGGCCGTCGGCCAGAACCGCGTCGGGATCCCCATTGCGTGTCCCTCGGGCAACGTACGCAAGCGCCCGCGGGACGCCACCGCCGCACCGCGGGCCGCAATGGGCACGAGGGCGTCCGCCAGCCCGACCTCGTGGCACAGCTCGACCGCCTCGCGCCGGCGTCCGAGGAACCCGTCGGGACCGAGGTCGACGACGCGTCCACCGAAGTCCGAACTCCGCAGGGGTCCGCCCAGGTCCGGCGACGCCTCGAGCACGGTGACCGCTGGTGCGTCGGGCCGTCGGGTCACTCCACCCGTGAGCTCCCAGGCCGCGGCGAGGCCGCTGATGCCACCGCCGACGACGACGACCCGCTGCACGGGCACCTCAGGGCGCCTCGTCGGCGGCGACAATCAGATCAGTCAAAGTGGCGATGAAGGAGGGATCGTCGTTGAGCGATGCCGTGCGCGCGTACGCGACGCCGGCGGCAGTTGCGACGCGGACCAGGTCGACGTCGAGGTCGTAGAGCACCTCGAGATGGTCCGCCACGAAGCCGATCGGGCACACGACGACGGCATCAGCGTCGTCATCAGCGGCCAGTTGCCGCACGACGTCGCGCACGTCGGGGCCGATCCAGGGTTCGGGTGTGCGTCCTGCGCTCTGCCATGCCACGAGCCAGTCGTCGAGCCCCGCTGCCTCCGCCACCATCCTGGCCGATTCGGACAGCTGCTCGGGATAGGTGTCGCCGGTCTCTCTGATGCGCTCGGGCAGTGAGTGCGCCGTGAAGATCACCCGCGTCCGGCCGGCGACGTTGCGCAGTGCGTCCTGCACGCGGGCGGCCAGAAGGGCGACCAGAGCCGGCTCGGCATACCAGGGAGCCACCGGTACGAAGGGCGTCGAGCCGAGCGAGGCGACGGCGCGCCCGAGGTATTCCTCCGAGCCCATGGACGACCCGTGGGGGGTCAGAACGAGGCCGACGACGCGTTCCAACCCGGCCGCGCCCAGGAATGCGGCCGACTCTTCGATGAGCGGGTCCGTGTGCTTGGCTCCGAACGTCACCACGTAGCGGCCGGGCGCCCGTGCGTCGAGCGCGCGGCGTACGGCGTCGACCTGCGCCGCGGTGCGGACCGCCAGTGGTGACACGCCGCCGATGGCGGCGTACCGCCCTTCCAACTCGGCCAGCTGTTCCGGCGTGGGTGGGCGGCCGCGCCGGATCCGCGTGTAGAAGGGCTCGATCTCCGCCGTGCTCGCCGGCGTGCCGTGCGCCATGAGCAGCACGCCGGTGGTCATGCCCGCGCAGTCGCTGCGTGGACCAGCTCGACGACGGCGGACAGGATGCCCGGGTCCGACTCGGGCAGCACGCCATGACCCAGGTTGAAGATGTGGCCGCTGCCGCTGCCATCCGCCGCGGCGGCGAGCACGGATCGGCTGGCCTCCTCGACCACGGGCCACGGCGCCAGGCAGAGGGCGGGGTCGAGGTTGCCCTGCAGCGCGCACCCTGGACCGACACGCTGGCGGGCCTCGTCCAACGGGACGCGCCAGTCGACGCCGACGACATCGGAACCCGCGGAGCCCATGAGGCCGAGGAGCTCGCCCGTGCCGACACCGAAGAGAATGGTCGGGACGCCGAGGTCCGCGATCCCGGCCAGGACGGCGCGGGTGGAGGGAAGGGCAAAGCGGGCGTACTCGCCGGGGGCGAGCGAGCCGGCCCAGCTGTCGAAGAGCTGGATCGCCTGGGCACCTGCCTCGATCTGCGCCCGGAGGGAGGCCACGGCCATGGCGGCGAGCCGCTCGGTCAGCTGCTGCCAGAGGTCGGGGTTCCCGTGCATGAGCGCCTTGACCTTGGCGAACGTTCGGGAGGGCCCGCCCTCAACGGCGTAACTGGCCACGGTGAAGGGCGCACCGGCGAAGCCGATCAGCGCGACGCCCGACCCTTCGAGCTCGCGGCGCACCAGGCCGACGGTCTCGGCCACGTAGGGGGCATCAGTCGACGGCTCGAACGGTCGGAGGCGGTCGAGATCCGCCTCGCTCCGGAACGGCTCGGCGACCACCGGGCCCCGTCCCGGCTCCACATCGACCCCGAAGCCGATGGCATGCAGCGGGACGACGATGTCGGAGAAGAGGATGGCGGCGTCGACGCCGTAGCGCCGGACCGGCTGCAGGGTCACCTCGGCGGACAGCGAGGGGTCGCCGAAGGCGGAAAGGATGGAGCCCGAGCCGCGTACTGCCCGGTATTCGGGCAGGGCGCGCCCCGCCTGGCGCATGAACCAGACGGGGGTACGGGACACGGGCTCCCGGAAGCAGGCCCGCACGAGGTCCGTGCGGGCATCTGCCGTCAGGCTCACCCGGCCGGCTCTATGACGACGGCCGTCCCGTAGGCGCAGATCTCGGTCCAGTTCCCGCCCATCTCCGAGGTGTCGAACCGCATGGCGAGCACGGCGTTCCCACCGCGGGCCTCGGCCTCTTCCACCATGCGGTTGACGACGTCCTCCCGGCTCAGCTGCAGGTTCTTGGTCATCCCCTTGAGCTCACCCCCCGCCAGGGATTTGAAGGCGGCACCGAACTGGGATCCGACGTTGCGCGACCGGACGGTCAGGCCGAAGACCTCGCCGAGTACCGAGGTCACCTTGTAGCCGGGGACGTCATTCATGGTGGAGATGAGCATGGCAATCCTTTCGGTCCGGCTCATCGTATGCGGCACCACCCCGTCCTCCCGGGCGTCGCGGGCCGTCTAAACTGAACCGTTTCCCCGTGGGCCGGGGGGAGGAAGGGGAGAGGTGCCCGAACATCCCGATCTGCTGCAAGAGCAGGAGTTCCTCAACCGTGCCTACGACGGGTTGGAGTTCATGCGGGGTGAGGCGCGCCAGATGTTGCAGGGCGTGCTCGACCTCGGCCGCGGCGGCACGTTCCAGTCACGCACCGAGCGGGACATCGTGGTCCGCACCAGCCTGGCCCGGCTGGAGCAGCTCGACATCGGCGACCAGGCTCTGTACTTCGGCCGTATCGACCGCCTCCCCGAGCCCGAGCCCGAGGACGAGGTCGAGCCGACGTCGACGTCCGCGTCGGAGAACCCGCTCCTGGGCGAGTCCTTCCACATCGGCCGGCTGGCCGTCTCGGGCCCGGACCACGAGCCGCTCGTCGTCGACTGGCGCGCCCCGGTGGCGGAGCCCTTCTACCGGGCCACCGGCCTCGACCCGCAGGGCCTGGCCCGCCGCCGTCACCTCGTCGTCCGGGGCCGGACGGTGCTCGGGCTCGAGGACGAGTACTTCGTCGACCCCGAAGGCCGCGCCGGCGCGGCCGCTCCGGCCGGAGCCGGCGGGGCGCAGATCCGCGACGGCGGGGAGCGCCTCCTGGCCGACGGGCTCGTCCTGGGTGGACCTGGCGCGCTCCTGTCGGCGCTCGGTCAGGCCCGCACAGGCCAGATGGGCGACATCATCGGGACCATCCAGCGGGAGCAGGACGAGATCATCCGCTCGCCGCTCCCCGGGGTGCTGGTGGTCCAAGGTGGACCGGGCACCGGGAAGACGGCGGTGGCGTTGCACCGGGCCGCCTACCTCCTCTACACGCACCGCTTCCCGCTGGAGCGCCAGGGCGTCCTCGTCGTCGGCCCCAACCCATTGTTCCTGCGCTACATCGAGCAGGTCCTGCCCTCGCTGGGCGAGACCGGGGTCAGCCTGTCCACGGTGGCAGGGTTGGTGCCCGAGGTGCGCGTACGCGGCACAGACGACCCGGCTGTGGCGCGGCTCAAGGGTGACGTGCGCATGGTCAAGGTGCTGGCCCGGGCCGTGCGGACCCGGCAGCGCCCGCTCCGTCACGACGTGGAGGTCCCCTTCGGCGCTGGGGTGCTGCGCCTGCGGGCCCGGCTGAGCGAGGACATCGTGGGCATGGCCCGGCGCCGGCCCGGCACACACAACATCCGTCGGCGCTTCGTCGAGTCGCAGGTCCTCCGTGCGCTCTCGGACGAGTACCGCGCCAGGCTCGGGCGGGGCGGCGTCGAGGGGGCGGACGACGCTCCCACGCCCGAGGAGCAGCGGGACCTGGCCCGCCGGCTGCGCCGGGTGCCCGAGGTCACAGACGCCCTCGACCGGATGTGGCCGCGCCTCTCGGCCCACGAATTCCTCCACGATCTTCTCGGTGCACGGGCGCTGCTCACCGCCGCCGGCAAGGGGATCCTCAGCGCGACGGACGTGCAAAGGCTGTACCGGTCCCGCAGCGACTCGCTCGACACCGTGCAGTGGACGGTGGGCGACGCCGCTCTGATCGACGAGGCCCGCACCCTGTTGGGCCCCCGTCGCGGCAAGACGGCCCGCACGCGGACGAAGCGCGCCGAAGAGGGGACAGCGTCCGAAATGGGATTCTGGCCACAGGGACTGGCCGCCTCGCCCGAGCCGGTCGCCACCGTGGGGACCGGGTCCGAGGACGACATCCGCGCCTTCGGCCACATCGTCGTCGACGAGGTGCAGGACCTGTCGCCGATGCAATTGCGCATGCTCGCCCGCCGCTCCCTGTCGGGCTCCATGACGGTCGTGGGCGACATTGCGCAGGCCACCGGGCCCTGGGCACCGTCCGGGTGGGACGACATCACGCAGTACCTCAGCCCGCAACGCCCCACGCGGTTGGTGGAGCTCACGGTGAGCTACCGGACCCCCGCCGAGGTCGTGGCGCTGGCGGCGCAGGTCCTGGCCATCGCCGCACCCGAGATCTCCCCACCGCGTCCGGTCCGCCAGTCAGGCTCCCCCCCACGGATCGTCGCCACAGGCCGGTTCGAGCTTTCCCGCACGCTGGCCGAACTGGCCCGGGAGGAGGTGGGGGCGGTGGCGCCGGGCCGGGTGGCCGTCCTCGGTCCCTCCGTCATGTTGCCCGAGCTGACCCGAGCGCTCGACGAGGCCGGATTGGATCCGATCGATCCCCGTGACCCCACGGGCGACGGCCTGGCGGCGGGCCTCGTGGTCCTGCCGGCGGACGAGACGAACGGCCTCGAGTTCGATTCGGTGATCGTCGTGGAGCCCTCCCTGATCGCCGCGGTGGGCGACGATCTGGCCGGCGAGGGCCCCCCGGTGGCAACCACACGGGGCTTGCGGACCCTCTACGTCGCTTTCACGAGACCGACCCGGCGGCTGACCGTGCTGCACGCCGAGCCGCTTCCGGTCGAGCTGCGCTGACCTGGGTCTTCGCACCCGCGGCCCGAGGCGCCGCCGCACCCCGTCCTAGTTGGCGTGGTCGCGGTCGGGTCGACTAGAAATTCACCTGTGACCCAGGCTCTCTCGGCGGAGGTCCCCGCTCCCCAGGGAAAGATCACCCACGACCGCCCGCCGATGCTGGCCATCGGCGTCATGATCTGGCTCGGGTCCGAGCTGATGTTCTTCAGCGGCCTCTTCGCGGCCTTCTTCACCATCCGGGCCAACACGGTCGGTCCCTGGCCGCCGGCCGGCACGGATCTGGACACACTCCGGGCCGGCTTCTTCACCCTGGTCCTGGTGTCGTCGAGCTTCACCATGCAGCGGGCCGTGTTCCAGCTGGAGTGGCGCAAGCGACGTTCGGCCCGCATCTGGATCGTGGCCACCCTCTTCCTGGGCGTGGCGTTCCTCGGGAACCAGGTCTACGAGTGGCTCTTCAGCACGACGCGCTGGTACACGAACTCGTACGGGTCGCTCTTCTACATCATGTCGGGCCTCCACGGCCTCCACGTCTTCATCGGTCTGCTCGCCATGGTCTTCCTCCTCGGTCGTCTGCGCGGCGAACGCGGCGGTGACCCCGGCGAGCTCTCGGCGGTCCAGGGGGTCTCGTACTACTGGCACTTCGTCGACATCGTCTGGGTCGGGCTCTACAGTTGCCTGTTCCTTCTCAAGTAGGCATGCGAGGCGTGCGGGCACCACACAAGAGGACAATCAGCAGCCGGTTCCTGTTACCGGGAGGACTTCTCTCGGTGGCCGCCCTGGCGTCGCTCGCCATGTTCTTCCCCGGGGCCTTGGCCAGCGCGAGCGGCCATGCCGACGCGACGCAGGTCTCGGTCGACCCGTCCAAGGTGACGACGCACGCCTGCGGCACGGTCAACGTGAAGGGCGTCACCAACTCCGTGGCGAACGCCGGGAACCCGTTCCTCAGCAACGCGAAGACATGCCTCAACGGCCACCTCATTTCGTACGGCAACACGGCCATCACGTACACCAACCCGCCGCAGTCGTTCATCACGGCCGGCCGCCTCTTGTTCGCCCAGACCTGCTCGAGCTGCCACGGCAACCAGGCCAACGGCGTGGGCCCCGACGGCAACGCCACGATCGGGCCGAACCTGCAGGGCGTCGGGGCGGCCACGGTCGACTTCTGGGTGAGCACGGGCCGCATGCCCGCCACGGACGTCAAGGCGGTCGAGGCCGAGCGCAAGCCGCCCCGGCTCACGCCGGTGCAGGCGCTGGAGCTCGCGGCGTGGGTCAACTCGCTCGATCCCTCGGTGCCGGCCGTCCCGAACCCGCACCTGAACGGCGCCAGCGTCTCGGTCGGAGCGGACCTGTTCTCCCTCAACTGTGCCGCCTGCCACACCATTGAGGGATCCGGCGACGCGCTGGCCTTCGGCACCAACGCCCCGTCGCTGCAGAACCGCCAGGTCACGGCGCAGCAGATCGCTGAAGCAGTCCGCACGGGGCCGGCCAACATGCCGCGCTTCTCGGGCAACCTCACCGACGCCCAGGTGTCCGACATCACCTCGTACGTCACCGAGAAGCTGCAGCACCCGCAGAACCCCGGTGGGTTCGCTCTCGGTGGCGTCGGCCCGGTGGCGGAGGGCTTCGTCGCCCTCCTGATCGGCGTGGGTGGCCTCGCTCTCATCTGCTTCTGGATCGGCGATCGTTCGGGCTCTGACGAGCCGGAGGACGACGACACGCACGGCGACGACGGCCACGGCGAGCCCGTGGTCGCCGGACACGCAACCGGTGGGGAGCGGTCATGACCGACCCGGACCACCAGCCTTCACGCACCAGGGTGCCGATGCCGGTTGCCGCCATGAGCGACCCGCACATGAGCGAAGCGGCCCGGAACCCCGAGCGGACCCAGAACATCATTGCTGCCATCCTCTTGCTGGCCATCGTCTTCTTCGCCGTGGCCGGCGCCGCCTACTGGCAGAACTGGGCCGACTGGATCTTCGGTGGCGCCCTCGGCGCCGGCTTGTTCGCCCTCGGGTTCGGGCTCACCGCCTGGGGCAAGTACCTCATGCCGCAGGGGCCCTTCGTCGAGGAGCGGCACCGGCTCGCCTCGACCCCCGAGGAGCGCGACGTCATGTCGGCCGCCCTGGTCGAGCGTTCCGCCGTCGTGGTCAAGCGGCGCCGCGTGCTCGGTGGCCTCTTCGCGGCGGGCGCCGGAGTGTTCGGGATCGTCGCCGCCTTCCCCCTCATCCGTTCCCTCGGCCCGGTCCCGGGCGACTCCCTCGAGGTCACCAGCTGGCGCAAGGGCATGGTGCTAGTGGACTCGACGGGCAGGCCCGTGCGCCGGGACACCCTCGTCATCGGGGGCATCATGACCGTCTACCCTCGGGACACGGTCAACCCGCAGAACGGCCAGATCAGCGACGAGGGACAGTCAGTGGATCAGACGGTACTGATCCGGGTATCGGACCAGCCTTTCACGACCGAGCCGGGACGCGAGGGCTGGACGCCCGACGGCTATGTCGCCTATTCGAAGGTGTGCACCCACCTCGGCTGCCCGGTCGGCCTCTACGAGCAGGAGCTCGAGCTGCTGGTCTGCCCCTGCCACCAGTCGATGTTCAACGTGCGCAACGGCGCGGTGCCCCAGTTCGGCCCCGCCCCCCGGCCTCTCCCCCAGATGCACCTCGGCGTCAACGACGACGGGTACCTCATCGCCATGGCACCCTATGACCAGGCCATCGGGCCAGGTTTCTGGGAGAGGAATTCGTGAGCAAGACCCCGTCCGAAACCAAGCGCAGCCGCAAGGAGGCGATGGGCCCGTACGGCAACGTCGGCAAAATCGTCGGCGAGCTCGACGACCGCCTCGGCGTCGCCAAGGGCGGCCGCGTCTTCCTCGACAAGATCTTCCCGGACCACTGGTCCTTCATGCTGGGCGAGATCTCGCTGTACTCCTTCGTGGTGCTGCTCGCCACGGGCGTCTTCCTGTCGCTCTACTTCGTCCCCTCGACGCAACAGGTCATCTACCACGGCAGCTACAAGCCGCTCGACGGCCAGTGGGTCTCGGAGGCCTACAAGTCGACGGTGGGCATCTCCTTCGACGTGCGCGGCGGCCTCCTGGTGCGCCAGATGCACCACTGGGCGGCCGACATCTTCACCGGCTCGATCATCGTGCACATGGCCCGCATCTTCTTCAC
>DATAXG010000129.1:0-13418 GCA_036273055.1 Acidimicrobiales bacterium | reverse complement strand
GAGCTCCCGGGGTTGGAACGGCTTGATCAGGTAGGCCGACACTCCCGAATCACGCGCCTCCTCAATGAGGTCGCGCTGGCTGAACGCCGTGAGGAGGAGGACGGCCACCTGGTGGCGCGACGTGATCTCGCGGGCGGCCCGCAGGCCGTCCATGCCCGGCATCTTGACGTCGAGGATGGCCAGGTCGGGCTGGTGCTGCTCGACGAGGGTCACAGCCTCGTCACCGCGCCCGGTCTCCCCCACGACTTCGTAGCCGGCGGTCACGAGGATCTCCTTCAGGTCGAGGCGCACGATGGCCTCGTCCTCGGCGATCACCACGCGCGCCAGCGTGCCCGGTGCCGTCACTGCTTGCCCGTGGCCACGGCGGCGAGGAGCTCGTCCTGGCGGCGCTCGAGATCGCCCACGACCTTGCAGAGCGCATCGCGCGCCCGCACCATGGCGTCGGCGTGGCGTGCCGCCTCGTTGTGCTCCTGACTGGCGAGCGGCGTCTCCGACACGAGGGCGCGCACTCGCGCCTCGTCGGCTGACTCCTGGACAACCGCCAACTGCTCATTCAGCACGGCCAACTCCTCCCGCGCCCGGACCAGCCGGGTGTGGACATCTCTGATCCGCCGCTCCAAGAGGACGCGATGCATGGAGCGTCAAGTGTAGGTGGCGGCGAACCAGCGACGCCGCGCTTCGAGGCGCTCCAGAACCGGGCTCTCGGGTGGGTTCCCGACCCCGGGCCCGACCGGCACCCGGACCCATCCGGCGCGCACGGCCGGATAGCCGCAGGGGTCCACGGCGAGATACTCGGCCGGGTCCCCGACGTCGCTGACCAGGCCCGTCGCGTCCTGGCTCAGCCGGGCCGCCAGGGCCAGATTGGAGGACCGCCCCAGCCCGGCCTCGAAGAAGCCGCCGACGAACACCGGCACCCCGGCGGCGGCGCAGGCGGCCTGGGCGGCCCGGGTGGCACGCAGGCCGCCCAGACGGGCGGGTTTCAGGCAGGCCATGGCGCACGAGCCGTTGCGCAGCGCATCGCTGACCCGCCTCGGCGTCGAGAGCGACTCGTCGAGGCAGATGGGCACGGGCAGCAGCCGGGCCAGGATGGCGTGCGCCACGAGGTCGGCCGGTGGCAGCGGTTGCTCGATGCACAGCACGTCGAACTCGGCCAGCCGGCTCAGCACGGCCACGTCCTCGTCGCCCGCGCTGAAAGAGCCATTGGCGTCGACCTGGAGCACGAGGTCGGGGTGGTCGGCCCGCACGGCGCGCACGGGCGTCACTTCCCAGCCCGGCTCGATCTTCAACCGCACGCGGGCCGCACCGCCCCGCACGACGTTCTCGACGTCCCGGCGCAGCACGCCGACGTCGTGACCGTCGGGGATCCCGACGACCGCACCGACGGCCAGGGCCTCGAAGCCCTCGGTGACTCCGAGGTCGCTCGCCAACGAGCGGCCGGCCAGGCGGAGCTCGGCGTCGGCGACGGCCATCTCGAACGTGGCGGCCAGCATCCGGTCCACCGGCGTGCCGCCGAACAGCTGGGCCACGCCTGCCGCAGTGGGCAGCTCACCGCGCCTCGTGGCCGTGGCCTCGAACAGGCGGCGTACGCCGAGATCCACCGCCGCTTGCTCCACCGCCGCCAGGGCGGGGTCGACCGCGGTGCCCTCAGCGAGGGCGGCACATTCGCCCCAGCCCTCGGCCTCCTCGGTCACGACCCGCACGAAGAGCAGCGGGCGCACCCGGTGCACACCGGCGGCGGTGCCGATGGCATGGCGGAACGGGAGGTCGACCTGGACGAGCTCGACGCCGTTGAGCTTCATGCCGGTGACGCTCCCACGTCGTCACCGTAGATCGCAGCTTGTACCATCGAGCGTTCTCGCCCGGATGGCGGAATGGCAGACGCGGAGGCCTCAAAAGCCTCTGTCCGAAAGGGCGTGCGGGTTCGAGTCCCGCTCCGGGCACGGCGTGGTTTCGGTGTTCGCTCTTCGTGCGGGCGACGGTCGTCGCCTCTGAAGACTGGCCGCCTGTCTGGGATGTCCGCCGGCAGGGGGCGTGCCCGTAAGGATGACCCTGTGAGCCAGAACCAGCGTAGGTCAGGGGTGCGCCGCCCCGAGGCTCTCGGGAGAGCCCGGCGGTCGTCGAAGACCCTTCGCGACCAGCGACTTGATCGGGACCTCTGGTCCAGGGAGAGGGCCCTGACCGGTCACGCCGCGGTCCATCCCCTGCGGTGCCACACCCACGTTTCGCACAACGGGGATCACCTGAGCCGACCGATCGGCCGATAGTCGCGATGGAGCAGGGTTCAGAACGTGCCAACCTTGGGCGGCCCATCGGCGTCTTCCGGGCGTGGATCTTGGGCCGCAGCACGCCGTTGGCGGAGTCACCCATCCTGATCGACCTTTCATGACACGCATCTTTCGAAGTCTTGGATTCGTCCTGGCCCTTGCGACAGCCGGCCTGGGCGCTGGCGCGTTCGCCTGGAGTTCCGCCGGGACCGCAGCGGCACAGTCGGCCTTCACGCCTCTCCCTCCAGGCTGGGAGCTCTGCGTCTTGGAGGGGGTCACAGCCCCGGCCACAGCCGCCAACGTCGCCGACCTCGATGAGTGGCAGGCCGCCGAAGGTGGGTCGACGAACAACACTGCAGCCTTCAACCCGTTCAACTCCCTGCGGGTCACCGACGCCTCCGGCGCAGCCATTCCGGGAGTGACATCGGCGAACGCATTCCCGGCCTTCTCTTCGTGGGCCGACGGATGTGCCGCGACGGTCGGCACACTCTTTCAACCGAACATGTGGGTGATCACGGCCGCCCTCAGGGCCGGCAACGTGTCACCCCCGGCCGCCTTCCTTGCCATCGTCGACCAGAGCGCGTGGTGCGCGCCGTCGCCGGGCGGCGTTCCGTGCTACGTCGACGCCATGCTGAGTCCCGCGGGCGGCCTTGCGCTCGCCGTGCCCGCCTCGTCCGCCCTCGACGTCTACGGGAACGTGACGAAGGATCTGCAGTCCTACCAGCAGTCCATCGCTACGGTCGCGGCGGACCAGAACACGGTGGCAGAACACGACCTGGCGCTGGCGGCGTCGGAGAACCAGGTGGCCGCGGCCCGTGACAAGTTCGGCGCCGCGTCTCGCGCCCTGCAGGGGTTCGCCATCAGCGAATACGTCAACAGTGGCCTGTACTCGGGTGCCCCGCTGGTGAGCAGCGGCGGGACACAGCCTTTGACACCTTCCACGCCGCAGGACTCCGACGGGGTCGTGGCGCAGCAGTACCTCGGGGTGGCGGCAACGAACCTCATCACCCACAACAACGCGGCGGCAGGGGCATTCAAGGGCTCCGAGCAACATCGGGGCGACGCCGCCAAGGAACTGTCCGAGGTCGCCCTCACGCTGACCTCCGACGAGGCAGCCGAGAACCGCGACCTCGGCCAGCTGATCAAGGACGTGGCCACGCTGGAGCACGCGGGGGCCTGTGCCACCGTGACCATCACGCCGCCGCCATCGAGTACACCGGCCGCAGCAGGTGCGACGACACCCACGACCCTCCCGCCGACGACCACCACGACGGTACCTCCGACGACCACGACGGTTCCGCCGACCACTTCGACAACCACGACGACGGTGCCCACGACGATTCCGTTGGGCGTCCTCGTGCCGACCACCACGACGACAACGGGCCTCGCGCCGACGACCACCACGACCCTCCCGCCGACGACCACCACGACGACCACGACGACCACGACGGTCCCGTCGGCAGCGACGCCCTCGACCTCGACCACACCGCCGGCCGAAGCTGCGGGCGTGACGGAGCTGCAGGGTTGCATTGCAGCCTTCGCTCCGCCAGCCAACGCCTGACGGACACTGCGGAGCCGCGCAGGATGCCGGATGCCGAATGCCGAATCCGGCGTCTCTTTCGACGGCCTCGGTCGAGTCCGCCGCGTCAGCTGCTCGTCAGAAACCCGTGGCGGCGATGATGGAGCCGTTCAGATGGTTCCCTGTCATGGACCCTTCGTTGGGAGCGTCGCCGTAGGCGTACACCGCGCCGGCTGCGGAAGCGACCCAATAGCCGCCACCGTCCGCGTCCGAGAAGATCGCGGAGGCGGGGTTGAAGCCACCCACGGCTCCCACGGGGCCGCCACGGCTCACGGCGTCCCCGTAGGCGTACACGGCGCCATCGGCGAGGAGGATCCAGTAGCCGCCCCCGTCGGCAGTACGGACGGCCGAGGTGACCGAGGAGCCCTGGTTCCCCGGTGCGCCGTAGAAGGTGGCATCGCCGAAGGCGTAGACGTTGCCTGTCTGCGTGGCCAACCAATACCCATTGCCCGAGGCGTCGGGCACGACGGCCACGGCGGTGCCGGAGCAGCCTCCCCGGCCCGGGCACGAGCCCTCGAACCGGGCGTCGCCGAAGGCGAACACGCCACCGTCCGAGGCGACCATGAAGTAGCCGGCCCCGTCGGACGAAGGCACCATGCCGACGATCGGCGCGTTGAGACTGTTCGGCAGACCCGAACCTGCAGGCGACAAGCCGGCGCCCGGTATCGACCCGTAGTAGCCGGCGTTGCCGAAGGCGAAGACCCCACCGTCGGATGCCACCAACCAGTAGCCGGCCTTGTTCGCCGTCGGGCTGATTCCCACGACGGGTCGCTGCAGTTTGATGTTGCCGGTCGACCCGTAGAACTGCGCGGAACCGAAGGTGAAGATTCCTCCGTCCGAACCGACCAACCAGTAGCCGTACGTGCGCACGGGGGGCGGTGTCTGGACCGGGCCGCCCGTCACCTGGAAGTCGCTCGAGGCGCTGGTGTAGCCCACGCTGTAGTTGCTCGCGTTTGGCCCGCTCAGTGCGACTCCGGCACACGTGGCCGGGACGAGCGTATAGCTGCCGGACGCCAGACTGCCGTTGATCGGGATCGAAGGAGTGACTTCACCGCAGGTGAGCCCGCTGGTGTCCGCCACGAGGCCGGCGGGCAGATTGGCGTAGGTCCCGTTGAAGCTGGGGGTCCCGCTGTTGGCCTGGTTTCCGCTGACAGCGAGGGGAACCGGCTTGGGTGTCACGGTGGTCACACCGCTGGCATACGTGATGGTGTAGTTGGGGTCGGATGCGCCGCTGCACGACGACGTATAGGGCGAGCCGAGGACGGGACTGGAATTGGTCGCCGTACTCCCGCACGTCGGGGGCGGGGTGAGCGACGAACCCGTGTCGCCGCCCGCAAGGCCGCTGTAGATCGGGGTGACGGCCCGCGTGGACCCGTACGCGACTGATCCGCTCGACGCTGTGACGGTCAAGGGGGCGGCCCCGACCGTGACCGATCCGCTGACGTAGGTGATTGCGTAGTTGGAATCCACGGCTCCGGTGCACGAGGACGCGTAGAACGAGCTCGCCACCGGACTGGATGCGACCTGCGTGGTCGAGCAGGTCGGCTGCCTCGTGAGCGACGGCGACGCATCCCCGTTTGCGAAGGCGCTGTAGCTCGGCATGATGGTCGCCACGGTGCCGTACACAGTTGTCGGGCTCGAGGCGGTGATGGTCAGCGGGGCCTGGCCGACGGAGACCGAGCCCTGGGTGTAGCTGATCGTGTAGTTGGGATCGACCGCTCCCGTGCACGACGTCGGATACGGCGAGCCAGAGACCGAGCTGCCGCTGGTCGCCGTCGTCCGACACGTGGGAGTGGTGGTGAGCGACGAAGAGGTGTCGTTGTTGACGAAGCCCGCATAGGTGGGCGTGATCGTCGGCACCACCCCGCCGTAGGTCATGGGGCTGCTCGAGGCGGTGATCGTCAGCGTCGCCTTGCCGACCACGAGGACGCCGGTCACATAGGAGATGGCGTAGTTCGGGTCGGCGGCACCACTGCAGGACGTCAGGTAGGGCGAACCGGACGCCGAGCTCGAACTGGTGGCTGTGGTCGAGCAGGTCGGCAGCGGGTTCAGCGACGCCGAGGTGTCGTTGTTGACGAAGCCCGCATAGGTGGGCGTGATGGTCGGTACCACCCCGCCGTAGGCCATGGAGCCGCTGGAGGCGGTGATCGTCAGGGTGGCCGCGGTGATCGCGACTGCGCCCCCGACGTAGGAGATGGCGTAATTGGGGTCGACCGCGCCGCCACACGACGACACGTACGGGCTGCCCAGGACTGGGCTCGAACTCGTGGCCGTCGTCGAACACGTCGGTTTGGTCGTCAACGAAGCGGCCGAGTCGGAGTTCACAAAGCCCGAATAGGCGGGCGTGATGGTCGGTACCGTGCCGCCGTAGCCCATGGTCGGGCTGGAAGCCGTCACCGTCAAGGGCGCCTTCGTGACCGAGAAGTCACCCGCCGCGCTGGTGTAGGCGACGGCATAGCCGGTGGTGTTGCTGCCTCCGAGTGTGGCCCCGCTGCATCCGCTCGGCGCCAGTGTGTAGCTGCCGACGGACATGGTGAGACCGATCGTCATCAGGCCGATCCTGGTGCAGAGCAGGCCCGACGTGTTCACCGTGATTCCCGACGGCGGGTTGTCCGTGCCGGAAAAGGTCGGCGTGCCTCCATAGGTCTGCGTGCCCGATACGGCCACATTGACCGGGATGGAGTTCACGGTGAAGTCGTTGGCCGGCGTGGCAGAGACGATCGTGTAGTCGTTGGCATCGACGCCCGAGAGCGTCAGCCCGACGCACGACGATGCCAGGATCGTGTACCCCCCCGGGGCCAGAGAGGGGCTGATCGTCGTGGAGGCACCCACAGTGGTGCAGGACAGGTTGGTGCTGTCGAGCGTGACGCCGAACGGGGTCGTCCCGGTTCCCGCAAAATTGGCCGCGGCGGCGAAGACCGGCGACTGGCCGTAGGTCTGGCTGCCCGTGATGGTGACGCTCAGCGGCATGGACGCCAGGCCAGTGGCCAGTGCCGATGCCACCGGCGTGCCGAGCCCGGTGGCCATGTCGTAACCGGTCATGGCCGGGTACTGGCCGCTCGCCGTTGCGTTGTAATCATTGTTCCCCAGGGTGACGTCGTTGAGATAGGTGCTCGGGGACTGCTGTGCCAGGAGGTACAGCGCAGGGTTCATTTGGCCGTATCCAGCAGTGTTGTGGTTGGCCGAGGCCACCACGGCCACAACGGCCGCCCACAGCGGAGCGGCACCGCTGGTCCCGCCCAGCGCATTCCAGCCCAGTCCGTTGACGCTGTCGTAAATGATGTAGCCGCTGCTCGGGTCCGCATCCGCAGACACGTCGGGGACCTCACGACAGTCGCCACCCGCGTCGGCACACGGTGCGCCGCTGCTCCCACTCACCTCGCCGAGCGGCTGCTGGTACGCGGGCATGACGAACGTCTGGGAGATGCCGCCCCCGCCTGCGCCCTCCGAGTAGTACAGCGCGTCATTCCAGGCTTGTTCCGTGGCCGGCGGCCCGAGGGTCTGGGACCCGTGCCCGAGCGAGGTTCCTCCGACCGCGGTGACGTCGGGTTGGCCGGCGGGGTCGGAGACGGCGGGGTTGAGATTCTGAATGACGTCGCCACGACTTGTCTTGTCGGTGACCCACACGTAGTCGCGACTGCCGTCGCTCACCAGCTGCCCCATGGCGTCCGTGCCCGTCTCGAGCGAGACGGTCGAGCTGATGGTGTTGGTGGAGGTGTTGATCGTCGCCATCACATCGCCGGGGAAGCTCAGACCGTCGAGGACCGCCAGGACTTCGCTGCCGTCAGGTGACAGGCCGATCGACTGCACGAGGCCGGTACCGTTGGAGGGTTGGGTGGTCGCGATGGTCTTGACCACCGTGTGGCTGCCCAGGCTCACCACCGTGATCCCTCCCCCCGTCCCCGCATTGGCCACGTACAGATCACCGGAAGTACTCGAGACGGTCAGGGCGACGGGGTCGTTCCCCGCGGTGATCGCCGCCGGGGTCGTTCCGCACGTGCTCGTTGTGGTGGCGTTACAGGTCGCGGCGTTGAAGTACTCAATGCGTCCGTTGGCGCCGTCCGCCACATAGGCGAACCCGTTGGCGGCGTCGACCGCCAACGCCGTCGGCACGGTGGAGGACGCGAGCGTCACGGTTGCCACCCACGCATTCGTCGTGGCGTTGTAGACGGCGACCGTGCCATTGGTGTTCGCCACATAGAGGGTGGACCCGCTCACGGCGACTGCCGCCGGGGAGCTGAGATGGCCACCCGAGGCGATCTGCGTGGGCGAGGCGCATCCGGTCGTCGTGCTCTGGTTGCAGGCACTGGTTGAGATGACGGTCAGGGTGCTGCTGGAGTTCGCCACGAAGACCTTGCCCGCCGTCGTATCCAATGCGACCGCGTCAGGTCCAGAACCCGTGCCGGTGGAGACCGACGCCGCGGTGGCGAAGCCAGTCGGGTCGGACGTGGTCCCCTCGCTGTCAACGCTGACCGTGTTGCTCGACTTGTTGGCGACGTAGAGGGTCCCCGTCGAAGGGTCGACCGACTGGGCCACCGGATTGGTTCCCGTCGACGCGTCGATCTCTCCGTTGATGTTGCAGCCCTGTGCACCCTGGTCACCCGAGGCGACAAAGACCGACTGCCCCTCCGTCGCCGCCGCCTGGAAAAGCGTGTTCTCCGAGTCCTGGAACGATTGGCCGACATAGGCCTCGCAGCCGTTGGTCCAGCTGGCACTGACGATCTTCGCTGTGTCGTCGCCGATGATCTTGTTGAACACGGTGTAGAGGCTGTCCGAAGACCCGCCCTCGTAGACCTCGATGTTCGCCTCGGGTGCCAGGGCCAGCACCGTCTCGATGTCGAGTTCGGCCTCTGCCGTGCCCCCGCCCGTCGCGCCCCCGCCGTCGATATCCGTCTGCGCGATCTGGTTGTTGCCGATCGTGATCCCGTAACAGCCGGCGAAGGTGGTGATGTCGCTCTGCGAATAGCCCGCGCCCGCCATCTCGAGCAGGGCAACGGTACTGTTCGCCCCGTAGTCGTTCGACGAGTACAGAGGATCGAATGCGTAGGCCTGCGCCAGGTCGGGAGCCTCGAGTGCCCCGGTGCTGCTCTTCACGCCACTGATGCTGGTGGCGCAGGTGCCGGTCACGGGCGATGGCTGTCCCGCCGCCAGCGTGGGGGCGGCGGGATCGGCCGCGGGGTGGGGCACCGCCGGGCTCGCCTGAGGCACGCTGGTCGACGGCTGCGGAGGGCTGAGGGTATCGAGGCCGAGGATTCCCTGGATCTGGGGCGCTACCGAGGTGTCCACCTCGGGAGCCGTCGCGTTGTCGTACCCGGTCTTCCCGGAGGACAGGCGGTACTGCGAGATCGGCGTCGAGAAGGCGGTCTGCACCTGGGCCACCGTCCCCGACACGGGCAGGGCCAAGCCGGTAGCGGACGGCACGCCCACCGTCAGGCCCTCTTGCCGAAGGCTGGATGTGACCTGCGCGAGGGTCGCCGGCGTGGGCCCGAATTGCTCCGCGAATTGCGCCGGCGTCAGGAAGTGGTGGTACTCCGCGGAACCGGGATCCGACACCGCCTGGACCTCCGCGGCCAACGCGGCCGGATCACGGGGCTTGAGGGTGACGGTGAGGGGAAGCGGCGTTGCCGCGGGCGCAGGCCCCACGAGGGTCGCTCCTGGAGGTACGAGCCCCTGGTGGCCCGGTAGCTTCTCCCGACCGATACTGGCCGCGGCCGCAGTGGACGAGGCGGCGGCGCCGTACGCCACGGCGAAGGCCAGCACGAGAGTCAGCCCGAGCACGCACGACGCAACGCGCTGCAGCCGACTGCCGCCACGTCGATCCACCTTCATCTGTGCGTCCTCCACAGGTGCCCCACCCCGGCGGGAGAGGCTAATGCCGCCCACCTGGGTCGCCGGCCGCGCCTTCCGACTGGCCCGGGCGCGCCCCAACGGGCGTTTGCCTCGTAATTATCGGCACCAGGCGGGCGGGGCCTTAGGTGTCTCGGTCAGCCAGCCGAAGTATGCGTGCCCCAGACCCGCACCCAGTCCACGGACGTCGTCGCGGGCAACGGAGTCGTGCCTGCGAGGAACTGGTTCGTCCCGATGCCCAGGGCCTGGGTCAGGCAGAGGTAGAAGGGCTCGTTGAACGGGGCGGGATCGATCAACGGGGAGGCGGCATTCCAATGGTCGACCAGGCAGGTCTGGCCGTCGTACAAGAAGGCGAGCGACTGCGGCGTCCACTCGACGGCGTACGTGTGGAACTGGCTCGGATCCCCAATGGCGCAGCGGTCACTGGTGGCGGACGGGTCGTTGGAGGAGTTGTTGTAGTGGACGAACGGGATCGCCAACGTCGGGTTCAGGCTGAAGAGCTCGGCGATGTCGATCTCGCCCGACGCCGGCCAGGCCCCGTAGGTCAACTGGGCCGGGTAGAGCCAGAACGAACTCTGCAACCCTTGCGTCGTGGTGCCGGAGATCTTGGCGCGGACTTCGAAGAGCCCGTCGGTCTGGGTGAACCGCTGATAGGTCGAGACCATTCCACTGGTGTACTGCGTGAAGTAGGGCGGGTCGCCGGGACACAGGAAGGAAGAACCCACCTGCTCCGCGGTCAGGTTCAACGTGCCCTCCGATATCGAGACGTTGTCCGCGCTGTCCTCGTAGCATTCGACGCCGGAGTGGTAGCCCCCGTCGGCCGTCTGTTGGACGATCCACTTGCTGGTGTCCAACGTCGTGCCGTTGAACTCGTCATCGAACGTGCACTGCCACTGCTGGCCGTCGACGCTGACGGTCGGCTGCCCGCCGCAGGCGGTGGACGAGCTCGATGGCACGGGTGCCGGCGTGGGCGCTGCGCCAGGGGCCGTCGTGCTGGTCGTCGGGATCGGGCGCTGTGTCGTCGGCGTCAGGGTGTGGCGCCCCTCGCCTGCTGACAGTGCTGTCGGCGCAGTGGTACTCGGAGTCGCTGCAGTGGTCGGCGTGGCAGCCGACGCACGCGGCACCACGGGGGTGTGGGTCGGCTGAGTGTGCTCCGTCACTGCAGGTGTTCCCCCTCCCGCCAGGATGGTCGTCATCAAGATGACAGCGACGAGGCCGCCGCCGGCGATCAAGGCAGGGCCGGCCCTTTTGGTGGCAGAAGCCGCCCGCCCCCCGGGCGCGGGCTGGGGCCGTGCCGCCTCGCCGTGTGACTCTCCCGGTTGGTGCACCTGACCCCATGACGTGGCTCGAGGGATGTGGCAGCGGCAATCCGTGCTGCACGGTCACCACGGGAACGCCCACGGACCGGCCGACTGTCGCCCGGACCCGAAAACTCGGTCGCCCGGGCAGGCGTCAGCATTCTCCGCGCCCCGGTCGCACCGGCCATCGCACCGGGTTTCCACCGGGTAGCCAGCACTGCGCTGGTTGGGCGCGGGTGGTGTCGCACCAGCGGTGCGATTTTGGCCCCGGACGCGACCGGGTGGCGTGCCGGCATGCCACACTGTGGGTTCTTCAGCCCGCCGTCGATGGGAGCCGTCGGACACGTGTTGGTTTTCACCTTCCCCGGACAGGGATCACAGCGTGCCGGAATGGGTGAGCCGTGGGTCGACCATCCCTCGTGGGAAGTCGTGGAGGAAGCCTCGGCCGCAGCCGACCGCGACCTCGCGCACCTCCTCCTGCACGCGCCGATTGAGGAGCTCACCCAGACCGAGAACGCCCAGCTGGCCACCACGGTGCTCAGCTTGGTCGTGCTCGACGCGGTGGAACGGGTCGGATTGACCCCGGCGGCCTGCGCCGGCCACAGCCTGGGGGAATACACCGCACTGGTGGCCAGCGGATCCCTGGGCTTCGACCACGGGATTCAGCTCGTGGTCGCCCGGGGCGAGGCCATGGCGCGGGCCGGTGAGGAAGCGCCCGGGACCATGGCGGCGCTGCTGGGTATCGCCGATGACGATGCCGAGGCGGCCTGCATGCGGGCCGAAGGGGACGTCTGGGTGGCCAACTACAACGCCCCCGGACAGGTCGTCATCGCCGGCACGGTCGAAGCCGTGGCGCTGGCCGGTGAGCTGGCCAAGGGCCTGGGCGCCAGGCGCGTGATGCCCATTCAGGTTTCGGGCGCCTTCCACACGCCTTTGATGCAGGGCGCGCGCGCCGACCTGCGCAAGGCCCTGGCCGAAGTCACCTTCCTGACGCCTGAGGTGCGCGTCGTCGCCAACGTCGATGCGCACGTCCACGACGACCCGGCGGAGTGGCCCGGCCTGCTCTCGGCACAGCTCTGCAGCCCCGTGCGCTGGCGCCAGACGCTCGAGACCTTTGCCGGTCTCGGCCTGACGTCGCTCGTGGAGCTCGGACCGGGTGGCGTCCTCAGCGGGCTGGCGAAGCGCAGCCTGCCGGAGATCCAGTCCCTGGCCGTCTCCAAGCCCGAGGACCTTGACACGCTGATCGACCAGATCAGTGCCGCCGGGACGTGGCGGGCCGAACCCGCCCTCCATCAGGGTGAGCATCTCTACATGTCCGAGCGGGTCGTCGTGAGCCCCTCGAGTGGCATCTTCAGCCCGGAAGCGTCCCTGCAGGCGCCCGGAACCGGGCTGCTGCCAGGGACGGGCGGCGGTTCCGAGCAGTCCTCCGCCGTCGACGTCGGCGAGCTCGTCGGCCGGGTCGGCGTCTCCGAGGTGCGGACGCCGTTCGCCGGACAGGTCATCGGATGGCTGGCGGCCAACGGCGAGCGTGTCCAAGAGGGTCAGCCGCTCGTGTGGCTCCGGGTGCCCGACTCCCGCTGATGGCCATCGTCCTCGTCACCGGAGGGACCCGCGGCATCGGCGCGGCCTGTGTCGCCTGGTTCCTGGCCAACGGCGACCAGGTGGCCACGACGTATCGCTCCGACGACCCGCCGGCACCGCCGCAGGGTGCCGACTCGGAGCGCTTCCTGCCGGTCCGCTGTGACGTTCGTAACACCGAGGAGGTGGAGTCGGCCTTCGCGGCCATTGAAGAACGGTGGGGGCCGGTCCAGGTGCTGGTGGCCAACGCGGGCATCACCTTGGACTCTCTGATGCTGCGCATGAGCGACCAGGCCTTCCACGACGTGATCGACGCCAACCTGACAGGTTCGTTCCGCGTGGCCAAACGGGCCGTGGCCAAGATGCTGCGGCTGCACACGGGTCGCATCGTCTTCGTCTCGTCGGTCGGCGCCTTCGTGGGCCTGCCGGGGCAGGCGAATTATGCCGCCTCCAAGGCCGGCCTGGTCGGCATGGCCCGGGCCATCGCCCGGGAGGTCGGCAGCCGCCAGATCACGGTGAACGTGGTGGCCCCTGGCCTCATCGACACCGACATGACGGCAGCCCTCGGTGCCGACCGGATCGCGGTCATGTCCGGCCAGGTGCCTCTCGGCCACCCCGGCAGCCCAGCCGACGTGGCCGCTGTGGTGGGCTTTCTGGCCTCCGATGCCGCTGCCTACGTGACCGGCGCCGTCGTGCCGGTCGACGGCGGGTTGGGCATGGGCCTGTAGCGTTCAAGGGACCGACGACAAAGGAGCAGATTGTGGACAGCGACGCAGCGTTCGAGAAGTTTCGCGAGTGCGCCGTGGAAGTACTGCAGGTACCGGCGGACAAGATCACCAAGGAAGCCAAGTT
>DATAXG010000128.1:0-20695 GCA_036273055.1 Acidimicrobiales bacterium | reverse complement strand
GGCGTGGATGGTCGACTCGCGCTACGGCCGTGGCGGGACCACGCCGGCGCGCCTCCGATCGGCGCTGGTGGGGCACATGTTCACGGCGGCCAGGCGCCGCGGGAAGCTCCTCCTTCTCGACACGGACGGGGGGCCGACGCTCGGCGTCCGCTTCGGCATGACGGGCGGGCTCGTGGTCGACGGGCACGAGGCGCTCGACCGGCTCCGATACGGGCCCGGTGTCTTCAACGACAAATGGGTGCGGGCGCGCATCACCTTCGAGGACGGCGGTCAGCTGCTGGTGCACGACCCGCGCCGTTTCGGGTCGCTCGAGCTGGCGCCCGACGAGGGCCGGCTCGGGCCCGACGCGCTCACGGTGTCGCTGCCCGAGCTCCGCGGCGCGCTGGCCATCGGGGCGGGACGGGAGGGGACGGCGGCGCCGCTGAAGGCGCGACTCATGGACCAGGAGCGCTTGGCCGGCGTGGGCAACCTGCTGGCCGACGAGATCCTCTGGCGGGCCGGTCTCGCCCCTGGCCGGCGCACGCCGCTGACTGACGACGAACTGCGCGCCCTGCACAAGGAGCTCCGCGCCACCCTGCGCCAGCTCGGCCGGCGCGGGGGTTCGCACATGGGTGACCTCATGGACGGGCGCGCCGTCGGCGCGCGGTGTCCGCTCGACGGGACCGAGCTCCTCCGGGAGACGGTGGGAGGCCGGACGACCTATTGGTGCCCCCTCCACCAGCATTGAACGCGGCGATGATGCTGTCGGGCCCCCCTCAGCTGAGGCGGTGACACACCCACCAGGCGCACAGGCCGGCCAGGGCCAGCGACACCAGGACGAACAGCAGGGTCTCGTAGGTCTGGAACGTCCAGAACCGGCTGGCGGGTTGGTAGGTGACCACCTGGTGGAACCTGGCCGAGACGGCGTTGACACATTGCTGGAACGCTTGCTGGCCGCCGCCGGGGGCGGGGACGGCGCCCGTATGACCCCCGACGGGAGACGGCGGCGGCCCGCTGACCCCGGGCACGCCGGGGCACGCCGTGTGCAGAAACGAGGCCGACGGCGTCTGCCCCTTTTTGTTCACGATGGTGTTCGAAACGATCAGCGCATTGGAGAGGTCCGGCGGGTCGGTGCTGACCTGAATCCCGCTCCCGGAGTCCGTGATGCCCCAGCCCGCGTTCGGATTGAGCGTGAACGCCTTGGTCACCGGGGCCATGAAATGCGGGCGAACGGAGTACGCCACGACGAAGCGCGCCACGATGTAGCCGACCAGCGTGACCGCCATGGCGGGGAGGGTGCGGCGGAAGAGCAACCCGGTGGTCGCGCCGAGCGCAAAGGCGAACAAGGCGTAGGCGGCCGGGACGAACCCGTGCACTCCAAAGGCCGCCGCGCCGAACCGGTTTGCGTTGACCTTGTCGATCGGGCTGAACCACCAGGTCGCCATCAGGCTCAGCAGCCCTGCGACCGCCGCACTGGCCAGGCCGACGAGCCCGAGCTTGACCGCCAACCAGCGCAGGCGACTGACGCTCTGGGTCCACGCCAGGCGGAAGGTCCCGGTCTCGAGCTCGCGGGCCACGAGCGGTGCCCCCCAGAACATCCCGATGAGCACCGGCACGATGAGCACCAGGGCGAGGACGAGCACCTGGAGCTTCGAGTCGGTGCTGATGACCGGGTTGTTGCATGCGCTGGCCGAGCCGCCGCTGGCCCGGCACTGCGCCAGGGCGGTGTCGTAGACGTGCACCAGGTTCGGCCCGGTGAGGAGCAGGATCAGACCGAGAAGGACGAGCCCCGCTGCGCCGATGAGCCCCTGCGTCCGGAACTGGCGCCAGGAGAAGGCGATCACGAGAACACCTCGAGCTTCCGGTGGGCCCGCCGCGCCGTGGCGGCGTTGCCCATGTAGGCCAGCACGATGTCCTCGAGGCTCAGCTCCTCGACGGTCCAGGCCGGGTCGAGCACGGGTCCGTCACAGCGCACGAGCATGGTGCTCTGGCGGTCGGTGTGGCTTTCCTCAATGACGTCCTGCCCGGCCGGAAGCGACCCCGCGTCTCGCCGTGGGCCGATGAGGCGGCGGTGCGTGGCCAGGAGATCGTCGACCTCGCCCGCCACCTGCACGCGCGAGTCGACGAGCACGACCAGGTAGTCGCACACCCGCTCCAGGTCGGCGACGACGTGCGAGGAGAGCACCACGCTCACAGCCCCGTCGGCCACGAATTCCATGAGGCTCTGGAGGAACTCGCGGCGGGCCAGCGGGTCGAGGCTGGCCACCGGCTCGTCGAGGACGAGCAGCTCGGGACGCTTGGCCACCGCCACCGTCAGGGCGAGCTGCGCCCGCTGGCCCCCCGACAGCGAGCCGGCCTTCTGGTCCGCGTCGAGATCGAGCTCCGCGATGCGGTCCCGTGCCGACGCGTCGTCCCACCCCGGGTTCATCTGCGCCCCGAAGCGAAGATGGTCCTCCACGCTGAGGCGGGCGTAGGTCGGTGTGTCCTGGGCGACGAAGCCGACGCGGGACAGCTGCGCCGGGTCGGCCGCCGGTGGGCGTCCGAGCACCTCGATGCCCCCGGCACTCGGTGTGAGCAGTCCGACCGCGAGGTGCATGAGCGTGGTCTTGCCCGCCCCGTTGGGCCCGACGAGACCCACCACATGACCCGAGGGGATCTGCAGGTCGCAGTCCCTGAGCGCCCAGCGCCGGCCGTAGCGCTTGCCCAGACCCTGGGCGTCGAGAACCCAGCTCAAGCTATGTCCTCCTCGGCCGCGGAACGAAAGGAGTCGCGGAACAGCGCCTCGATGCTCTCGTCGTCGAGCCCGGCACGGCGCGCCTTGACGATCCAGCGCTGCAGCGCCTGGCGCAGCGGGCCGTGGGCCGCCAGCGACTGGCCGCCGAGGCTCCCGGTGATGAAGGTCCCGACACCGGGACGCGCGCTGGCCAAGCCTTCGTGCTCCAGCTCGCGGTAGGCCTTCAACACGGTGTTCGGGTTGATGGCCAGCTGCCCCACGACCTCTTTGACCGTCGGGAGCTGATCACCCTGGCGCAGCAGGCCCAGCCGCAGGGCCTGCCTGACCTGCTGGACGATCTGGAGATAGGGGGAGACGCCGGAGCGGCTGTCGAGGTGGAACTCGATCACCTGACCTCGCTTCACTTTATCTAGGGAACTAGATAACTATGTTCCTAGAAGCTGCGCCCGTCAAGTCACCATCCGGCTCGAGGTCGATCAGCTCGTGAGCGGCGGCAGTCCCCTGGCGATGAGGTCCACACCGAAGACGAGGAAGAGCACGGCCATCACCGCCGCATTGTGCGTCGTCAGCCAGGACTTGGCCGAGTCGAGCGTCGTGCGCGCCCGCTGGCCGCCGAAGAGCGCGTACAGCACGGGCCCGACGATGGTCAGGCTGCCGATGACGACGAACACCACGATGGCGACGACCGCGTCGCTGGTGGACAGGCCGAGTTGGGCCAGGCCGGCGGCGGCGCCCACGGTGAGGATCAGGTTCTTCGGGTTCACCGCGGCGAGGACGACCGCCAGCCAGAACGCCTTGACCGGCGAGAGCGACTCGACGGTGGCCAGCCACTTGGGCAGCTCCGCCGCTTCGCCCGGCGCCGGGCGCTTGCGCCAATTGCGGCGCGCCAGCGCCAGCAGCCCGAGGCCCAACGCGATCTTCCCCCATGAGACGGAGTCCGACGCCGTGCTGCTCGTCGCGACGTTGCCGTCATGGGAGAGGGTGTAGATCACGACGCTCACGACGGCGAGCGACAGGACCCACCCGGCAAGGAACGCGGGCCCGTTGACCTTGGCCCGGTCGGAGAAGAGCATGAGGATCACGGCGATGATCGGCACCGGGCTGATGGCCACCCCGATGGCGAACGTCAGGATCGAACTGATATCGGTTCCCACGAGAGATCCCTCTTCCGTCGTCAGGTTACGCGTCTCGCCACACCTGGTGCACCGGGTGTGGATCTCCGTGTCCGCTCGTCCTCGTCAGCAGGCACGAGTCGACGAGGAACTCGAAGAGGCCATCCTCGACTGCAGGTGGGGCGACGCCGAGCGCGGAACGCTCTGCCGCGAAGAGGGCACTGAGCTCGGAGCGTAGCCGGGTGTCCTCGACCGGACGTGCGATGCCCATGCATGAGAACGCGTCGTCGTTGTCGTCCCGCGGGAACGAGTGCAGCGCATAGCGACCGTCGCGTCGGAGGTCGCGCTGCTTGGGGGAGGGAATGATGAAGGCGAACATTCCGTCGTCGGTCAGGAGTGGGCACATCGGATGGAGGCGCGGTCCACCGTCCGGCCGCGTCGTGGCCATGTAGGCGAGCCCGACGCCGACGAGGTAGAGCAAGGCCCGACCGGGCACGGCGAGGTCGGGACGCAGCGCGGCGAACTCGCTCCACCGTTTCATCGCATGCCCGTCATTGCTCCCCGGTCATCGTGCGCTCACCCGTCGGCGATCTCCTCGAGGACCTTGGCCGCGTGGCCGTCGGCCCGCACGTGGTACCAGGCCCGCAAGATCTTGCCGTTCGGTCCGACGAGGAACGTGGAGCGGATCGTCCCGACGGTCTTCTTGCCGTACATGGTCTTCTCGCCCCAGGCCCCGTACTTCTCCATCACCAACTTGTCGGCGTCGGTGAGGAGCGGGAACTTCAGCTTGTACTTGGTCCGGAATTTCACGTGCTTCTCCGCCTTGTCCGGCGAGATCCCGAGCACCGCCACCCCGGCCTTCTCGAATGTCTTGAGGTTGTCGTTGAATTGACACGCCTCCTTCGTGCAGCCCGGCGTGTCGTCGGCCGGGTAGAAGTAGACGATCACCCGCTGGCCCTTGAATTCCGAGAGTTTGACCGGTTTGCCATCCTGGTCAGGCAGGGTGAACGCAGGGGCGGTCGCTCCCGCTTCGAGTTTGGCCATCGTGGGCCCTCCTTCGCTCGTGGTGCAGGACGGTCACTTTGGCACAGGCATGCGTCGTCGACCGCTCCTGGGCTGGTACAATAGGTGTGCGACCATCGGCGGGGGCCGGTGAGTCGGGGCTGATTCTCACTCCTCTGGAAGGCGCGCAGCCCCGCCGTACAACAGAGAGAGCGGGTCCATGACCGTTGATGCCCCAGCCGACGCGCACGCCGGCACCGCCCCGAAGGACAGCGACGTCCAGGGCGACGATACCTACGAGACCGCCCGGACCTTCGAGTCCCTCGGCGTCTCACCCGAACTGAACAAAGCGCTGGCCGATGAAGGCATCGTCAGCGCTTTTCCAATTCAGGCCCTCACCGTCGCCGACGCCCTGGCCGGGCGTGACGTCTGTGGCAAGGCCAAGACGGGTTCGGGCAAGACGCTCGCTTTCGGCGTCCCGCTGCTGCAGCGGGCCAAGGCGACCCGCGAGGCCCAGGGCTCCCGGACCGCCACCCGGCCGGCCAAGCCGCTCGCCCTCGTGTTGTTGCCGACGCGTGAGCTGGCCGTGCAGGTACACGACGTCTTGGCCCCGCTGGCCAAGAAGCTCGGGCTGCACGCCGTCGCCGTCTACGGCGGTGCCGACATCGACCGTCAGGTGGCCAAGCTGCGTAAGGGCGTCGACGTGGTGATCGCCACGCCCGGGCGCCTGATCGATCTCGGTGACCGGGGAGAGATCGCCGTCGACGAGCTCGAGACGCTCGTGCTCGACGAGGCCGACCGCATGGCCGACATGGGGTTCATGCCGCAGGTCGAGTGGGTGCTTCGTCGCCTCGACCAGTCGCACCAGACATTGCTGTTCTCCGCCACGCTCGACGGTGCCGTCGACAGGCTCGTCACGCGGTACCTGACCGACCCCGTTTTCCACGAGGTGGCGTCGTCCACCCAGACCGTGACTCTGATGGAGCACCGCTTCCTGCAGGTGCACCAGATGGACAAGGTGAAGGTGGCGGCAGCCATCTGCCGCAGCCAGGAGAAGTCGCTGCTCTTCTGCCGGACCAAGCGGGGTGCCGATCGCCTCGTGGAGAACCTGGGCAAGGAGGGCATCAACGCCCAGGCCATTCACGGCGACCTGCGTCAGGCCAACCGCGAGCGCGCGCTGGCCGATTTCTCCAACGGCAAGCTCGCAGTTCTCGTCGCTACTGACGTGGCCGCCCGCGGGCTGCACATCGAGGGCGTCGACGGCGTCATCCACTTCGATCCCCCCGAAGACCACAAGGCGTACCTGCACCGCTCGGGCCGCACGGCGCGTGCCGGCAAGGCCGGCGTCGTGGTCAGCCTGTCGTTGTGGAACCAGCTGGTCGAAATGGAGGTGATCCAGCGCCGCTTGGGTCTCCGCATCCCCATCGTCGAGATGTTCTCCAACGACCCCCGCTTGGCTGACCTGGCGGCCTGGACCCCCCTGCCCGAGGAGAGCGTCCTCTGAGCGAGGGCGCTCCGCTCCCGGTCTGGTCACCCGACGGCGGCATCCGCCGCGCGCTGGTGGTGACGGCCCATCCCGACGACGTCGACTTCGGCGCGGCGGGCACCGTCGCCGCGTTCACCGCCGCCGGCCTCGAGGTGACCTACTGCATCGCCACCAGCGGCGAGTCCGGCGGCTCGGACCGCACGATGGCCCGGGTCGACATGGCGGCGCTACGCCAGGACGAGCAGCGCGCCGCCGCCGCTGTGGTGGGCGTCAGCGACGTGCGGTTCCTCGGTCACCCCGACGGGATGGTCGAGACGACGCGTGCGCTGCGGCGTGACATCAGCCGCGTCATTCGCCAGGTCCGGCCCGACCTGGTGCTGACACAGTCGCCCGAGCGGAACCTGGAGTTCATCTTCGCCAGCCATCCGGATCACCTGGCTACCGGCGAGGCCGCCGTCGATGCGGTGTATCCCGACGCGCGCAATCCGTTCGCGCACCCCGAGCTCCTCGATGTCGAACGGCTCGAGCCCTGGACCGTGCCCGAACTCTGGATCATGGGTCCCGGCGGGCAGCAGGCCGGCGTGGCGGTGGACACCACGGCCACGGTCGAGCGCAAGGTGGCTGCGCTCATGTGCCACAAGAGCCAGATGCCCGACCCCGACGCCGTGGCCGAGCGGGTTCGCGACTGGGCCCGCGGCAATGCCGAGCTGGCCGGGCTCCCGGAAGGTCGCTCCGCCGAGCTCTTCCGCGTCATCCGCATTCCCTGACGCGCATGGGCGGCGGCGATCCCTGGCTTCTGGTGCAGCACGTGGCCTTCGAGGGACCGGGCGCCATCGCGGAGGCCGTCACCGACACCGGCGCCGACCTGACGGTCCTCCGCATGGACCGCGGCGACGCGCTGCCTCCTCTCGAGGCCGTGGTCGACACCGCCGGACTCGTCGTCATGGGTGGGCCCATGAGCGTGCATGACGACCTGGCGTGGCTGGCCGGCGAGCGCGCGCTCCTGCGTGCCGCCGTCGAGGCCGGCCGGCCGGTCCTCGGCGTGTGCCTCGGGGCTCAGCAGCTGGCCGCTGCGCTCGGCGCCACCGTGGTCGAAGGACCCGCCCCCGAGTACGGCGTGGGCGAGGTCCACCTCACGAACGAGGCCGGCAGCGATCCCGTCTTCGGACCGGCTCCCTCCCCGCTGCCGTGCGTGCACTGGCACGGCGAGACCTTCGACCTGCCCGCGGGGGCGGTGCGCCTCGCCGGCAACGCCGCCTACGAGAATCAGGCCTTCCGCTTCGGCGACCGCGTCTACGGGCTGCAGTTCCACGTGGAGGTCACCGCCGGCCTGGTGGCCCACTGGGGTCCGCATCTTCCGCCCGGGGTCTTCCTGCGCGCCTCCGACGTGGCGCACGTCAGCCGGGCCGGCGCGGGCATCGTGCGGCGGCTCGTCGGCTTGGCGAACGACACCGCCCCGGTCGGCTGATGGCGGTCTCCGTGGCCACTGTGCGGCGGCTGGCGCTGTCCCTGCCGCACACCGCCGAGGCGCCGCACCACCACATGACTTCGTTCCGCGTCGCCGGGAAAATCTTCGCGACCATGCCGCCGGAGGGCGGCCGGCTGCACGTCTTCGTCGGCGACGACGAGGTCAGCGCCTACACGGCCGAGTACCCCGCGGCGGTCGAGGAGCTGCTGTGGGGAGCCACACGACGCGGCTGCCGGGTCCTGCTCCCGAAGGCCACGGCACCGCTCGTGCGCGAACTGCTCTCGGAGTCGTGGCGGCGCAAGGCGCCCAAGAAGCTGCTGGCCGACTTCGACGATTGAGCGGAGCCTCAGCCCGCCATCTGGCGCAGCACGTACTGGAGAATGCCGCCGTGTCGGTAGTACTCCGCCTCCATCGGCGTGTCGATGCGCACGATCACCCGGAACTCGGTGACCGAGTCGTCGTCCGCCGTGGCGGTGACGGTCAGCTCCTTGGGGAGCTCGCCGTTGTTCACCACGTCGAGCCCGCTGATGGCGAAGCGCTCGTGGCCGGTCAGCCCCAGGCCCTGCACCGAGTCACCCTTGTAGAACTGCAGCGGGACGACACCCATGCCGATCAGGTTGGAGCGGTGGATGCGCTCGAAGCTCTGCGCAATGACGGCGCGCACGCCGAGGAGGGCCGTGCCCTTGGCCGCCCAGTCACGACTGCTGCCCGTGCCGTACTCGCGGCCGGCCAGCACCACCAGCGGCACCCTTTCGTCGGCGTACTGCATCGCCGCGTCGTAAATGGACGTCTCGTCGCCCTCGGGGAGGTGCAAGGTGACGCCACCCTCGGTCCCGGGCGCCAGCAGGTTGCGTAGCCGCACGTTGGCGAAGGTGCCCCGCATCATCACCTCGTGGTTGCCCCGGCGCGCCCCGTAGGAGTTGAAGTCCTGGCGCTCCACCCCGTGCTCGCTGAGATAGTGGCCGGCCGGCGTGGCGGGGCCGATGGAGCCGGCGGGGGAGATGTGGTCGGTGGTCACGCTGTCACCCACCATGGCCAGCACCCGCGCGTCGACGATGTCGGTCACCGGGGCCGGGGTCATCGTCATGCCCTCGAAATAGGGAGGGTTCTGCACGTAGGTGGAGTCGTCCTGCCACGCGTAGGTCTCGCCCGCCGCCGTTGACACCTGTTGCCAGTACTCGTCGCCGTCGAAGACGGCGCTGTAGCGCGTGCGGAACATGTCGGAGGTGAGGGAGGCCCGGATGGTCTCGCTCACCTCGTCCATGGACGGCCACAGGTCGGAGAGCAGCACCGGGTTGCCGTCGGCGTCGTTGCCGATGGGCGTGGTGGTGAGGTCGATGTCGATCGTCCCCGCCAGTGCGTAGGCCACCACCAGCGGCGGTGACGCCAGATAGTTCAGCCGGACGTCGGGGTGGATGCGCCCCTCGAAGTTCCGGTTGCCCGACAGCACCGAGACGACCGACAGGTCTCCTTCCTTGACGGCGTCGGTCACACCGTGGAGCAGCGGGCCCGAGTTGCCGATGCAGGTCGTGCAGCCATAGCCGACGAGGTAGAAGCCGAGCTGCTGCAGCGGATCGGTCAGGCCGGCCCGGTCGAGGTAGTCGGTCACCACGCGTGACCCGGGCGCCAGCGAGGTCTTGACCCACGGCTTGGCGCGCAGGCCCCGTTCGACAGCCCTCTTGGCCACCAGCCCGGCGGCGACCATCACCTGGGGGTTCGAGGTGTTGGTGCAGCTGGTGATGGCGGCGATCACGACGTCGCCGTCCGTCATCTGGTGATGGGGAGCGGCCACCGGAGCGGTGGCCGTGCGTGGCGGGCGGTCGAGGGCGGCCCGGTAGGCGTCGCCGGCCGCCGCCAGCGAAACCCGGTCCTGCGGCCGTGCCGGGCCGGCCAGGGAGGGCTCCACGTCGCCCAGGTCGAGGCTCACGTGCTCGGAGTAGACGGGCTCGGGGCCATCGGGGTCGTGCCATAGGCCCTGCGCCTTGGCGTAGGCCTCCACCAGCGCCAGGTGCTCCTCGTCGCGTCCGGTGAAGCGCAGGTAGTCGAGGGTCACCTGGTCGATCGGGAACATGGTGCAGGTGGCGCCGTACTCCGGGCTCATGTTGCCGATCGTCGCCCGCGTCTCAAGCGGGAGGGCGGCCACTCCGGGCCCGTAGCACTCGACGAACGCGCCCACCACGCCGTGGTCGCGCAGGAGCTCGGTGACGGTCAGGACCACGTCGGTGGCGGTGATGCCGGGCTTGGTCTCCCCGGAGATGCGCAGCCCCACCACCGGCGGCAGGAGCATGGAGAGGGGTTGGCCGAGCATGGCCGCCTCGGCCTCAATGCCACCGACGCCCCAGCCGAGCACACCGAGGCCGTTGACCATGACCGTGTGCGAGTCCGTGCCCACCAGGGTGTCGCAGAACGCCCGCCCGTCGTCGGTGGCGAAGACGAGGCGCGACAGGTACTCGAGGTTGACCTGGTGACAGATGCCCATGCCCGGCGGCACGGCGCGGAAGTCGCGGAAGGCGCCCTGCGCCCAGCGCAGGAGCTGGTAGCGCTCCATGTTGCGCCCGTACTCAATGGACACGTTGGTGTCGTAGGCCGCGGCGTCGCCCGACTCCTCAATGATGACGGAATGGTCGATGACGAGCTCGACCGGGACGAGCGGGTTGACCTGGGAGGCGTTGCCCCCGAGCCGAGCCAGCGCGTCGCGCATGGCGGCGAGGTCAACGACGGCGGGCACGCCGGTGAAGTCCTGCATCAGCACCCGCTCGGGGGTGAAGGCGATCTCGTGTGCGCTGTCGCCGGCGCTCTGACCGTGACCCTCGGGGTTGGCGCCCCAGTCCGCCACGGCGACGATGTCGGCGGGTGACACGTGGGGCCCGTCCTCGTGGCGTAGGAGGTTCTCCAGCAGGACCTTGATGGAGTAGGGCAGCCGCGCGATGTCGTACCGCTCGCTGAGCGCCGGCGCCGTGATGTCGAAGATCTCGTAGGTGCGGTCGCCGACCGTGAGGTCTGCCTTGGCGTCGAACGTGTCGGGGTGCTCTGCCGGGGTCGAGTCGGTGCTCATGGACCCATTCTGCCGTGGGCCTGCCCGGACTGCCCACACGGGCCCCGGCGTGCCCCACCGGCGTGCAGAGCCGGCAGTCCGGCCGACACCGGCGTTGAGGGCCGACTTCGTAACGACTTCGTAACCGCTCCGGCGCATGGGCCCCGGCGCGCGTCGGGCAGAATCGTGGTCGTGCGCAGAGGGGGAGGCACCATGAGTGCCCACCGGTCAGGTCCGCGGCACCGGGGGCTGGCCGCGGTGGTCCCGTGGGTGGTGACCATGGCCGTGGGGACCATTCTCGTTCCCGGCGCGCTGGTCGCCGGCTTGGCCGTCGGCGCCGGCGCCGGCGCCGCACCGGCCGGGGCGGCGGAGACGGCGCACACGTACAACGACGGCGGCATGATCGGCTTCGGCGACGTGAGCCTGTCCAACCCGGCGATGCCGCAGCCCCTCAACTCGCCGGTGTTCTCCGGAGCCGCCACCGCCGACGGCGGCGGCTACGTGCTGGCCAGTGCCGACGGCGGTGTCTTCGCGTTCGGCGACGCCAGCTTCGAGGGGTCGGCCGGCGCCCTGCCGCTCCAGGGCCCGATCGTGGCGATGGCCCTCACCCACGACGCCCAGGGCTACTGGCTGGGCGCGCTCGATGGGGGAGTGTTCGCCTATGGCGACGCCCCCTTCTACGGGTCCATGGGCGCCACGCACCTGAACCAGCCCATCGTCGGCATGGCGGCGACCCCCGACGGCAAGGGGTACTGGCTGGTCGCCTCCGACGGTGGCATCTTCTCCTACGGCGACGCCGGCTTCTACGGGAGCACCGGCAACATCCGGCTGAACGAGCCCATCGTCGGCATGGCGCCGACGCACGACGGCAAGGGCTACTGGCTGATCGCCGCCGACGGCGGCATCTTCACCTTCGGCGACGCCAACTTCTACGGCTCGGCGGGCGGGACCAACCTGCCCGACGCCGCTGTCGGCATGGTGCCCTCGCCCGACGGGGGCGGCTACCTCATCGCCACCGAGAACGGGGTGGTCCTGCCCTATGGCGACGCCCAGGCCCACGGCGGCCTCTCGCTGAACCCGACGGCGACGCAGATCTCGGCCATCATCGGCAACAACCAGGGGAACGGCTACTGGCTGCTCGACCCGCAGGCCTGGCAGTACAGCTTCTCGACGGCCACGCCTGAACCGATGTTCCCCGGCTCGAGCACCATCGCCGGCGCGGTGGCCTCCCAGATCTTCCCGGACCCCGACGTGCAGGGTGCCTATTGCAACCCGTACGGGCCGTGCGAGCAGTGGTGCGCGCTGTTCGCCACCTGGGCCTGGGAGCAGGCGGGCATCCCCATCCCCCGCTACGCCTTCACGGGTGACATCTGGGGCTGGTCGGCCGCGCACGGCAGGGATCTCCCGCCGACCGCCATGCCGGCCGTGGGCGACGCCGTCCTCTACGGCACCGGTCCGCAGAGCACCGCCACGTCGGTGCACGTCGGCATCGTGACCGAGGTGTGGCCCGACGACGCCATCATGACGGTCGGCGGAGACTCGGGACCGGGCCGCGACGGCTACTTGTCGACCGCGCTGGACGGGCCCTTCCTGCCCGCCGACTCCAGCTCGTACAACGGTGTCCCGATCTACGGCTTCTCCCAGCCGTAGGGCCCACCCCGCGCTGCTGACCCGCAACGCCCCGGGGGTCTTCGCGTAGGCTGCCGGACCGGAGGTCCACCACGTGCCCGTCTACGAATTCCGCTGTTCGACCTGTCACGCCGTCTTTGACGAGCGTCGACCCATGGCCGATGCCGACGCGCCGGCGAGCTGCCCCGCCGGCCACGTCGGGGCCCGCCGGCTCCTCCCCGTCTTCGCCACCACCGGCCAGGTGGCCGAGCCCGCCGGGGGCATGTGCGGTGCGCCGGTCGCGGGCGGCTGCGGCAGCGGCTGCGGCAGCGGCTGCGCCTGCTGCTGAGCCGAGCGCGCCGACATGAGCCTCTCTTCCTGGGACGACTATCCCGTCCACCAAGCGGCCGAGTTCATCGCCCACCCCGCCACGAGCGACCGCAACTTCTACGACCGCTACTACTTCAACATGCACCCGAGCTCGGGTGACTGGTTCGCCATCTTCGGCTACGGCCAGTACCCCAACCTCGGGGTGGTCGACGCCTTCATCGACGTGCGCCATGGCGGTTCCCAGCACATCGTGCGCGCCTCGTCGCCCCTGCTCGACCGGGGGGACCTCTCTGTCGGGCCGTTCCGCGTCGAGGTGCTCGAGCCTCTCCGCCGGCTCCGGGTGATCGTCGAGCCCACCGAGCACAGCGTGGCCATGGACGTGACCTGGGAGGGCCACATCCCGGCGATGGAGGAGCCGCGCCAGTACATGCGCAGCAAGGGCAAGGTGGTCTTCGACACCCAGCGGCTGGCCCAGACCGGGTGCTGGTCGGGGACCCTCTCGGTCGGGGGCGTCGATCTCCCCGTGACGCCCGACGTGTGCTGGGGGACACGCGACCGGTCCTGGGGCGTGCGTCCCGTCGGCGAGCCCGAGAGCGACGGCATCCGCCAGGGCGAGTTGGTGCTGGGCGGGATGTGGAACTACTTCCCGATGCAGTTCGACGACCACGCCATCATGTACATCTGCCACGAGCGCGACGACGGCGAGCGGCCGCTGGTACAGAGCGAGCGCGTCTGGGTCAATCCCGGCAAGCCGATTGAGGACCTGGGCCGCTCGGAGCACGAGCACCATCTCATTCCGGGCACCCGCGTCATCGACCACTCCGTTGTCCGCTTCCCCGAGGCCGGCCTGGCGATCACCTGCCGGTCGCTCCTGCCCAACTTCGTGTCCATCGGCACCGGCTACGGCATCGATGCCGACTGGCGCCACGGCATGTACCACGGGCCCGAGCCGGTGACCCAGGGCCTCGTCCTTGCCGTCGACGAGGTGCAAGGGCTTGCCCAGTACGGCATCGTCGACCACGTCGCGGAGTTCACCTACGACGGCCACGTCGGCTACGGGCTGCTCGAGCACGGCTTCTTCGGACCATACCGGCGCTACGGGCTGCTCGACGGCGGCATGGGAGCCCCGGCCGACTGAGGCCCGCGCCCGGGTTCCGACCCGGTCCGCGCATGCGAGAATGAGGGATGCCCGACGCCGCCAGCGTCCTCCTTCAGCGGCTGCAGGTCGCCTTCGACATCATGCAGCCCGGGGCGGACCCCGTGCTGCGGGCTTCCGACCGGGCCGACTTCCAGGCCAACGGTGCCTTGCCCCTGGGCAAGGCGCTGGGCCGACCGCCGCGTGAGGTGGCCGAAGAGGTCGTGGCCGCGGCCTCCCTGGACGACATCTGCGCCGCCGTGGAGGTCAGCGGTCCGGGCTTCATCAACCTGACGCTCTCCAACGACTTCGTGGCCGGGCAGGTGGCGGCACTCTCCGCCGACGACCGCCTCGGCGTGGCGCCGGCAGCGCACCCCGAGACCGTCGTGATCGACTACTCGGCACCGAACGTGGCCAAGGAGATGCACGTCGGCCACCTGCGCAGCACGCTCATCGGCGACGCGCTGGCCCGGGTTCTCGGGTTCCTCGGTCACGACGTGCGGCGTGAGAACCACATCGGGGACTGGGGGACGCCCTTCGGCATGTTGATTGAGCACCTGCTCGACGTCGACGGCGCGGGCAACGCGGAGCACTTCACCGTGCGGGACCTCAATGAGTTCTACGGCGCGGCGCGCCGGCAGTTCGACAGCGACCCGGCCTTCGCCGAGCGCTGCCGCAATCGCGTCGTGTTGCTGCAGGGCGGCGACGACGAGACGCTGCACCTGTGGCGCATCTTCGTGAGCGAGTCGATGCGGCACGCCGGCGAGGTGTACGAGCTGCTCGGCGTGCTCCTGACACCCGAGGACGTCGTGGGGGAGAGCTTCTACAACCCCCTGCTCGACGTCGTCGTGTCCGAGCTCGACGAGAAGGGACTGCTGGTCGAGGACGACGGGGCGCTTTGCGTGTTCCCGGAAGGCTTCGAGAACCGCAACGGTGAGCCGCTACCGCTCATCGTGCGCAAGTCTGACGGCGGATACGGCTACCCCGCCACCGACCTGGCGGCCGTGCGCGACCGCACCGGTCGCATTGGAGCCACCCGGCTTCTCTATGTGGTGGCGGCAGAGCAGACGCTCCACTTCAAGCTGGTGTTCGCGGCGGCCGAGCTGGCGGGCTACCTGCCGCCGGTCGTCGTGGCCGACCATGTGTCGTTCGGCTTCGTTCTCGGGACCGACGGGAAGAAGATGGCCAGCCGGGCGGGCGAGTCCGAGCGCCTCATCGATCTGTTGACCGAGGGCGTCGAGCGGGCCGAGTCGGCCGTGAAGGCGCGCGCGAGCGATCTCTCGCCCGAGCGCCAGGCCGCCATTGCGCGTGCGCTCGGCATCGGGGCGGTCAAGTACGCCGACCTGTCCACCGAGCGGGCCCGGGACTACATCTTCGACTGGGACCGGATGCTCGCCTTCGAGGGCGACACCGGGCCCTACCTGCAGTACGCGCACGCGCGCATCCGGTCCATCTTCCGGCGCGCCGGCGTGGCCCCGCCGGCACTGGGTGCGGTCCCCCTGCTCGGCGAGCCCCAGGAGCGCGCCCTGGCGCTGCACCTGCTGGGCTTCGCGGCGGCTGTGGAGGCGACGGCCGAGACCTGCAGCCCCTCCAAGCTCTGCACCTACCTGTTCGAGCTGGCCACCTCGTTCACCTCCTTCTACGAGGCGTGCCGGGTGCTGGTCGACGACGAGGCGGTGCGCGACTCGCGCCTCGGGCTGTGCGATCTCACCGCACGCGTGCTGGAGCTCGGGCTCTCCCTGCTGGGCATCGAGGCCCCTGAGCAGATGTGACCGGGGCCGGACCGGCCCCTATCCTCTGCGCGGCACGTCAGGTGCGGGCCCGCGCAAAGGGCTGACGACGGAGAACCCACAAGGAGCGGCAGCGAAATGGATCTGAACGGCACGTCGGCGATCGTCACCGGAGGGGCATCGGGCCTCGGATTGGCCACCTCGCGCCTGCTGGCCGAGCGGGGCGTGCGCGTGGTGGTGGCCGACCTCCAGGAGGACAAGGGGGTGCCGCTGGCCAAGGAGATCGGCGGCCTCTTCGTCCAGACCGACGTCACCAACCCCGAACAGGTGATCACGGCGGTGGACGCCGCCGTCGAGATGGCGCCGCTCAAGTCGCTGGTGAACTGCGCCGGCATCGGCTGGGCCACCCGCACCATCGGCCGGGACGGCGACTACGCGTCGGCGCACGATCTCAACCAGTACCGCCGGGTGATCGAGATCAACCTCATCGGCACGTTCAACTGCGTCCGTCTGGCCGCCACGAAGATGAGCCTCAACGAGCCCGACGCGGACGGCGCCCGGGGGGCCATCGTCAACACGGCGTCGGTGGCGGCCGAGGACGGGCAGATCGGCCAGGCGGCCTATTCATCGTCGAAGGGCGGCGTCGTCGGCATGACACTGCCGGTGGCACGCGACCTGGCCGTGGTCGGCATCCGGGTCAACACCATCCTGCCCGGCCTGATCGACACGCCGATCTACGGCGAGGGCGAGGGCTCCGAGACGTTCAAGGGGAAGCTGGCCCAGGACGTCCTGTTCCCGCACCGCCTCGGCTACCCGACGGAGTTCGCCACGCTGGCGCTCGAGTTGCTGTCGAACTCGTACATCAACGCCGAGTCGATCCGCATCGACGCCGGCATCCGGATGCAGCCCAAATAGCCCGCACGTCGTTCGCATCGAGTTCGCAAAGACAGGGGAGGAGCGGTCGTGATCGACCCGGAATTGGCGGCCATGATCGAGTTGCTGCCCAAGATGGACCTGGCCGATCCGGTGGCGGCGCGGCAAGCCTTCGAGGCGATGCTCGTCGCCATCCGCTTCGACATCCCCGGGGTCGAGGCGCTCGCCATCGAGGACCGGATGGTGCCGGGCTTCGAGGGCGACCCGGACGTGGCGGCACGCATCTACCGCCCGGCCCAGCCGGCGCAGGGAACGCCGGTGCCCGGCATCGTGATGATCCACGGCGGCGGCTTCGTGATCGGCAGTGTCGAGGCCGAGCACGCCGGTGCGGCCGTCATGGCCATCGACACCGGTGCCGTGGTGGTGTCGGTCGACTACCGCCTCGCGCCTGAGCACCCGTATCCGGCCGGCCTTCACGACTGCTATGCCGCACTGACGTACCTCCACGCCGAGGCCGGCGCGCTGGGCGTCGATCCCCTGCGGGTGGCGCTGGTCGGGGCGAGTGCCGGGGGTGGGCTCTCGGCGGCCACAGCCCTGCTGGCCCGCGACCGGGGCGGCCCGGCGGTCAGCTTCCAGCTGCTGCAGATCCCCGAGCTCGACGACCGCCTGCAGACCGCCTCCATGCAGGCGTTCGTGGACTCGCCCATGTGGAGCCGGCCGCTCGCCGTGCAGAGCTGGCAGGCGTATCTCGGCCCGCTCTACGGGGCGGACGACGTGCCCGCCTACGCGGCGCCCGCCCGGGCGACCGACCTTTCGGGGTTGCCGCCGGCCTACATCTCGACAGCCGAGAACGACCCGCTGCGCGACGAGGGCATCACCTACGCCCAGCGCCTGTTGCAGGCGGGCGTCTCGGTGGAGCTGCACCAGTTCCCCGGCACCTTCCACGGCTCTGCCTTGGTGACCACGGCGGCCGTCTCGAGGCGCGCGCAACGCGAGTCGGCGCTGGTGCTGCGGAAGGCGCTCGGCGTCGAGCAGGGCTGAGGCTGGAGGCGCCTGGAGGCCTCGGTGCGGGTCCGCATCATCGTGCGCACGGACCACATCGCCATGGAGAGCCGAGGGCCCAGCTCCCGCCGGTCGGCGGGGAGGCCGGCTCGTTCGATTCAGCCGGCGCCGCTGAGGACGAGCACGCCGACCGCTGCCACCATGGCCAGCGGGACGCTGATGAGGCCGAGCAGGCTGGCCCGCCGCACATCGGGCCGTCCACCCGCCGCCCGCGCCGCCCGCAACCAGAGGATCCAGGCCAGCGAGCCGGTCACAAACAGGTTGGGGCCCACGTTGAGGCCGATGAGCAGTGCGAAAGGATGAGGCGGCTGGCGGGCGGCCAGGAGTGACGCCGCCGGCAGATTGTTGACCAGCACGCTGCTCGCCGCCGCCACCGCCGCGGTGCCCCAGACATCGACGTGGGCCAGGAGTGTGGCCGGACCGGACCAGGAGCGCCCGAGAGTGCCCAGCGCCACGGCCAGCCCGAAGAGCCCGACAAGGACCGGAACGCCGAGGATGCGCAGGGCAGCCCGGGCTGAGCCGCGCGTGTCGCCATCGCCGTCGCCGCCTCGCCACGAGCGGAGGGCGACCGCCGCCAGGCCCACCGCGGCCACCGGGATCGCCGGTGCGCGCAGCGCCAGCACGAGCACGGTGACCATCGCGATCGCCAGCAGGCCGATGCCGAGCACCGGATGTTCCGGCTCCACTGTCGGCGCCACCGTCGTACGCAAGGCGCGGTGGTGCACGGCTCCGACCACGAGCGCGGTCACGACGACGGCCGCCAGTGCCGGCAGTGCCATGTGGGCGAAGAAGGCGCCCCCGGAGAGATGGAGATGGCCGAGCACGATGAGGTTGGTGAGGTTCGAGCCGGGCAGGAGCAGGGATCCGGCGTTGGAGAGGAGCAGGCAGGCGAAGAGGAGCGGCGCTTCGCCCTCACCCCGACTGCGGGCGGCGTAGACGAGGACGGGTGTGAGGAACGTGACCGACGTGTCGAGGTTCAGCAGTGTGGTCACGGCGACCACGAGCACCGCCGTCCCCGCGTACAGGAGCACGCCGTTGGGGGAGAGCCGCGCCAAGGCGTGGCCGCAGGCGGCAAAGAGCCGGTCGCCCTCCGCGACGAGACCGACGAGGAGCAGGCCGGCCACCAGGACGAAGGGCGGCCAGTCCTGGGCGGCCGCCGCCCGGGCGTGGTGGGGGGCGAGCAGGACGGCGACGAGCAGGACGGCGCACCCGCCGCCGGCCGGAGCCCAGTGGGACGCGGTGGCCGTGACGTGCGGGCGTTCTTGCGTCCGGCTGCTGCGCACGGTCGGTCTGTGCCCGGTCCCGATGGAGTGGAAACCACGGTGGCAGGTGCCGGGCCGGCGCCGCCGCTCGACAGTCAGGCGGTGGTGGCCTTGACCTCGGTCGCCTCGTCGGCGCTCGACAGCGCCGTCCAGACGGCCCAGTAGCTCTTGTAGGTGATGCCCTCGGTGATGTACCCGGCCCGCTCCAGCTCGGAGTGGAAGGCGGGAAGGTTGCGCCAGGGCACGCCCATGTCGACATGGTGGGCCAGGTGCCAGCCCGTGTTGTACGGGACGATCCAGAAGCGGGCGAGCCAGGACTGGCGCACGTTGTGCGTCGTCGCCCGACGGTCCGGGCTGCGTTCCATGCCCCCGTGCTCGGCGATGGAGCGCAAGCGGTTGATGACGCGCCACTCGGTCATCCAGGGCAGGAACCAGAGCAACGGGTAGATCCACCAGCGCCCGGTCGCGGCCCACATGATCGCCCACAGCAGGGCCTGCACGCCGAAAATGGACAAGCCGATCGGGCGGAACGGCTTGGAGCGCGTGTTCTTGACCAGCGGCACGAAGTTCTTCCATCCGCTGATCCCCACGGCGTCACGGAAGAGTCGCCGGCGCAGCGCCCGACGCGTGCACGGGTACGGCGAATAGAACGCCATGTCGGGCTCGTCGGGCCCGAACTCGTCCTTGTGATGCGCGAAGTGCACCCGGCGGTAGAGCTGCACCGGGGTGAAGACGGGGTAGGCCACGACCCACTTGCCGATCCAGTCGTTCCACCGCTTGTTGGTGAAGAGGAGCTTGTGCGCCGCCTCGTGCATGAGGATGGCGAAGCGGGCGTAGAGGGGGCCCATGACGACGAAGGCGATCAAGTAGCTCCACCACTGGTCGATCCACACGGCGCCGCCGATGGCGAGGGCCACCCAGAACCAGACAGCGGCCACCGAGATGGCGTTGCGCACGTTGTCGATGCGGCGCAGGTCGCTCCGCAGCGCCGGAATGGCCATGCCGTTGGCCAACAGCCGCTCGCTCGGAAGGACATCGGGCCGCTCGGCGGCTTCGGGCACCATGGTGCTGGCCATGGGTTCTATATTACCAATATCAATCAGGTGACACAATCACGTAATACGACGCCGCCGGAGCTGCGGGGGGCCGACCTCGGGGCCCCGTTGACGGCCCGATCGGTCCTGGCCAGCGCCCTTCTCGGCATGGAGCCACCCGAGCTGCCGGTGGCCCAGTTGGTGCGTCTGACCGGCCTGTTCGGCATCAACGAGAACCGGGCCCGGGTGGCGCTGAGCCGGATGGTGGCCGGCGGCGAGGCCACCACCGACGGGTCAGGTCGCTACCGGCTGGCAGGGCACCTGGTGGCGCGCCAGGAGCGCCAGTCGGAGAGCCGCGCCGGGGCCACGGAGGCCTACGCCGGGGAGTGGTGGCTGGCGGTGGTGACCACGACCGGCAGCGCGGCGGAGGTCCGTGCCACCCGTCGCCGGGCCCTGGGCTACGGGCGTCTGGCCGAGCTGCGCGAGGGCGTCTGGATGCGTCCGGCCAATGTCGGGGTGCGTGTGCCCGATTCCCTCGGTGGCGACATGGAGCTGATGCGGGCGCGGCCCGAGGATCCTGTCGCACTGGCGCATCGCCTCTGGGACCTGGTGGCGTGGTCGGCGCGGGCCCACACGCTGTTGGGCGATCTCCACGCGTTGCGTCCCGATGGTCCCGACGCGCTGGCGCCGGGGTTCGAGCTTTCGGCCGCCGTGCTGCGGCACCTGCAAGCCGACCCGCTGTTGCCCTCCGAGTTGCTGCCCGTCGAGTGGCCGGGTGCGGCGCTCCGTGCCAACTACGAAGAGTGGGACACCCGCTACCGGGCGACCCTGCGCGACTGGAGCCGG
>DATAXG010000127.1:0-7898 GCA_036273055.1 Acidimicrobiales bacterium | reverse complement strand
GATGAGGGGCTTCCCCCCGGTGACGAGCACGACCAGGGCCACGATGGCCACCAGGGTGAGCATCCAGCCCAGGACGTAGCCCAGGCCCTTCATGAGTCCGCCCTCGGTGGCGAGTATCAGGATCATCGCGGTGAGCGGGATGGGCTCGAGCGTGATCACGAGCCCGATCAGGAACAGGTCAAGCAGCAGCACTCCCCACCCCCCGATCGGCCGGTCCCTGGCCGAAACTACACGGCGCGCACCCCCGGCAGGCGGGACGCACGACCACCTACGGACGATCAACGGACGCACAACGCAGCAACAAGGGACGAGCAACAGACCCTCAACAGACAGGCAATGCACGCCCAACGGAGCCCCAACGAATCGTCAACGCATCCACAACGCAAGCCCAACGGACGCGCAACGAGCCATCACCGGATCTTCGACGCGTGGTGGCTCTCCCTCGGGCCACCACGCGTTGACGTTCGTCTCGCGGCTGTCGCCATCAGCCACCGGTGGCGCTCGCAACGCCACATTCTCTACCGCCCGGTCAGCGAAATTGTCGCGGGCCGATGGTGGACGAGAAGCCGCCGGGGGCTCGGGACCCCGTTCCAATGAAACGACCCTTCCCGGTGAGGGATCGCGCCGGATCTGTTGAAGGCGAACTGCAGCGCCGGCGACCCTCGTCCACGCCTGTAAATCTTGGTCGGCGCGGCCGGCAACCACTAGGGCCAATGGTCTCTATCTCTCTTCGGGCGCGCCTGTCAGCGGGCGCCCGACAACTCCGTGCGCCCGATTCGTGCGCGCACGTCGGTCCCGAGGTCGAGCACGGTCACGGGCGACACGGGCAGCTGCGGCGGCAGGGTTACCGACAGGTCACCAGAGCCCTCCACCGACCACTCGAGCGGTGCCTCGGAGCCGACCAGGCGCACCCGCCGCACGCGCGCGCCGTCGACGGCGGGCATGGTGAGCTGTCGGCCCGGCGGCATCCCCAACACGAGCGCGTACACGCCCTCGCCGCTCTTGGTGAAGCGCAGCGGCGTCCCGTCCAGCGCGGTCGACTCGGTCACGACCCAGGGCCGGCTGCCATAGATCGCCTCGCCGTTGACGTCGAGCCATGCCCCGAGCCCGCGCAACGGCGCCTGCTGCATCTCGGGGATGGTGCCGTCGGGCCGCGGGCCCACGCCGAGCAACAGGTTGCCGTTCTTCGCCACGACGTCGCAGAACATCTGGATCAGCTCGGTCTCCGTGATGATGTCATCGGGCTGCTCGTGACGGTTGGCCCCGAACGAGTGCCCGACGCCGCGGGCCAGCTCCCACTTGCGCGGCGTGGCCGTGCGCGGGACGTCGTACTCGGGGGTGCGGAAGTCGTAGTGCTTCGGGCCGGCGAAGGTGAGGTGCTTGCGCTGCTCGGGGATGTACGGCCACAGCGCCTGCACGGCCGCACCGACACCCCGCACCACCGCGTCCGTCACGGCGTTGCGCGAGAGGCCGGGCTCCTTCCAGCGGTCGTTGATGACACCCTCCTCCACCGCGTTGTAGTAGTCGGCGAAGAGCTGGGGCAGGTGCGGGTCGGGCGGCCACGAGATGTCGTTCCACAGCACCGACGGCTCGTAGCGCGCAATGAGCTCGTGCACGTGCGCCCGCACGTACGCCACGTAGGCGGCATCGTGGGGGGCGGCCAGCACGGCGTCCGCGCCGGTGGTCATCACCGCGTCGTTGTACGGCCAGTCGTAGCCGCCGGAGTAGTAGAGGCCCATGCGCATCCTCCGGCCGCGCACCGCCTCGCTCAGGTCGCCCACCAGGTCGCGCCGTGCCTGGTACTCGCCCTTGACCGGGTGCGCCACCGACGAGGGCCACAACGCGAAGCCGTCGTGGTGCTTGGTGGTGAGCACCACGTAGCGCGCCCCGGCGTCCTGACACAGCGAGGCAACGGCGTCGAGGTCGGCCCCGGACGAGGCGTCGTCGAAGGTGCGGACGAAGTTGTCGTAGGGGTAGTCCTCGCCGTAGACCTCGGCGTGGTGCACCGCCGTCGGGCTGCCCTTGATCTGCATGGTGTTGCGGTACCACTCGGCGTAGGGATTCTCCCGCAGCATCCGCTTCGGCCCGTCATGGATGAGCAACTTCTGAATGTCCGGCACCCGCGGCGCCCAGCCCGGCACCGAGTACAGGCCCCAGTGGATGAAGATGCCCAACTTGGCGTCGTCGTACCAGACGGGCACCTGGTGGGTTCGCAACGACTCCCATGTTCCTTCGTACATCGTCCCAACCCTCCCCAACCCTCAGCCGGCGGCCAGTGCCCCTGACCCGGGCTTCCCGTACCGCACCCGGAAGGCGAAGTAGGCGAACGGCCCCACCAAGATAGGCAGCCAGTACGAGATGATCCGATACGCCAGCGTGGCCACGACCGCATCCACCCCCGGCACGCCGGCCAGGATCAACAACGCGCTCAGCCCGGCCTCGACGATGCCGAGCCCGCCGGGCGTGATGGGGATCAGGGCCAGGAGCCCGGCCACGGCGTAGGCCAGCAACACCAACGAGGGGTCGGGCCTGACCCCGGTGGCCCGGATGCAGGCCAGCAGCGTGCCGAAATCGAAGGCGAGGCGCCCGCTGCTCAGCAGCATGGCCGCCTTCCAGCGCTTGCCCAGGACGTGCCGGATGCGGTTGCGCTCGTAGACGAGCCGGTCCGCCAGGCCGCGCGTGGGCGCCGCCTTGCGCTTGATCCGGTTGCGCGCCGCCTCAATGACATGGCCGGCCCAGCGCAGCGGTCCGTCCAGTGTGAGCACGAGCGCCCCGAAGCCGGCGAAGAGCACGAAGGCGAGGAGGCCCAGCAGCGCGGCGTGCAGAAGGCCGTCGGCGATGGGCGTCCCCGCCAAAATGGCCGGCAGCACGAAGACGGGCAGGGCCAGAAGCCCGGCGATCCCGAGCAACGAGAAGGCCGTCAGCCCGGCCACCGCGGTGGCCGGGTCGTTCCCCGCCGCGGCGAGCATGCGGAACTGCGTGGCCGCTCCGAAGGCGGCACCCCCCGGAACGATGAGGCTGATGGCGTTGCCGGACAGCTGCGACGTCGTGACGGAGAACCACGCCGTGGTGCGCAGCGCGATGCGCTGCAGCGCGATGGTGCAGGTGAAATGGGCCACCTGCAGACCCACGGCGAGGGTGAACCAGATCGGGTCGAGCGACGTGAGCTTGTCGAAGGAGCCGAAGACGGCGGCGAGGCTCGGGAAGACGAGATACAAGGTGATCCCCGCCACGACCACCAGGACGGACTTCTTGGCCACGGACCGCCACGGCAGCGGCGACGCGACGTCCTGCTCGATGCGGCTGGCCAGCCGCCGCGACATGGCGTCGCTGCCGCCGACGTCCACCCACGACCCGAGGCCCGCCCCGAACCCGGCCGCCGGGCCCACCGGCGCCATACCCCCCGAGGGATCCGCCCCCGCCAGGGCGGCAGGCGGCACCGCGTCGGGCTCCTCTTCGGGTGTGTGTCCTTCGTGCGTCGCCACCGGCGAACTGTTCTCGGCGACGACGCAGCCTCGCTAGCTGGCCAGGATCTTGGCCTTCTGGGCGTCGAACTCGGCGTCGGTCAGCACACCCGAAGACTTGAGGTCAGCCAGCTTGGAGAGCTGGTCGGCGGTGCTGGCGCCCGGCGTGCCGGCGGCCTGCTTGACGTACTGGTCGAAGGCTTTCTGCTGCTGCGCGGCCTGCTGGGCCTGCCGCTCGTGCATCTTGCCGCCCCGGGCGATCAGGTACACGAAGACGCCGAGGAACGGCAGGATGATGATGAAGATCACCCACAGGGCCTTGGCCATGCCACCCATGTCGTGGCTGCGGAAGACGTCCATGAACACCATGATCAGCAACCAGATCCAGATGATGAAGAGGAAGAAGTACAGCATCGTCAGGAAGGCGTCGAGCACCGGGTAGCTGGAAGCGAGCATGGAAGGGACTCCTTGTGGTCAGTGGTCGGCGAGAACCCGACAATCTATGTTTAGCCCCTGCACCTGAAGCGATGCTGGGATATGCACAGGTTCGGACCTCGTTTTTGACCCGCTGTTGTGGGGAGCCGGCCTCGCCGCTCCGCCGGGCCGCCTCTGGAGGGCCGGCACCGGCCTTCCCCACTGACCAGGGCGGACGCCGGCCACGCGAACCGCATCCGGCCGGGCCCGGCGTGGACTGACGCGCCCCGCAACGGCTTTACTGTGGCAGTCGTGCCCGGGCCGACGGCCCCGCCAGACCACACGGCCTGCCAGACCAACAAGGAGAGGACCTTGGCCAGCGAGGGATTCCACGAGCCGCTCGACCTCCTCGATGAGGCCACGCTCGACTACCACCGCGCCATGTCGTCGTTGTGCGAGGAGCTCGAGGCGATCGACTGGTACCACCAGCGGGTCCAGGCCACCGCGGACGGGAGCCTGGCCGCCGTCCTGGCCTACAACCGGGACGACGAGAAAGAGCACGCGGCCATGGCCCTCGAGTGGCTGCGCCGGCGCGATGAGGCGCTCGACGCCCAGCTGCGCAAGTACCTCTTCTCCACCGGCCCGGTCACCGAGGTCGGCTCGGAGGCCGCTGGCGACACATCCGCATCCACCACATCGGGCTCGCTCGGTATCGGAAGTCTCAAGGGAGTAGCGCAATGAACCATCTGCACCGTGACCTGGCGCCGATCTCGGACGCCGACTGGGACGTCATCGACGACGAGGCGAAGTCGCGCCTCCCCACCTATCTGGCCGCCCGCAAGCTGGTCGACTTCGAGGGCCCGCACGGGTGGGCCCATTCGGCCACCAACCTGGGCCGGGTCACCGAGATCGCCGGCCCCGCCGAGGGCGTGAGCGCGCTGCAGCGCACCGTGCTCCCGATGGTGGAGCTGCGGACCGAGTTCACGGTCTCGCGGACCGAGCTCGACGACGTCGACCGGGGCGCCGGCAGCCCGGACCTGGCCGAGCTCGACGAGGCCATCCTCCAGATCGCCCTGGGCGAGAACGTCACCGTCTTCCACGGCCACAAGGCCGCCGGCTTCCGCGGCATCACCGAGGCCACGTCGCACGCGCCCGTCGTCGTGGGGGATGTCGCCAACGGCCCCGACGCGGTGGCCCGCGCCGTCAACGCGCTGCGGAAGGCCGGCATCGGCGGCCCCTACGGGCTGGCCATCTGCCCGGACATGTACACCACGATCGTCGAGAGCACGGAGTTGGGCGGGGAGCTGCTGCTCGACCACCTGCGCAAGATCCTCGGCGGGCCCCTCGTGTGGGCGCCCGGCATTCAGGACGGCGTCGTGATCAGCCTCCGGGGCGGCGACTTCAAGATCGAGAGCGGCCAGGACCTGTCCATCGGGTACCTGGACCACGACGCCGACGTCGTGCGCCTCTACCTGGAGGAGAGCCTCAACTTCCGGGTGCTCGAGCCCGACGCTGCCGTCGCGCTCCGTCTCGGGGACTGACCGCCCCCGCCGCACCGGGTTAGCGCTGACTGCCTCCGGGCCCGCTGCCCGACGCGGCGCGTTGCCGCGTCGGCCGGGCCGTCCGGGCCACCCCACCGCGGGAGGGCGCAGGGTCCACGGCGGTGATCGGCTTGCCCGCCTCGGCGATCTCCAGGAGGTCGGCCATCTCCACCCCGTTGACGGGACCGGAGAAGAGGAAGCCCTGGCCCTGGTTGCAGCGCTCGGCGCGTAGCCCCTCGAGCTGCTCGTGCGTCTCGATCCCTTCGGCCAGCGTCACGAGCCCGAGGGTGTGCCCGAGCTCAATCAGCGTATGGATCAGTGCCGCCGCATCGGGTGAGCGGCTCATGTCGGCCACGAAGGAACGGTCGATCTTCAACACGTCCACCGGGAACTGCCGGAGGTAGGCCAGCGAGGAGTAGCCGGTGCCGAAGTCGTCGATGGCCACCTTGACGCCCACCTCCTTCAAGGTGTTCAGCCGGGCCACGGTGGCGACGGAGTCGCGCATCAGGGTCGACTCGGTCACCTCGAGGATGAGCATGGCGGGGTCGAGCCCGCTGGTGGCCAACGCGTCGCGGACGTCGATCACCAGCTGGTCGGACTCGAGCTGGCGCATGGAGACGTTGACCGACATGCTGGCGCCGTGCCCCTTGCGGCACCAGGCCGCTGCCTCCCGGCAGGCCTCGTTGAGCACCCAGCGGCCGACGTCGATGATGAGGCCGCGTTCCTCCAGCACCGGCACGAAGACATCGGGTGCGATGGGGCCCCGGGTCGGGTGCTCCCAGCGCAGGAGCGCCTCGACACCTTGGATCTCGATCCCTTCCAGGTCGAAGATCGGGTGGTAGAGGACGCTGAACTCGTTGTCGTCGAGCGCCGACTCGAGGTCCGACTTGAGGGTGAGCCGCTCCTTGGCCGCCGACTGCATGGAGCGCTCGAAGAGGACGGACTGGTCCCGCCCAGCCCCCTTGGCCCGGTAGAGGGCGATGTCGGCGTCGCGCAGCAGGTCCTCGGCGGAGGGACGGTCGCCGACGGCGATCCCGATGCTGGCCGAGACCGTGATCGACATGCCGTCGACGCCGGGCAGGTGGAAGGCGGGCTTGAGCACTTCGTGCACGCGCTCGGCGATCATCTCGGGACCCCGGGCGAAGGAGACGCCCTCGGCCAGAATGACGAACTCGTCGCCCCCGAGACGCCCGACGGTGTCACCGGAGCGCAGAATGCCGAGCAGGCGCCCGGCCACCATCTGCAGCAACTTGTCGCCCGCACCGTGACCGAGGGAGTCGTTGGAGTCCTTGAAGTTGTCGAGGTCGATGAACAGCGCCGCCACCGGGACGCCGGTGCGCCGGGCCCGCACCAGCATCTGCTGGGCGCGGTCGAGGATGAGCTGCCGGTTGGCCAGCCCGGTCAGCGGGTCGTGGAGAGCGCGGAAGGCGAGCAGCGCCTCGAACTTCTTGCGCTCGGTGATGTCGCGGATATTGGCTACGTAGCCGGCCACGGAGCGCCGGCCCGTCTGGTTCGAGACCACCGCCTCGACATCGCGGGTCGTGCCGTCCTTGCGCAGCATCCGGAATTCCAGCGCCGCCGTCCCGGCGCTCGCCTGGAACTCGTCCCCGAGGAGCCGGCGCACCATGTCCATGTCTTCGGGATGGACGAAGTCGGTGGAGATCTGGCCGACGAGCTCCTCGGGCTCGTACTGCAGGAGCTCCTTGATCGCCGGGGACACGTAGCGGAACTCGCTCCCCTCCCCGAGGATCATCGTGACGTCGGACGAGTTCTGAATGAGCGAGCGGAAGCGGTCCTCGCTCATGCGCAGATGCGACTCGGCCACCTCCTTCTGCTCCATCGCCGTCTCGTTCTGCTCCATGATGGCGCCGGCCATCCGGATGACGAAGAGGAGGACGAAGGCACCCATGGCAGTCAGCGAGGCGGCCTCCGACGTCTTGAGCTCGGAGGGCAGCCAGCCTTGGGCGAGCGCGAACTGGCCGGCGGCCATGCCCAGGAGGCTCCAGACAACCATCACCTTCCAGACCCGCGAGCCGACCCGCGCCAGGTTCTCCAGCGCGATGAAGACGTAGGCCGCCCACAGGACGGGACCCCACCCGGTCAGGTAGATGGCGAGCGTGCAGGCCACCACCTGGCTGACGACGCGCAGGTTGAGGGAGAGGAGGCCAGGCCGGATCTCGTAGAAGCGGTCCGCTGCGGCGTTGACCACGGCAATGGCGACGAAGAGGCTCAGCCAGACCCACCAGCGCACCTGGGCGACGTAGCCGTAGCGCATGAGGACGATGATCACGGCGAACGCTACCGGGCCGATCAGGTAGGCCAGCTTGGTCGGATTCAGCCTTTGTCGCGCGGTCGACGAGGCTCGAACCGGAGGCTCGATCCCGTCGGCTCGGGCCGACGCATCCGCGGCATCCTGAGAAGCCAGCGCCATGTCCCCCACTTTGTTTGATGAGCTCAACCCCCAGGTATCGACATTTCG